>CAZWSE010000003.1:20894-69126 GCA_964636575.1 uncultured Sulfitobacter sp. | reverse complement strand
CCTTGAATGCAATTGAAGGGTCAATCTGGTGAACAACCTGCGAAACCATCATACCGCCTTGATTAACTTCGGCCACAAGCCGGTCTGCATTGTGCAAATGAAATACATCCACGGCCCGTTTCGCCCACGCCATAGGAGACGCGGCACTCAAGGTTTCATCGGCAAGCACATAAGCTCTCCATTCAGAAGGCGCGCCTTGCAAGGTCGCACCTGCAACGATCAAACCACATTCGTCACTCTTGGACCCATTGGATACAGAAGGATCCAGTGCGACGACAATGCGATCTAATTCCGGAATAATGTCCGTAGCACATTGATCAAGCATGCGGCGTGACCATAAGGCACCTTCCGTTTCAGTGATCAAAACCCCTTCCAACTCTTGGCGACCTAAATGCGTGCCCTCGTATCTACGGTAGACCTCGTCCAAGAATGGTTTTGCAAGATTGGCACGATTGGCACGGGTGGTTGCGGATGTCACAATGGTCGTTGGCAAAGACATCAAGTCTTTCAAAACAGGGACATTGCGCGGCGTGGTCGTGACGCAAACACGCGGATCAGACCCAAGCCTGAGGCAAAACTGAAGCATATCCCATGTCTGTGCCCCTTTCTTCCACTTCGCAAGCTCGTCAACCCATGCGCCATCAAACTGAGGGCCCCGCAAACGATCAGGGTCATGCGCCGAATAAACCTGTGCAACTGCTCCATTGGGCCAGATCAATCGCTTAAAAGAGGCTTGCCATTCAGGTCTGCGATCCGCAGGCGAACAAGCCAGAATTCCGCTTTCTCCAAAAACCATTACATCGCGGGCCTGCTCTATGGTTTCGCCAACCAAAGCAAAGGCACGACAAAGTCCAGGGTCGATAGGCAGGTCACCTTCTACCTGTGTCCGCACCCATTCAGCTCCTGCACGGGTTTTGCCTGCACCGCGACCGCCCAAAACAATCCATGACCTCCAGTCGCCTTCGGGAGGCAACTGATGCGGCAAAGCCCAAAACCGAAACAAGTAGGGCAAGGCCGCCAACTCTTCTTCCGTCAACTCATTCAGAAACGTCTCCTGAACCTGCTGCGGCTCTGAGGCGAGCCAAGCGGCTCCCGATTTCAAGTCTAGCACGCTCAAGATCGAGGGGAGTGCATCCAGCGACTGCGCCGGTTTGATTGGACCGAAGTTTGACAATAGATGCCTCCAAACTGGATAGAGTTACGATCAGGGTCTTAATTCTAGCAGCTGATTTGCTACCGTCAGAAGCTGCCGACGCGCTACTTTCATCTGCAGCAGCGCCCAACACTTCCAATTCTTGCCGTGTCGATTCCAAAGTCTCTGTCACCGACGTCATCAAACTCTGGACGTAGGCAATCTGTTCTTCTGGGGTCTTGTCTGGCATGGGATTATGACCTCTAGGACGAAAACGCCGTCCGGTTTGCACAACAAAAAACCCGCAGAGAATTCCGCGGGCTTTATTGATTGTACTCTTTTAGTATGTCACAACCTATACGTGAGCACGGACGCTGAGTCAAGCAAGATCTGCTTTTCACCGTACGCTACACTTAAGAAATCACTAACAAAAATCTGACGCGATGCTGCTTCTAAACCGGCTAGTTGTCACTCCGATCAGCTTCAATCTGACGCCAAGTAGCGACATTTTTGTTGTGCTCCGCAAGGGTCACCGCAAAGGCATGTCCGCCTGTGCCATCGGCCACGAAAAAGATGTATGGAGTGTCATCAGGATCACCTGCCGCCATCAGCGATGCCCGGCCGGGATTGGCAATGGGGGTCGGCGGCAAAGCCGGAATAACGTATGTATTCCAAGGCGTTTCGGCGCGAAGTTCACTTTGGCGCAATCCGCGACCCAAAACGCCTTCGCCACGGGTCACACCATAAATGACGGTCGGATCGGTTTGCAATTTCATGCCTTGGTTCAGCCGATTGATGAAGACAGATGACACTTGTCGACGCTCTTCGGCCACTCCGGTTTCCTTTTCGATGATTGATGCAAGAACAAGCATTTCATCGGGCGTTGCAAGCGGCAAATCCGGATCACGTGCGGCCCAAGCTTCTGCAAGCAACTGCTGTTGCGCAGACTGCATACGGTCCACAATCGCGTTGCGGTTTTGGCCGGTCGTGACCTCATAACTGTCAGGGGCCAGCGTCCCTTCGGCTGGCAACTCAGCGATCTCCCCTTCAAGAAGATCAATGCTTTTAAGGCTATCAACCACCTGCCAGCTGGTCACACCTTCTGCCAATGCCACACGAAACCGCGTATCAGTTTTGGTTTTCATTTCTTCATAAAGCGCAGGGGCGTCTTCGGCAGCTGGCTCAAAGGATGCCTTTTCGACAAAAGCGTTCGTAGCTGGGTCAAGTTCTCGGACCTGAACGCTCATCTTGTTGATACCAATTCGGTAGACGATTTCAGTGCCACACGTGCTCGCACCGCCTTGCGTGATGATATCAACAATCTCAGACATAGAGGCCTTTGGTTGGATCAAAAAGCTGCCTGCCTTCAGATCACTCGCTTTATCGGAATAGTCTACACCAATACGAAACAACGATGCGCTCGCAACGGCCCCTTGGTCGCCCAAAGACTTACTCACGCGGGACATGTTAGACCCAGATGCCACCTGCAAACAGATAGCTTGTTCTAGCGGGCCTTCAGCGACGTAGGCGCTGCGCCCCCACAAAACCAGTCCGCCCACAAGAAACAGCGCGACTGCAAGGAACGTAACCCCGTTAGAAGCAATATGACGCCACATTAGCTTACCTTGCCGAAGATGACGCTGGCATTCGTTCCACCAAACCCAAATGAGTTCGACAATGCGACCTCAACCTTACGCTCTCGTTTCGCATTCGGCGCCAGATCGATCTGTGTGTCCACGTCGGGATTGTCCAAGTTGATCGTTGGCGGAACGACCTGATCGCGTATCGCCAGAATGCTAAAGATCGCCTCAATAGCTCCGGCTGCCCCCAACAAGTGGCCTGTAGAGGACTTCGTTGATGACATGGTGACTGACCCCGCGGCATCGCCCAGCATGCGCTCAACGGCTCCCAGCTCAATGGTATCCGCCATAGTGCTCGTGCCATGTGCGTTGATGTAGTCAATGTCCTTCGGTTCAAGCCCCGCATTCTTCAGTGCAGCACGCATAGAACGCTCGCCGCCTTCTCCGGTCTCGGAAGGTGCCGTGATGTGGTACGCATCACCGGACAAACCATACCCAAGAACTTCGGCATAGATTTTGGCGCCACGCGCTTTGGCATGCTCGTATTCTTCCAGAACAACAACACCGGCCCCCTCACCCATGACGAACCCGTCACGATCAGCATCATAGGGACGACTGGCACCCTTAGGGTCCTCGGCACGTTTGGTGGACAGGGCCTTACAGGCGTTAAAGCCGGCGATCCCAATCTCGCAAATGGCTGCTTCTGCGCCACCAGCGATCATGACTTCGGCGTCACCATGCTGAATCAACCGGCTTGCATCGCCAATCGCATGCGCGCCCGTGGAACACGCCGTTACAACTGAATGGTTTGGCCCTTTAAAACCAAAGCGGATCGAAACCTGTCCAGAAATCAAGTTGATCAAAGCCCCCGGAATAAAGAATGGAGACACACGACGCGGACCTCGCTCTTTGATCAAAATTGCCGTATCGGCAATAGATGACAGACCACCAATGCCTGAGCCAAGCATTACGCCGGTACGAAGCAAGTCTTCTTCATCGGTCGGCGTCCAACCAGCGTCTTTCACGGCCATTTCTGCCGCCGCAATTCCAAATAGAATAAAGTCATCAACTTTGCGCTGCTCTTTTGGAGCCATCCATTCGTCAGCGTTAAAAGTGCCGTCAGAACCGTCGCCACGCGGAACTTCGCAGGCGTAATTGGTCGCGAGATGAGACGCGTCAAATCGCTCGATTGTGCCTGCTCCGGATTGACCCTCCAGAAGGCGCGACCACGTCGCCTCAACGCCACTCGCTAAGGGGGTTACAAGTCCTAGGCCTGTCACAACTACTCTGCGCATTGCTAATCCTTCGTTGCAGGGATCAATTGTTTCGCAACCACATACCTCGCCCAAGGGGATGGGGGCAAGAGCAGGACGTCAGGAGAAGGAATGAACTCTCTGAGGTGAAGTGTTGGCCGAGGATAAATTGACCACGAGATCATCGACACACCGTGCTAAGGCGGCCATCTACTTGGGGTGCGATCAGAACCGTTGATCCATACCACCGGCAATAAAGACGTTAACTCAAAGCCATACCTTTGCGGCGCACAAGTTCAACCAATGAACCTTTATAGCTGCGCTCTTCCAACAGCCGGTAGCCCAGGTTCGTTGCAATCGCGCGCGAGGCAAGATTATCTAAATCCAAGACTGCAACCAGCGGACCTGTAACAACACGGTCGAACCACTCGTGGGCAGCCGAAGCAGCCTCTCCCCCCAAGCCACTTCCATGATAGTCAGAATCAAGAACCCAGCCCGCTTCAGGAAACGAATCAAACTCGACACCAAAACCACGACCGCCACTGAAAAAGCCGACCTGACCGATCATTGTCTGGGTGTCTCGATGCTCAATAGCCCATTGACCAAATCCGGTCAGTTGCCATTGCCCAACATTCCGTAGAAACGATGTCCAAGCTTGATGCTCGCTCCAAGGCTCACCACCAATGTAGCGAACGACCTCTGGATTGGCCCAAATCTCGGCAAAGCGAGGAAAGTCTTCTGGCCGCATGGCGCGAAGACGCAATCGGGGTGTGTTTATAGTCGGCACTACGCGCACTGCTCGGACCTTTCGAAGTCACGTTTCGTTAACTAAGACGCGAAAATGCGGGCAACAGCATGGCACATCTGTGCCGAAAAAGCGAAAAGGCACTGATCGTCAAACCAGTGCCTTTACAAATTCTTATAGCGTGTTTCTCAACCCAACAAGGCGAGAGAACCTGAAATCAGGACGCTTCGGTGATGAACTTTACAGCGTCGCCAAAGGTCTGAATGGTTTCGGCAGCGTCATCAGGAATTTCAATTCCGAACTCTTCTTCGAACGCCATAACCAGCTCAACTGTATCAAGGCTATCAGCGCCCAGATCATCGATGAAAGAAGCGTTTTCGGCTACTTTGTCTTCTTCAACGCCCAGATGTTCCACAACGATCTTTTTTACGCGGTCTGCGATGTCGCTCATGTTAAGTCCTCACATTCAGGGCCTTGGCCCATAATTTGCCCCTGCCTCAAAATCAACGAGGCGCAGGTGGTATTGTCTCAGCTTTCGCAAAGACGGCTCTTTCCCCAATTGCTCGAGGGATCCGAACACCGCCGGATCAAATCTGCGCCGCCTATAGCACAGACCGCCGCGATGGCAAACGGTTTGACACCACACAAAACCTAGCGGTTCGTGCAGCGATCCTCACAACATGGCCATCCCGCCATTCACATGCAAGGTTGTACCTGTCAAATATCCCGCTTCCGAGCTTGCCAAAAACAGAACGGTTGCCGCAATTTCCGCAGGCTCACCCATGCGTCCGGCTGGAACTTGGGTCAAAATGCCCGCTTTTTGATCATCTGTCAGTTTGTCTGTCATCGCAGTCGTGATGAACCCAGGCGCAACTGCGTTTACAGTGATGCCGCGGCTCGCAACTTCATAGGCCAAAGACTTAGACATCCCCACCATGCCCGCCTTTGAGGCCGCATAGTTCGCCTGTCCAGGGTTTCCCGTTGCACCAACAACACTGGATATGTTGATGATCCGCCCCCAGCGTGACTTCATCATGCCTCGGATAACGCCTTTGCACAGTTTGAAGGTCGCGGTCAGATTAACATCCAGAACAGACTGCCATTCGTCGTCTGACAATCGCATGAACAAATTGTCACGCGTTATGCCAGCATTGTTCACCAAAATATCAACACTGCCCATCGCCTCAACGGCTTGCTTTGGAAGGGCCTCTACAGCCTCTGGATCGCTGAGATTACATGGCAAGATATGCGCGCGCGCGCCCAATTCCTTTGCCAAAGCCTCCAACGGCTCAACACGGGTACCTGACAAACCGACAGTGGCACCAGCCTCGTGCAGCGCGCGGGCAATATCCGCACCAATACCGCCAGAGGCGCCAGTCACGAGCGCTGTCTTTCCTTCAAGATCAAACATATAGGTCTCTTTCTTCCACTTACGCGCTCAAGAGCGATTGAATGTTATCAGGGGTTCCGATTGCTTTTGTTGCGACCTCCCGGTCTATCCGGCGGATCATGCCCGATAGGGCTTTGCCCGCACCAATCTCCCAGGCTTCGGTGACGCCGTTTGCAGCCATCCAAAGAACGGATTCACGCCACCGCACAGATCCGGTGACCTGCTCGACCAATAGGTCTTTGATAAGTGCGGCGTCGCTCACGGCTTCAGCCCGCACATTAGCGACCAGCGGCACCTGTGGTGCCTTGACTGTGACGTTGGCCAAAGCCTGGGCCATCACGTCAGCGGCGGGGCTCATCAATGCACAATGAAACGGCGCACTCACGGGCAACAGCATTGCGCGTTTGGCACCCTTTAGCTTGGCTTTCTCAACGGCACGCTCAACTGCTTCTTTGTGGCCTGACACAACAACTTGTCCCGGATCATTGTCGTTAGCGGCTTGCAAAACTTGTCCCATGGCGCACTCATCCGCAATCTCAGTCGCTGCTTCGAAATCTAGGCCAAGCAAAGCAGCCATAGCACCGACGCCAACTGGCACAGCCTTTTGCATCGCCTCGCCACGGGTTCTAAGCAAACGCGCCGTATCGGCCAACGAAATTGAACCTGCCGCTGCAAGGGCCGAATATTCCCCCAAAGAATGACCCGCAACAAAGGCCGCTTTATCGACGGAAAGGCCTTCAGCCTCCATAGCACGCAGCGCCGCGATTGATGTCGCCATCAAGGCTGGTTGCGCATTTTGGGTCAGTGTCAGCGTATCTTGTTCGCCTTCCCATATGAGTGCACTTAGCTTTTCCCCCAAAGCGTCATCAACTTCATCGAAGACAGCCTGTGCAGCGGGATAGGCCTCGGCCAATTCCTTGCCCATTCCAATAGTCTGCGCGCCCTGCCCCGGAAAAACGAATGCGATGCTCATGCCCTGTCCCTTGTTTTTAGTTTTCTATCTTAGGTTTAGACTGACCATGACCTACTGACAAGCAATGCGCCTGTTCGCAGATAACCTGTGCGCGGTCGCAACTTTAAGAGAGCAAAAACTCGCGCTATACAACTTTCAAAGCACAAGTCGGAGCGGTGAAATGTCTGCAAGCAACACGCAATCAACATATGGATCGGTCACCAAAGTTTTTCACTGGTTGACCGCACTCTTGATTCTAACGGCTATTCCGCTTGGTGTCATAGCCAACAGGCTGCCGTACGAAACTTCAGAACAACTGGCCCAAAAAGCATGGCTGTTCTCGGCGCACAAAACAATCGGGGTGGCTGTATTCATCGTTGCTTTGGCTCGGATCATCTGGGCTATAAGCCAGCCTAAGCCTGGATTGCTAAACGCAGACAAGAAACTCGAATCCTTCATGGCCGAAACCGCACATTGGTTGCTTTATTCTTCTCTTGTGATCGTTCCTTTGTCCGGATGGGTACACCACGCGGCAACAACGGGATTTGCTCCAATCTGGTGGCCGTTTGGGCAGGATTTGCCATTCGTCGCCAAAAGCGAAGCCATCGCCGCCGTGTCAGCTGGCCTGCATTGGATCTTTACCAAGGTCATGGCAGTCACCATTTTCTTGCACATCGCAGGTGCCTTGAAACATCATTTTGTCGACAAGGATATTACCCTACGCAGAATGTGGTTCGGGAACGTGACACCCGTCCCAACTGATGCCAACCATTCCGAGCGAGCCCCGATTGTGGCTGCGCTGGTGGTATGGTGTGCAACCCTCGCATTAGGTGCTGGTTTGGGTCTCTACCAACCTCATACAGCCTCTACGCCCACTGCAGAATTGGATGCCGTTGATAGTCAATGGGAAGTGCAATCTGGCAAAATCGAACTTCGGATTGTCCAGTTTGGCTCTACCGTCGAAGGTGAATTTCAGGACTGGACAGCGGCAATTAGTTTCACCGACTCCCAGGATCTTCAAAAACTTGGCGATGTAGATGTAACGATTTCAATTCCATCGCTCACCCTGGGGTCTGTAACAGATCAAGCAATGGGCGCAGACTACTTCGATGCGTCAACATTTCCGGAAGCGCGCTACTCTGCGGACATTACCCGAATTCCTGATGGCTACATGGCTAAAGGTACACTGACAATAAAGGATCAAAGCCAACCCGTTGAATTCCCATTCCAGCTGTCCCTGTCCGATAACGGCGCAGAAATGCGCGGCGACTTTGTTTTGCAACGTCTCGATTTTGGAATTGGCGACAATATGCCCGATGAAAGCTCACTTGGGTTTGCCGTCGAGATCTATATCTCGCTCACGGCAAGCCAAACCGCTTCCGAGGACAGCTAAAACAAGAAAGGCCGCCGAAACAAATCGGCGGCCCTTTGTTCAAAAACAGAACTCAAGCTTATTCAGCTTTCATCGCTTCGATCGAAATCTTGACTTCAACATCGTCGCTGACTGCAGGAGCAAATGCGCCCAGTCCGAAGTCAGAGCGTTTCAAAGTGACGCTTGCGTCAAACCCGGCCCAATCTTTGTTGGCCATAGGGTGCGATCCCGTCTTGTTCAAAACAGCATCCAGAACAACAGACTTCGTGACATCATTCATAGAAAGGTCACCAGTGATTTTCGCAGTGCTATCGCCGGTAACTTCGATCCCTGTGGACGTGAAAGTGATCATGTCGCCCTCCGATGCGCCGAAAAAATCATCAGACATGAAGTGTCCTTCGCGCTTTTCCCAACCTGTGAACATAGACATCACTGGCATTGAAACAGTCACTGAAGACGCCGAGGCATCGTCTTGATCAAACATGATCTCACCTTCGAAACCGGAGAACATCCCGTAAGTGGTCGAAAAGCCCAAGTGGTTGTAAGAGAACACAACCTGACTATGGCTCGCGTCCAATACGTACTTCTGAGGGGCAGCAATTGCGAACGTCGCTGAAGTCGACAAAGCGGCGGCAAGAAGAATGGTTTTCATCTGAGAAGGCTCCGGTTGATGAGAATATGTGAAGACAACATGGCGCTTTTGCGCCGGCCTTCAACTCAACAAGTCTCAACATACCGTGTTTAGGAATACACATTGGTGAACAGCCTTGGGCCCAAGACAAAGCTTAAATATGTGCAGCTTTCTAGCCGGAAACAGGCGTCAGCTGACGCTTTAAGGTGCGGAAAGCTTTTTGATCTTCAACGATCAGTTCAACCAACAACTCCCCGTTTTTGTCATGGGCTCTGATCAAACCATCCTGCATTTCTACCTTACCCAAGGCATCAAAGCTTACGGTTTGCAAAACACGCTCAGAAGTCGCACTGCGCTGCACCACTCGCACTTCACGACGCACTTGGTCAAACTCAACATCTGGTGCAGTGGCACGACGCGCTGAATGGAAAAGTGCGATGCCGCCGACAAAGAACATCAACGATAGGCCAACTTTGACCAACAGAATTTGAGGATCAAAAATTCCGCTTGAAGCAAACCAAAGCCCCAAAGCGCATGCCATCAAGACAATGCCCAAAGCCTTGGACACCAAATTGCTTACAGCAAAGGATTTTTTCCATGCGATGCGAGACAAGTCGTTAGACTGGTTGGTCGGCATGTTAGCATTGGATAGATCACGAATAGCGGTCATTGCGTAAGTCCCTTATCGGTTTTCGACCAAAACACTGGCCAATAGCGTTAACCAATTCTGCTAGGGTCGAAACATGTCCACAATGGGGCAGCCAGATGATAACAATCGGACCCTTAAAAATAGGTCTACCAGCTGACCCAACAGTCACTCGCACAATGCGCCAACCCCTTGCATGACATTGGAAAGCGTGTATACGGCGCATTCCTTTGCAAAACGTTTTGAACCGCGCAGTCTCTCGTGGTGGGGCCGCAAAGGAATACCGCCCTGCCTATGAAATGCGCCTTGATACAAATAGGAGAGCACATGCCACTCTATGAGCATGTCATGATTGCGCGTCAGGATCTGTCCAACACGCAAGCAGAAGGCCTTATCGAACACTTCGGCACGGTCCTCGGGGACAACGGCGGTAAGCTGGTTGACCACGAATACTGGGGCGTCAAAACGATGGCCTACAAGATCAACAAAAACCGCAAAGGGCATTATGCCTACATGCGCTCCGACGCCCCTGCCCCTGCTGTTCAGGAAATGGAACGTCTGATGCGCCTGCATGATGACGTGATGCGCGTTTTGACCATCAAAGTTGATGAGCACGCAGAACTGCCTTCCGTGCAGATGCAAAAGCGTGAAGAACGTGGCGATCGTCGCGGCGAACGTCGCGATCGCGATTGATCTATAGCTTGATATAAGGACACTGACACATGGCTACCAAACCATTCTTCCGTCGTCGCAAAGTGTGCCCCTTCTCGGGCGACAACGCACCAGCGATCGACTACAAAGACACCCGCCTTTTGCAGCGCTACATCTCTGAGCGCGGCAAGATCGTTCCATCCCGCATTACGGCCGTTTCAGCCAAAAAGCAGCGTGAACTGGCCCGTGCCATTAAACGCGCCCGCTTTCTGGCCTTGCTGCCTTACGCTGTGAAATAAGGAGACTGACATGCAAGTAATCCTTCTCGAACGCGTAGCAAAACTGGGCCAGATGGGCGAAGTTGTTGACGTCAAACCGGGCTATGCGCGCAACTACCTTTTGCCCCAGGGCAAAGCGCTGTCCGCGTCACAGTCCAACATCGCTGACTTTGAAGCCCGCAAAGTACAGCTCGAAGCGCAAAACCTTGAGACCAAAAAAGAAGCCGAAACGATGGCTGCCAAACTTGATGGCCAACAGTTCATCATCATCCGCTCTGCGTCTGATGCCGGTTCGCTTTATGGGTCCGTCACAACGCGCGATGCAGCCGAAGCTGCTGGCGAAGCAGGCTTCACCGTTGATCGCAAACAGGTCGTTCTGGTTGCTCCGATCAAAGACCTCGGTGTGCACGACATGACTGTCGTTCTTCACCCAGAAGTCGAATGCACCATCGAAGTCAACGTGGCACGCTCACCAGAAGAAGCCGAGCTTCAAGCTGCAGGTAAGTCCATTCAGGAACTGGCTGCCGAAGAAGAAGCGGCTGCAGAGTTTGAAATTCAGGAACTCTTCGACGATATCGGCGCAGCCGCGTCCGAAGACGAAGAACTGGCCGAATCCGCCGGTATTGAAACACCTGAAGAAGATGCAGGCGAAGCGGTTGAAGAAGCCGCTGCTGAGGACGAAGCACCTAAAGCCTAAGCCACATCACACATACTTAGAAACGCCGCGCGGGATATCCTTGCGCGGCGTTTTTTTTGCCACATCACATGTTGCGCCAACAAAAAAGGGCCGCCCAATGGGCGACCCTCTTCGTGGAATTCTGAATAATCTTTATTCGTCGTCAAGCGATTCAATCGCCTTTTCAAGATCGGCCTTCTTGACCTTTTTGTCCTTGATTTCAGCTTGCTCAAAGACGTGGTCGATAACTTTGTCCTCAAACAATGGTGCGCGCAGTTGCTGCTGCATTTGCGGATTTTGCTGAACAAATTCAAAGAACTGGCGTTCCTGCCCTGGGTACTGACGGGCTTGGTTCATGACAGCTTGGGTCATTTCGGCGTCAGAAACTTCGACCTCGGCCTTCTGACCGATCTCAGCCAACAACAGCCCCAAACGGACGCGGCGGTTTGCCAACTTCAAATGCTCTTTGGTCGGCTCGATCTCAGGATGATCGTGGCCTTCGACCTCAGGGTTTTCTTCATGCCACAAGTGGTGGGCAATCTGGTTTGCCTCTGCATCAACCAAAGATGGCGGCAATTCAAACTTCACCAGTTTATCCAGTTGATCCAACAGACCACGCTTCATAACGGTCCGGGCCGCACCATCATATTCGGCGACGAGGCGCTCTGAAATTTGGGTCTTGAGACCGTCCAAGTCTTCAGCACCAAACTTCT
Organism: uncultured Sulfitobacter sp.; assembly: GCA_964636575.1. Lineage (GTDB taxonomy): Bacteria > Pseudomonadota > Alphaproteobacteria > Rhodobacterales > Rhodobacteraceae > CAZWSE01. The sequence goes on along the minus strand of CAZWSE010000003.1, from coordinate 57,107 downwards.
TGGCCAGATCATCGTTCACTTCGGCTGCGACTGGTTCCTTGACGCCCTTGATAGAACACTCAAATACAGCCTCTTTGCCGGCCAAATGCTCTGCTTGATAATCGTCTGGGAAGCCAACAGTTACAGTTTTGTCTTCGCCTTCTTTCACACCAACAAGCTGATCTTCAAAGCCTGGGATGAAAGAGTTGGAACCAAGCACCAAAGGATAGTCTTCCGCAGCGCCGCCTTCAAAGGCTTCGTCGTCAACTTTACCCAAAAAGTCGAATACAACCTGATCACCGTCCTTGGCCTTAGAACCCTTTTTGCGATCCTTAAAATCCTGCGCTGTTGAGGCAAGATTGTCCAAGGCTTCTTTGACTTCCTTGGCGCCGGCCTCAACGACCATTTTTTCAAGTTTGATCTTTGAAAAGTCGACGTCTGGGATCTCGGGCAAAGCCTCATACGACATGTCCACAAGAACATCGTCGCCCTCTTTCCAGTCCTCGTTGGTCATTTTGACATCAGGCTGCATCGCAGGGCTGTCACCGGATTTTTCAAAGTGCTCCGCCATGGCGCCATCAATGGCTTCTTGCATAGCTTCGCCCATCAAACGCTGACCGAATTGCTTTTTCAAAAGCGGCATTGGTACTTTGCCTTTGCGAAAGCCTTTCAGCTCGATCTCGGGCTGTGCTTCAACCAGCTTTTCGTTGACCTTGGTTTCAAGCTCTGCGGCAGTAACTACAATAGAATAGCCGCGCTTGAGGCCTTCGTTGAGCGTTTCGGTGACCTTCATGTCATATCCCTATCAGCTTGGTCGCGCCCCTTTCGGAACGGATCGACCCATATCTAAATCCCCGTTCTTCTATGGGGGTCAGGGCATAGGTGCAAGGGGGTCAAATCGCAATAAAAGCAGGCGATCAGACCTCTGCTGCAATTCCACCAAATGAGAAAGTCTGTTGGTGCGGGTGAAGGGACTCGAACCCCCACGCCATAGGCGCCAGAACCTAAATCTGGTGCGTCTACCAATTCCGCCACACCCGCACAGGCCGACGTCAAAATCGTCAGCATGTGCTCCCTAGCAAAGCTTTTGGCGACTGGCGAGAGCAAAATAATGACAATAAGGCGCAAATCAGGCCGCCTTAACCTAGTGTTGCCATAAAGGCATGCAAAAACAGCATCATCGATACGACCTTTAGGTGCTGCCATGCTTCACGTTTCATACCCAGATGCAAAGAAAGCCACCGCCGCAATTGCGGATGGTATTTTGCGCGGAACGATTGTTCTGACGCTAAAAGGCGAAATGCCCGTCGAACGCTTGATGCCCGGTGACAAAGTAATCACCCGTGACAGCGGTGTATCGACGGTTCGGGCAATTGAATCGATGAAAACTGTAGTTCAAACTGTGAAGATCAAAGCAGGATCACTTGGTCAGACCCGTCCAGAAGATGATGTGGTCGTTCCTGCCGAACAGGACATCCTCGTTCGGGATTGGCGCGCACGCTCGATGTTTGGCAAGGATCAGGCGATCGTGTCGGCAATAAAGCTGATCGACGATGAATTCATTTTGGATAACGGTATCCAAGACGCCACACTTTTCCAAGTTTGCTTTGACAGCGACCACGTGTTTTACGCGGGCGGATTAGAAGTTCAAAGCCACAGTTCTGCGCTGGCAAAAGCAGCCTGAACTTTCGGATCTTGACGCTGCGCCGGTCCAGGCACGAGTGATCCTCACCATTCAAATCATATTTTCTTAATCACGCTCGACACCTCGCCGATTCATTTGTGATTACTTTTTAGGCATAACGCACATTTTTGCGTCGCTGTTAACCGTAAGTTTCAACCGCACGATTGGTTTGCCGGCTATTGGATTGTGGCCCCACGACGGAAATGATCTGAGCAGGCTACATTCTGCTGGAGGACTGCGCCCGTGAAAAAAATAGAAGCCATCATAAAACCGTTCAAACTGGACGAGGTTAAAGAAGCCCTGCAAGAGGTAGGCGTTCAAGGCCTAAGCGTTATCGAAGTCAAAGGCTTCGGCCGCCAAAAAGGCCACACAGAACTCTACCGTGGCGCAGAGTACGTCGTGGACTTCCTTCCAAAGGTGAAAATCGAAGTCGTTTTGGACGATGATCAAGTCGACGCTGCTATCGCAGCCGTCGTTGACGCCGCAAAAACAGACAAAATCGGCGACGGCAAAATCTTTGTCACTCCGGTTGAACAGACGATCCGCATCAGAACCGGCGAAACCGGCTCCGACGCGCTGTAAACACGAACCCCATACTTTTCAAAACTAAAGAAGGACAAAGGGAATGAGCACAAAAGCAGTTCTCAAGATGATCAAGGATGAAAACATCGAGTATGTTGATATCCGTTTCACTGACACTCGCGGTAAGCTTCAGCACGTAACGGTCGTCTCCGACTTGGTAGACGAAGACTTTATCGAAGAAGGCTTTATGTTCGACGGCTCTTCCGTTGCGGGTTGGAAATCGATCGAAGCTTCCGACATGAAGCTTATGATGGACACCGAAAGTGTCTACCTTGACCCGTTCTACGCTGAAAAAACACTGTGTGTGCACTGCTCTATCGTTGAGCCTGACACAGGCGAATCCTATGAACGCGATCCACGCGGCACAGCCCAGAAAGCCGAAGCCTACCTGAAATCTTCAGGCATTGGTGACGTCGCCTACATGGGTCCAGAAGCTGAATTCTTCCTCTTTGACGATGTGCGTTTTTCGAACACCATCAACAAGGTCAGCTACGAAGTCGATGCGACAGACGCGAGCTGGAACAGCGATACAGAATACGAAATGGGCAACATGGGCCACCGTCCTGGCCTCAAAGGCGGGTACTTCCCCGTCAACCCTACCGACGAAGCCCAGGATCTTCGCGGTGAGATGCTTTCAACGATGAAACGTCTGGGCATGAAGGTAGACAAGCACCACCACGAAGTGGCGTCCTGTCAGCATGAGCTTGGTTTGATCTTCGATTCACTGACCAAGCAAGCCGACGAGCTCCAAAAATACAAATACGTCATCCACAACGTGGCCCACGCCTATGGCAAGTCCGCCACGTTCATGCCAAAGCCGATCTACGGTGACAACGGATCGGGCATGCACGTGAACATGTCGATCTGGAAAGACGGCAAGCCTTTGTTTGCAGGTGATAAATACGCCGATCTCAGCCAAGAAGCGCTTTACTTCATTGGCGGTGTTTTGAAGCACGCGAAGTCTTTGAACGCCTTCACCAACCCTTCGACAAACAGCTACAAACGCCTGATCCCAGGTTTTGAAGCGCCTGTTCTGCGCGCCTACTCTGCGCGTAACCGGTCGGGTTGTGTCCGTATTCCGTGGACAGAAAGCCCGAAGGCAAAACGTGTTGAGGCACGTTTCCCTGATCCGGCGGCGAACCCTTACCTGTGCTTCTCTGCCCTGTTGATGGCTGGCCTTGACGGTATCAAAAACAAAATCGATCCCGGCGAAGCCATGGACAAAAACCTGTACGATTTGCCTGCGGAAGAACTTGCAGACATTCCAACGGTTTGCGGCTCGCTTCGTGAAGCGCTGGACGAGCTGGTTGCGGATCACGACTACCTGCTTGCAGGCGACGTGTTCACAAAGGACCAGATCGAAGGCTACATCGACCTGAAAATGGAAGAAGTGCAAAACTACGAACACACGCCGCACCCGGTCGAGTTTGGAATGTACTACAGCGTTTAATCGCGATGCACAGGCCGTACACAATCCGTACACAACCTGTACACAACCTGTACACTGAAAATCACGAAAGCGCGGGCTTCGGCCTGCGCTTTCTTTTTGTTGTGAACCCTCGCAACCAGATGTTTTGACTTGGTCTGCTTCGGATGCCGTGGCAATGTTTGGTAAGTTTCTTTCAGGAGTTTACAGATGGCCCTTCCCCGATATCTTCGTTCTCTTTCGCTGGTCGTTGCCATTGGTCTTCCCAGCGCTGCACTTGCCGCCCAATGTGGGAACACAGGCAGCGGGTTCGATGCGTGGAAAGCATCTTTTGCGTCTGAAGCTAAAAAAGCCGGCGTTCGCAAAAAAGGCCTTCAAGCGCTGGCAAGTGCGCAATACGCGACACGCACGATCAAAGCCGATCGAAACCAGCGGTCGTTCAAATACAGCCTCACAAAATTCATGGAAGTGCGCGGTGCCAACGCCATCGTCAGTCAGGGACGCAAACGCAAAGCCCGCAGTGCATCTTTCTATCAATCACTTGAGCGTCAATACGGCGTCCCTGCGGGGGTCATCCTTGCCATTCATGGCATGGAAACAGGATTTGGCGGCTTTATGGGCGACAGTAAGGTCGTGTCCGCGATCACCACTTTGGCGTATGATTGCAGACGATCTGATTTCTTTATCCCCCATGCCATCGGCGCACTGAAGCTTGTGGACCAAGGGGCAATTACGCCGAACACCCAAGGCGCAAAACACGGCGAACTGGGTCACACACAATTCCTACCCGGAAATGCTCTGAAATACGGCATCGACGCGAACGGGGATGGACGGGTCAATTTTTATGATCAATCCGATGCGCTGGCCTCAACAGCAAATTTTTTGCGGCAAAAAGGGTGGAAGCCGGGCAAAGGGTATCAAGAGGGCCAAACGAACTTCAAAGTGATCAAACAGTGGAATGCAGCGACCGTTTATCAAAAAGCGATTGCGATCATGGCAGCAAAGATTGACGGCTAGACTTGAAACCAAGATCAACCTCGCCTAAATGCGGAACCTTAGGGTCAGGCCCCTGCCGTCCGCATACCGGTGAAGCCTGCATTTGATATCCTACTGATCATTGACCTTCGGGGTCGGGCCAGTTGGCAACGCGGACACCACTGAAACGCCCATGACCCTCCTAAGGATCATGATATGACACTTAATCTACCAACACGTGACGCTTTGAAAGCGCAGGCAAAAAGACTGCGTGCTGATCTTGCTGCCCAAGGCAAGAAGATCAACCATGCGCAAGCACTGGAAAGCCTGGCCCACCAGTGGGGCTATTCCGATTGGAATACCCTGTCTGCCAAGGCTGCGGCGCCAAATAGGCCCACATATGCTGTGGGGCAAAGGGTTCGCGGTGCCTACCTTGGCCATCCCTTTGTCGCGACGGTGAAAGCGGCCCAAAGCCGAGGCACTGATTACTGGGCTTTGACACTGGTGTTTGACGACCCGATTGATGTTGTCGCAAGCGAAGGGTTCAGTTCCTTTCGGCGACAGGTCAATTGTACCGTCAATGCGTCGGGCCAAACGGTGCAAAAGATCAGCGGTGACATTCCGCATGTATCACTGACACTTTGAACCAATGAGCGAGGCAGGTGCGCTTGCCTCGCTTGACGCAAACCGTTTCCAAGGTCAGGCCAATAGGGCAGAAATCACGAGATTGCCCCATTGTCTCTGGTCCAGAGACATAGAATTTCCTTTTTCGCGCGGTACTCATTAACCATCGACAGTAAAAGGAAGGGTCAACGAATGCCCACATCACAGGCCTTGCACGAAGCACAACTTCGCGCAAAAAACTCTGCCGTCGCGGACCGAGCGGTCCAAGTCGGCACATTCAGCGGATCCAGACGGTTTCGCGCGATTGACGAAGACTATATCCATGAAACGATCCGGTCGGCGCCAGAGCCTCAGACATTTCTGAACCGTGACGGCATTTTTGAATCGACTATGGAAGCTCAGGAAAAAGATCTGCGCGATAACATGCAACGCACAGGTGATATCGAACGTCTCGGCGCTTGGGTTCTCACCGGCGGCGCCGCAACGATTTGTCTTCCCGTGGCTGCGTCCCTTTCGGTCATCAACCTCCTTAAAGGCGAAGACTTCCGTCTCAATACGCAGATGTTGTCGCTTTCAGGTCTTGGGGTGGTGTTGAACGGGAACGGTGCCTTTGCACAAGTCCTTGACGCCTTACCAATAGGATAGCGACCTTTAATCCACTGAAGCCATCTCCGTCTGGCCTCAGTGGGAAATTGCGCCTACCCAATACACCTGCGCCCCGCTGCTTTGCAGTCGAGTTAGGCATCAGGTGTTAGCTTCGAAAGAAGCGCCCCGCCGTGTAGCCTGCTCCTACGCGGCGGGGAAAACTGCGTTATGCGTGGGGTTAAGCGTCGTCAGAACAGCTGTCATTCCCGCAAACATCCACGGGTAAGATCACCATATCCGCAGGGTATTCTTCCGAAAACGACACATTTTCTCGTCGCATTTTGACAGGACCAACACCTTTTCATTGCGCATTTTGGTGGGCAACAGAAAGGTTCGTTCACATGAATTCGCATTTCAGAGACACGCGAAAGATTGATCCAAACAAAGGCGCTCTTCTTGGGGACAATACCCCCAATGATGCAGATCGCGTCGAAATTGGCCCCACACAACTGGCCTTTCAAGAATGGGCCGCTGCTGGGCTAGAGCTTCCCGATATCCAAGAAATGCGCCGCTACCGCCACAAACGTTTGACGCAACATATCGTTGATCGTGGCTATGCTGGCTTGCTGATGTTTGATCCGTTGAACATTCGCTACGCGACCGACAGCACCAATATGCAGCTTTGGAACACCCACAACCCGTTTCGCGCCGTACTTTTGTGCGCAGACGGATACATGGTGATCTGGGATTACAAGAACGCGCCCTTCCTGACCCAGTTTAATCCACTGGTACGCGAAGCGCGTTCAGGGGCTGACCTGTTCTACTTCGACCGTGGCGATAAGGTCGATGTCGCGGCCGATGTATTCGCAAACGAAGTCCGCCAACTTTTGGCTGAACACGCGCCCAACCACAAAAAAATCGCAGTCGACAAGGTCATGCTGCATGGCCTGCGCGCCTTAGAGGCCCAAGGGCTGCAGGTCATGGAAGGCGAAGAGGTCACTGAAAAGGCCCGTTCCGTCAAAGGACCGGATGAGATCAAAGCCATGCGCTGCGCGTCTCACGCTTGTGAAACCGCCTGCGCGGAAATGGAAAGGGTGGCCCGTCGCGATGTTCCGAACGGCAATATGTCCGAGGACGACATCTGGGCCGTTCTTCACGCTGAGAACATCAGACGCGGCGGCGAATGGATCGAAACGCGGCTTTTGTCGTCCGGCCCACGCACGAACCCCTGGTTTCAGGAATGTGGCCCAAGGATCGTTCAAAACAATGAAATCGTGGCCTTTGATACCGATCTGGTGGGCAGCTACGGGATCTGCGTTGATATCAGCCGCACATGGTGGATCGGCGATCAAAAACCACGCCCCGATATGGTCTACGCCATGCAACACGGGGTCGAACATATCATGCAGAACATGGAAATGCTGAAACCGGGGGTGATGATCCCGGACCTCAGCGCCAACACGCATGTTCTGGATCCCCAGTTTCAAAAACTGAAATACGGCTGCCTGATGCACGGGGTTGGACTGTGCGATGAATGGCCTTTGGTGGCCTATCCTGACCATGCTGTAGAAGGGGCTTTCGACTATGCTTTGGAACCCGGCATGGTGCTTTGCGTTGAGGCGCTGGTCAGTCCGGAGGGCGGAGATTTTTCAATCAAGCTCGAAGATCAGGTTTTGATCACAGAAGACGGGTTCGAAAACCTGACCAAATATCCCTTCGATGATGCCCTCATGGGGCGGTAACGGCACTGACACATCCGTCACCTTGCCGTGACACCCCTGTCACATGGTTGCTCCACGCGGCGTTCGCCCCTTAATTGGGGGCAAGCTTTGCAAAAAGGAAGCCCCCATGCCGACCGAACGCATCACATTTCTTTCTCACTCCGGCGCAAAACTCGCGGCGCGGCTGGATATGCCCGACGGGCCGCATCTGGCGACCGCCTTGTTTGCCCATTGCTTCACATGCTCCAAAGACATCCCCGCTGCAAAACGGATCGCAGGACGACTTTCGAACATGGGCATCGCAGTCTTGCGGTTTGACTTTACGGGACTGGGCCATTCGGAAGGTGAGTTTGAAAATACGACATTCACCTCCAATGTTGACGATCTGATCGCGGCTTGCACGTACCTAAATGAACGCGGCATGGCACCGTCTTTGCTGATCGGTCATTCCCTAGGGGGCGCAGCCGTGTTGAAAGCCGCCGCGGAAATCCCTCAAATCAAAGCAGTTGTGACCCTTGGGGCACCATTCGATCCAGCACATGTCACCCACAATTTTGCGGATGCTCTGCCCGAGATCATCTCAAAAGGGGTCGCCGAAGTCAGCTTGGGCGGACGCCCCTTCTCCATTGGCAAAGGGTTCATTGAAGACATCTCAAAAGAGGAACTCACACCTGCGATCAGCCGTCTCGGTGCGGCGCTTTTGGTCATGCATGCCCCGCTGGATCAGATCGTAAGTGTGGACAATGCAAGTCAGATATTCATGGCCGCAAAGCATCCCAAGTCCTTTGTGACCCTCGACAATGCAGATCATCTCATTTCGCAGATGGCCGACGCTGAATATGCAGCAGATGTCATCGCCGCATGGGTTACCCGCTATATTGATTTGCGTGCCCCCGCCCCGCCCATCGGCGCACCCGAAGGCGTTGTGCGCATCTCAGAAGCTGATCAAAACGGCTTCTTGCAGGACATTCAATCCGGTCCGCACCATCACGTACTGGCCGATGAACCACTGGCCTACGGTGGCACAAATCGCGGCATGTCACCTTATGGCTTCCTCTCATCGGGGCTTGGGGCGTGCACATCAATGACCATTCGGATGTATGCACGACGCAAAGGTTGGCCATTGGATCACGTACAGGTCGATGTCTGCCACGATAAGGTCCACGCGCAAGACGCCGAACCTGGCAGCAACACCAAAATCGACGGGTTCCGACGCAAAATCCATCTGCACGGCGCGCTTAGCACTGAGCAGCGCAAAAAACTGCTGGAAATCGCCGACAAATGCCCGGTGCACCGCACGCTTGAACGAAGCTCGACAGTGACAACAGAACTGATCGAATAGCTTTACCCTTTGGAAAATACTCCCGCCGGAGGCTCAGACATCACGGCAAGCAGAACGGGGCCGTCGATCCCAATGGCTCGCATCGCATCCCTCTCCTCACAAGTAAAATGAGGCGCCTCCCGACAGGGAGACGCCTCTCATTCCGGTCAGTGTTCGAAACCTATCAATCCCGGGCCTTGCCGACAAAAGCCCAAAGCGCAGGGAACAGCATCGCAGCAAGGGCAAGCTTCACTGCATCAAAGACGATAAAATTCGTAAGCCCCCACTGCATGACCCAGGCCATGCCTTTTGCCTCAAGAAACAAATAGGCCATCCACGGCAGACCAAATGCATAAATGATGATGTTCCCGATCAGCATAGAGAGCGCCATTTTAGGCGCGGTCCGGTCCCATCCTTTGCGCGCAAGCACCCCCATGACCGCTGCAGCGACAACAAATCCGACCAGATATCCACCGGTCGCACCCATCATATAGCTCAACCCGAAAGAGGTTTCGCTTGAGCCTGTAAAGACATCAAAGCCGATCACGCCCAAGGCCAAATACCCCAACATCGTGATCAAGCCCAAGCGCAACCCATAAGACGCGCCAATGCTCAGAACGACGAAGGTCTGTAGGGTCGCAGGTACAGGCCACATGGGCAGCTTGATCTTGGCCGCTATTGCCAAAGCGGCCACGCCCAAAATGACCAAAACCACTTGTTTGATCCGCAACATTGCACCTTCGGATGCGCCAAAAATCTCTGTTAGAACAACGTTCTCTCGTGCAAGGGCCATAAGGCTCTCTCCTTTGAATTCATAAGTGTCGCCGATACTTGCCGCAGTGCAGCAACCGCTGCAAGCAGATTTAAGACGCTACAGAATACAAAGTGCGCATCACGTAGTTTTTCTTCGGTCCAGACACAGCCCAGATGGAACTCCACTCTGGCCAATGGGTGAAAAAGTATCTGACTTTGTAAATGTCCATCGCGCACAAGTGGACATCGGATTGGGTCGCTTGAAAAAAGCTGATCCGGTGAAACGGAAGCCCTGTGTCAAAACAAATGTCTATGCCCGTCTCATCGGCTTGCCAAATGTAGCTTCGTTGCATTTGCATGGGGGCGGCATCTGGCAACAGCAGAACCCCTGTCTCGTCATAGCGCAGTTGATCAATGCCATCCTCTGTCCAAACCGCCTGCCCCGAGGCCGTCGCCGTTTGCCCCGCATGCGCATCTTCAATGACCCGCTCAAACTGCCAATGTCCTGCAAAGTCAGACAGGCTGGCTGGCCGGCTCATTTGACCACTTGGGCCGCAGTGATGTCGCCAAACTCGGATACAAAGCGCAATACCTCGCCGCTGCGTTCCATAGTGTAGCAATCCCATAACCCGCCGGGCGGCCACTGGCTGCAATATTGATCCACTTGCACCCTCCAATACCCCCAGCTTGGCTCGCCCGCATGATACAAGGTCCTGCCGGAGGCTTTGAACTCTTGCCATGCGCCTTCGTACTGCAATTTTTGATCGGTCAACGCGGCGCGAATGTCGTCCCCCGTCATAGGTGTCCACTCTTCCGCCTGCACCGCTGATCCAAGCAACACAGCAACAATAGCAAGATGTCTCATTTCTGCGCCCCTCGCTTGTGACCCTTCGCCGCGCAGTCTAAGACGCACACAAACATCTGCACAACTCACAAAAAGGTTGCCCACACATGATCCCCCGCTATTCCCGTCCCGACATGGTTTCCATTTGGTCCCCCGAAACCAAGTTCCGCATCTGGTTCGAGATCGAAGCACATGCCTGTGACGCGATGGCAGATCTGGGTGTTATTCCGCGCGAAAACGCGGAGGCTGTTTGGAAAGCCAAGGATGTTGAGTTCGACGTTGCACGGATTGATGAAATCGAAGCCGTCACCAAACACGATGTCATCGCCTTTTTGACCCATCTGGCAGAGCACGTCGGATCCGATGAAGCCCGTTTTGTGCACCAAGGCATGACCTCTTCCGACGTTCTGGACACCTGTTTCAATGTGCAATTGACCCGTGCCGCGGACATTCTGATCGCCGACATGGATCTTCTGCTGGCTGCACTGAAACGCCGCGCGGTGGAACACAAGGACACTCTGCGCGTTGGCCGCAGCCACGGGATCCATGCGGAACCCACCACAATGGGCCTGACCTTCGCACGGTTCTACGCCGAAATGGACCGCAACTTGGCCCGCCTGCGCACCGCCCGCGACGAAATCGCGACCGGCGCGATTTCAGGTGCTGTCGGTACTTTCGCCAATATTGACCCAAGCATCGAAGACCACGTCTGCGAAAAGCTCGGCCTGACCCCTGAACCGATCAGCACCCAAGTCATCCCGCGTGACCGTCATGCTGCGTTCTTTGCGACCCTTGGTGTTGTGGCCAGCTCTATTGAGAACGTCGCGACCGAAGTCCGGCACATGCAGCGCACAGAAGTTCTTGAAGGGGCTGAGTTTTTCTCGGTGGGTCAAAAAGGCTCCTCGGCCATGCCCCACAAAAAGAACCCCGTCTTGACCGAAAACCTGACCGGTCTTGCACGCACCGTTCGTATGGCCGTCATTCCCGCGATGGAAAACGTGACGCTCTGGCATGAACGCGATATTTCACACTCTTCCGTCGAACGCGCCATTGGGCCAGATGCGACGATTACTCTTGATTTCGCCCTGCACCGGTTAACTGGCGTGATCGACAACATGCTGATCTTTCCAGACAACATGCTCGACAACATGAACAAGTTTCCAGGTCTGGTCATGTCACAACGCGTTCTGCTTGCGTTGACCCAAGCAGGCGTCAGCCGCGAAGACAGTTATGCCATGGTGCAGCGCAATGCCCTTAAAGTCTGGGAAGAGCGCACAGATTTCAAGGAAGAGCTTCTTGCCGACAAGGAAGTTGTTGCGGCCTTGGGTGTCGACGGGATCGAAGAAAAATTCGACATGAGCTACCACACCAAGCATGTAGACACGATTTTCAAACGCGTTTTCGGGGCATAAGACCGCTTGGGTGGAAAAAAACTGTTTTGACCTTAGGGAAAGCTGTCCTACCATAGCGACACGTAAAAACAGGAGAGCCTAAGATGAACATCAAGACCCTTCTGGCGGCTGTCGCTTTGACAGCGCTACCGGCAATGTCCATGGCCATGTGCAGTGGAAAGCAACACCAAGCGATGTCCTGTGCGGAAGGCACAGTATGGGATTCAGCGACCAGCACATGTACGCAGCAGATTAGCAGCTAAGCCGCTGCCCCGTGACATGTCACCAAGACGTGAAGGCGGCCTGCTATGGGTCGCCTTTTCATTTTTCGATTTCAAATTACCATGTAGCTGACCCAACTGGAGATTTCCCATGCGTCCTTTGCTTGCCCTCGCCTTCATCGTCCCGACATATGCATTCGCCGCGGGTGGCGGTGACAGCTCACCTCCCAAAACGACCAAAACCACAAAAGAGTGCAAAAACAGTCAGGTTTGGGACGAACGCAAAGGGGAATGCGTAAACGCGCAAGACAGCAAGCTGGACGATGACACACTATACAAAGGCGTTCGCGAACTCGCATATGCTGGCCGGTATGAGGACGCTCAAACCGTTTTGGCAGCAATGTCCGACCAAAAAAGCGACCGCGTTCTGACATATCTCGGCTTCACGCACCGCAAAATGGGCGATATCGACCGCGGCATGGCCTTTTACCAGCAAGCAATTGACAAGAACCCAGACAACCTGCTTGCACGCTCTTACATGGGCCAGGGCTTTCTGGAGCAAGGCGATACAGACGCAGCCCGCGCCCAGCTAAACGAGATCCAAGCCCGTGGCGGCAAAGGCGGTTGGCCTGAAAAATCGCTTCGGACCGCTTTGAAGACAGGCAAAACTTACGACTACTAGTTCAGCCTTTGTTCACGCTTGTCTGCCATACGTTCTGTAACGCAGAACAGGCGGGCAACATGAACGAACTGGCAAACATCGATTTTTCACCATCCGGGTCTCTCCCATCGGTTCATGGGGGTGTGCGCCCGCTTAGTCGAAAAGCGAAAGCGGCAATCGTCGTGCGCCTATTGGTGAACGAAGGCGCCGATATTCCGCTTGAGGCATTGCCAGACGGTCTTCAGGCCGAACTTACCCAACAACTTGGCACAATGCGCAGTATCGATCGCGATACTTTGTCAGCGGTGGTTGCCGAATTTGCGGATGAGCTGGAAAGCATTGGTTTGTCCTTCCCGAAGGGGCTCGCAGGTGCGCTTTCCATGTTGGATGGTAAAATAAGCGCCCAAACAGCAGCGCGCTTGCGCAAAGAGGCTGGCGTGCGTCAGGGCGGTGACCCTTGGGTCAAAATCAAGGGTTTAGAAATCGAGGAATTGCTGCCCGTTCTGGAACAGGAAAGCATTGAAATCGCAGCGGTTGTTTTGTCCAAACTCGACGTTGGCAAAGCGGCAGAGCTTTTGGGCAAACTTCCAGGCCCACGCGCCCGTCGCATCACATATGCTGTCTCGCAAACGCATGCCATTATGCCAGACGCTGTTGAACGGATTGGGCTGTCTCTTGGAACACAGCTTGAAGCACAACCTGTCACAGCTTTTGAAGACGGCCCTGTAGAACGTGTAGGCGCCATCCTAAACTCGTCCATCGCCGCAACGCGTGAAGACGTTTTGACAGGACTGGATGAAACAGACGCCGATTTCGCGCAGGAAGTTCGCAAAGCGATATTTACCTTCGCAAACATCCCAACCCGCATTGCCGAACGCGACGTGCCGCGCATTGTGCGCGATGTTGATCAACCTCAATTGGTAATCGCCTTGGCCTATGCGCAAGCCACCGGATTGATGGACGCATCTGAACACATCCTGTCAAATATGTCGTCCCGCATGGCGGACGCTCTGCGTGAAGAAATTGGTGAGGCTGGCACTGTTAAAACCAAAGATGGTGAGGCTGCAATGTCCGAAGTCGTCGCAGCCATTCGTGCTCTGCAATCCAGTGGTGAGCTGACCCTGCTCAGCGAAGACCCCGAAGAAGACGAATAGGCGCTTGATCCCGTGGCTAGACAAGGTTTCCCCTCAGGCGTAACACCTAAGGCGTGAATAGCCCCGTCTCTCAAAACCCACTTGCAATCGCATTGATGGTATCGGCTATTTTCAGCTTCACCATTATGGATGCGATCGTCAAAGGGCTGGCTCCGGACATCGGGATTATGCCAACGCTCTGGGCGCGCTATGCGGGGCAAATGCTGATCGTTACAGTTCTGATCTGGCCAAGGCGCAGGGTGGTCGTGCGCACCAAATATCCCAAAATTCAGATCCTCCGGTCTTTTGCGCTGATGGGGGCCACGTGGTTTTTCTTTACGGGTCTTGCGAACATCGGATTGGCAGAAGCCTCGGCGATCATGGGGGTGAACCCTGTATTGATCACGCTCGGGGCGGCGTTGTTTTTAGGCGAACGCTTGGGGGTCAGGCGCGTTGTCGGGATCTTGGCCGCGATGATTGGTGCGCTTATCATCATTCGGCCTGGGTCTGACCTGTTTTCGATTTACGCAATTTTTCCACTGCTCGCGGCAGCTTGCTATTCTTGCTACGCCCTTTTGACCCGTTTTGTCGGCTCAGACGAGGACGTCTGGACCTCGCTGTTTTATACAGGGCTGGTCGGGATGCTTATCCTAAGCGCGATGCTGCCATTTGTATGGCAAGGTGCCAACGGAGTAGATTGGGTAAAAATGGCCGCAATCGCCTTCGTTGGAACCACCGGTCAATTGCTGCTGATAAGAGCCTTGCGGTTGGGCGAGGCCAGTATGCTGGCACCGTTTTCCTATACCGGACTGATCTTTGCGATCCTTTGGGGGGCTTTGTTCTACAATGAATTTCCAGATCAATGGACTTTGATCGGCGCCGTGATTATTGCCGCAGCAGGGATTTATGTTTGGTACCGCGAGACTTTTCGAAAGTAGGATCAAGATCATACGACCATTTCAACGATCGCGTTCGATCCATCTCCTGTCGAAAAGTAGGCCGTCTGCGGATTGAAAGGGCCTTATTCGATCATCGCAGCAGCAATAATTTCCCCGTGATCTGCTTTTTGGATCAGTACAACAACTGGCATGTCATTCGACGCTTTCACAGACAACTCCAAAGCACTATCACCATTCCAGTCACCAACCACATCCCAGGTCTCAACGACGTTTACGTATGATATCGTATGGCCCGCATTTTCGCCTCGGGTGATCCGAGATTTCTTCTGGGGGGTATATTGCACCAGTTGAACCACCATACTCCCGCGCGCTCCGAGCGACGTGGCTGAAATGGTAACACTGTCCCCTGCGCGACCAACGTCCAAAGCCACCGTCGCGGCCTTTTGACTGTGTGCTTGCACGGTGTCCGAAATCCGCATCGGTTTTGCCCCGACAATTGAATCACTGCCGTTCACAATCATTTGCGGCGTGTAAATCGACCGACGGCTCGCAACACGGGCGTATCCCTTTTGACGCGCGGTGTAAGCCGGATCAGCGAATTCATCTTTCCACCCGATGTAATCCCAATAGTCCACGTGCAGCGACAGCGCTATAACGCCGTCTTTCTTTGCCAGCTCATGCAACAACTTGTCCGCAGGAGGACAGCTTGAGCAGCCCTGAGACGTAAACAACTCAACCACAACAGGGCTGGATTGCGCGTGCAAAGGTGTCGCGCCCAACAAGGCCACGGCCGCACAGGCTTTGAGAAATTTCATCATTCGTCACAATGCTCCAAGAATGTTAGTAAGCATCTAGTGCAAGCATATTGAAATAACCAATCAAGGTTTTGCGAGACCTCGTGAGCCCGCCCGAGTGTTACTGCTTCGTTAACGATTGTACACAATGGTATACATAAATTGCCGCACCCCACCGAATCTGCCTTGAACGCGAAGTGTCTATCAGGCAAATACCCCTCAAACGCTTACCTTTTTCTTACACCGGAGCCAGACATGCCCATTACCGTCGGACAAGATACAGCCAAATCCCGCAAAACGATTTCAGCTGGTGGGAAGAAGATGTCCTTTTATTCCATCCCTGCCGCAACAGAGGCCGGTTTGGGTGACTTTTCCCGCCTTCCAGCCGCGTTGAAAGTGGTTCTGGAAAACATGCTGCGCTTTGAAGACGGCAAGACCGTTAGCACTGACGACATCAAAGCCTTCGCCGAATGGGGTGCCAAAGGCGGCAAGAACCCCCGTGAAATCGCCTACCGCCCTGCCCGCGTTTTGTTGCAAGACTTTACCGGCGTGCCTGCGGTTGTTGATCTGGCTGCTATGCGTGACGCCATCATCAGCCTTGGCGGGGACGCCGACAAGATTAACCCGTTGAACCCTGTCGATTTGGTCATCGACCACTCCGTCATGATTGACGAGTTCGGCAACCCTCGCGCGTTCCAGATGAACGTTGACCGTGAATACCAACGCAATATGGAACGCTACACCTTCCTCAAATGGGGTCAAAACGCCTTTAACAACTTCCGCGTTGTTCCTCCGGGCACAGGCATTTGTCACCAAGTAAACCTTGAATACCTCAGCCAAACGGTTTGGACGGACACAGATCAAAACGGCGAAGAAGTCGCCTATCCTGACACACTCGTCGGCACAGACAGCCACACCACAATGGTCAACGGCGCTGCTGTGCTTGGCTGGGGCGTCGGCGGGATCGAAGCCGAAGCTGCGATGCTGGGCCAGCCGATTTCCATGCTGATCCCGGAAGTCATCGGCTTCAAACTGACTGGCCGGATGATGGAAGGTACCACAGGGACCGACTTGGTTCTAAAAGTGGTCGAAATGCTGCGTGCCAAGGGTGTTGTCGGCAAATTCGTGGAATTCTACGGCGAAGGCCTGGACCATCTGCCACTGGCCGACCGCGCTACAATCGCCAATATGGCCCCTGAATATGGAGCCACCTGCGGGTTCTTCCCTATCGACGGTGAAACCCTGCGCTACCTCAGCAACACCGGCCGCGACGAAGACCGCGTTGCATTGGTTGAGGCCTATGCCAAAGAAAACGGCATGTGGCGCGATGCAGACTATGCTCCGATCTACACAGACACGCTTGAGCTTGATATGGCCTCGATCGTGCCAGCGATCTCTGGTCCCAAACGCCCACAGGACTTTGTAGCGCTTACCAACGCCAAAGAAGCCTTCACCAAAGAAATGGCCGATACCTTCAAGCGTCCGATGGGCAAGAAGGCCCCTGTTGCAGGTGAAGACTACGACATGGAAAGCGGCAAGGTCGTTATCGCATCCATCACGTCCTGCACCAATACATCCAACCCCTATGTCATGATTGGCGCAGGATTGGTGGCGCGCAAGGCAGCCGCTTTGGGACTTGACCGTAAGCCTTGGGTCAAAACCTCGCTCGCACCAGGTTCGCAAGTTGTATCCGCTTATCTAGAAGCTGCAGGCCTGCAAACGGACCTCGACAAGATCGGGTTCAACTTGGTGGGCTATGGCTGCACAACCTGCATCGGGAACTCGGGACCACTGCAAAAAGAGATATCAGAAGCCATCCACGAAGGTGACCTTGTTGCCACCGCTGTCCTGTCCGGCAACCGCAACTTTGAAGGCCGCATCAGCCCCGACGTCCGCGCAAACTATCTGGCATCGCCCCCCTTGGTCGTGGCCTACGCGCTGGCGGGCACATTGGATATCGATCTCACCTCTGAGCCTTTGGGCCAAGGCAGTGACGGCCAAGACATCTACCTCAAAGACATTTGGCCAACGACGCAAGAAGTGGCTGAACTGGTCGAAGCAACCGTGACCCGCGAAGCTTTCCTCACAAAGTATGCAGATGTCTTCAAGGGCGACGAAAAGTGGCAAGGCGTGGAAACCACGGACGAAAAAACCTATGACTGGCCGCCTGCATCCACCTACGTTCAAAACCCACCTTACTTCCAAGGTATGGGTCCGAACCCGGGCACGATTGAGAACATCGACGGGGCGAAAGTTCTGGCCTTGCTTGGCGATATGATCACCACAGACCACATCAGCCCTGCGGGATCGTTCAAAGACACAACACCGGCCGGCCAATACTTGATCGACCGTCAAGTGCCGCAGCGCGAATTCAACTCCTACGGTTCGCGTCGTGGCAACCACGAAGTCATGATGCGCGGCACTTTCGCCAACATTCGGATCAAAAACGAAATGCTGGACGGTGTCGAAGGCGGCTACACAAAAGGCCCCGATGGCAAACAAACCTCCATCTATGACGCAGCCATGGCACACCAAGCCGCAGGCACACCGCTCGTGATCTTCGGGGGCGAACAATATGGCGCTGGCTCCAGCCGTGATTGGGCGGCAAAAGGCACCGCTCTGCTCGGGGTAAAGGCCGTGATCGCTGAAAGCTTTGAACGGATCCACCGCTCCAACCTCGTGGGCATGGGCGTTATCCCATTCGAATTTACAGGCGGGCACACACGCAAATCGCTTGGGCTCACAGGTGAAGAAACGGTTTCAATCTCAGGGCTCGATACCATTGAACCTTTGCAAGAGGTCCCTTGCACGATCACAATGGCCGATGGCACCGTCCATGAAATCGGTCTCAAATGCCGGATCGATACAGCGATTGAAATCGAATACATTGAACACGGCGGCGTGCTGCACTACGTGCTCAGAAACCTCGCACAAGCAGCCTAAACCGCCAGACACAAGAAACCAAAGGCCCCGTCAAACGCGGGGCCTTTTGCACTTCTTTGTTCTAGAATACATCCCCGCCGGAGGCATGAAAAATGGCGTGCGCGCCAGCGCTCAATTTGCTCGCGCAGCCTCAATCGCAGGACGGATGGTCTCTTTCAAAACGCGTGCCGTAATTGGCCCCGCAAATCGGGCAACAATTACGCCTTGTGCATCGATCACATAGGTTTCGGGCACACCATATACGCCCCAATCCAGTGCCATGCGCCCACTGTCATCCGCGCCAATCGCGACATAGGGATCACCAAGATCATCCAGAAACTTCAAAGCCTTCGGCGCATCATCCTTGTAGTTCACCCCATAGATCGGAATGCCTTCACCAGCCAAAGTCTCAAGGTTGGGATGTTCTGCGCGACATGGGGCACACCAACTGGCCCAATAGTTCACCAGTTTCACGTCACCTTTGCGCAGATCACCGTCCGAAAAACTCACTTTACCAGGCAAGTCGCTGACGACGACCGAAGGCGCCGCTTGGCCTTCACGCGCGGATGGCAAAGCATCTTTGTCCGCACGAAACATGCCGATACCAGCCATGACGGCGAACCCGATAAAGATCACCGGCGGCGCGATCATCAAGGGCGAAATCTTAGCCATCTTTCTTGCGCTCCAACTCAGCCATCTCAGCCCGAACTTTACGGCCACGGTACAGGGTCCAAGCAACCAAGATCACGAGCAACACAATCGTTGCAGCGTAGGCGGACAGAACAGTCCCAGCGTATTTTCCAAGATCAGGGATCATGCCTGCATCCTCGCGCGGGTTTCCAAAGCGCGTTTGCGACGGATCTGAATTTCAGTCCCCGTACGGTATAAAACCAGTGCCAGAAACAACAAAACAAAGCCCGCAAGACAGACCAACAAAGGAAAGAAAAACACGTCTGAAACGTTCTCTTCCTTGTCCAAACTCAAAGACGCCCCCTGATGCAGCCCTTGGTTCCAAAAGTTTACAGCATAGCGCGACAGCAGTGCAAAGACCGACCCGACCAGACACAAGATAGAGGTCAAATCAGCCGCCGTATCAGGGTCCTCAATCGCCTCCCACAAAGCAATGTATCCAAGATAGAACAGAAACAGGATCAAAAAAGACGTCAATCGCGGATCCCATGCCCAATAGGTACCCCACATCGGTTGCCCCCAAATCGCGCCTGTCGCCAGCCCGATCACAGTCATGACAACCCCCACGGGGGCCGCAGCCTTGGCGGCCAAAGCGCTCACATGATGACGCCGCACGATCCAGATCAATGAGGCCACAAGCATCATCAACCACGCATTGATCGCGATGAAGGCGGATGGGACATGTATGTAGATAATCTTGACGGTTGAGCCTTGCCGGAAATCATCCGGCGTAAAGAAGAACCCCCAGGTCAACCCGATCACAAGGCAGCCCAAAGCGGCAGTCCACAAGAAAGGAAGAACCCGCATTGACAGGTTCAGAAATTTTTTCGGATTTGCATATTCCCACAAAGACATGGTGATTACCTATTCGTTTCAATGACCAGTCTCAATAAGCAGTCTAGCGCAAATTGACGCGCAAGACTGCGGCGCTGGCAAAGGGCAGCAGCGCAATACTCCCTGCGGTGATCCCGCCCAGAAGTAACAGTGGCGTGCTTGGTTCCATGCCGATGGCCCCGCGTCGCGCAACTTCCGCCCCGAAAATCAAGGTGGGCACATAAAGCGGCATGACCAGCAAAGACAATAGCAAGCCACCGCGTTTCAAACCTACGGTCAAAGCCGCGCCAAAGGTTCCAATAACCGACAGCGCAGGCGTTCCCACAAGAAGCGACACGACGAGCCAGATGTACCCCTCTGGCGGCAGGTTCAAAAGAACTGCCAAAACGGGGGCCGCAATCACCAAAGGCAGCCCTGTGGTGATCCAATGCGCCAAAGCCTTGATGCTCAGGACAGCCTCTAAAGGAACAGGTGCTGTTGCCAACAAATCAAGCGTCCCGTCTTCCCAGTCCAAAGCCAGCAATCGATCAAGCGACAACAGGCAGGCCAACAAGGCCCCCAACCACAAAATTCCGGGCGCAATGATGGTCAGAACACTCGTGTCAGGGCCAACACTGAAAGGCACCATGACCGTGACGATTAGGAAAAACGCAAGCCCCAGTCCAAATCCGCCACCTGCCCTAAAGGCGAGCTTCAAATCTCGGGTCAAAAGCGCGATCATGTAAAGCTCTCGTCGTGTGTATCGAGAACATCCAACGTCGCGCGGTAGGGCGTCACATCCAAAACATCCGCATCCAGCCCCAAATCGATGTGGGTTGCGATCAATGCTGATCCGCCGTCTGCCAAGTGCGACCGGACCGCATCGGCAAACAACGCAACCGAAGCCTCATCCAACGACACCGTTGGTTCATCCAGCACCCAAACGGGCCGCTGGGTGACAAGTAACCGCCCCAGCCCAAGCCGCCGTTTCTGACCCGCCGACAAAGCCCCCGCCATGCGGCTGCGCAAGTCTTGCAAGTCAAAAGCCTCCAGCGCAGGCTCAATGTCATGCGACCCGAATATACGTGCCCAGAACGTCAGATTCTCGACAACCGTTAGGGTTGGTTTCAACCCATCCGAATGGGCCGCATAGGCAATACTGTCCTCGGCCCCGTCAATGCTGCCCGCAAGCGCTGGTTGCAGCCCTGCAATCGTCCGCAAAAGGGTCGTCTTGCCGGACCCATTTGGCCCACGTAAAATCAACGCCTGCCCTGATGACACCGAAAACGACAGCCCTGCCAAAACAGGCAGGCCGCCCCGCGCGACGCAGATATCGGTAACGGTCAAAGTCATCTACTGCGCTTACGCAACGGTTAGCAAAGCCGCCGCAATGCGCCGCCCCTCTGAAAGCAAGACATTGTACGTGCGACAGGCCGAGGGAGAGTTCATCACTTCAACCCCCAGTCCCACGGCTTCAAGCTCCGATCTTAGGTCTGCCGGGATATGCGCAATCTCGCTGCCCGTTCCGATAAACAAAACATCCACCTCGCCCGCGAGCGCGGTCAGTGCTTGCGCATCTTCGTAGCCACCCCAAATCACCGTGCCCGCAGCACTTGTCAAAACAGCGCCTTCAAACACCTCTCCGCCGATCCGGAAAAAGCCAGGCCCGTACCCGTCAATCGGGGTCGCGTCATTGTAGACGACTTCGTTCAACCGCATTGGCGTTTTCTCCTTAGTCCAGCAAGGGCAAGCCCGTGATCACGGCCAACATGATCACACAATAAGCTACCACACGATAAGTGCGCTCCTTTGAAGGGTCAAACAACGACTGCCCAATCAAAGTGAGTGTGAGATAGGGAACCGCCAGAATAATCGCCAACGCAACGTTTGAGACATCAATTTTTGATTGAGCCGCAAGGTTTGCGACCAAGGCGATGTCTAAGGCTCCGAGAAACAAGATTGTGTTGGATCGAACAGCCTGCGCGCTGCGTGCATTGGTCAGGTAGAACATGATCACGATTGGCCCGGTCAGCCCGGTCAATCCACTGACAAGCCCGGCAACAGCGCCGATTGCAACACGCCCAAGCGTCTTAAGTTGGCCCCGCCACTGCCATCCGGTCACAATAGCTGCCAGCGTGATGGATGAAATTGCCGCAACGCTCCAACGCACGGTCAGCACATCCAACAGGGTCAGCAACCATAGCCCAATCGGTATCGTGACAAACGCGGCCAGAACCAGAATTCCCGTTTCGGCCCGATCCGCCGTTTTCCACGCCCTTGGAAACAAGGTGGCGGAACTGAGCACGCCGGTGATTGCCATGGTCGCGATGACCTGTTCAGGGGGCAGAAACCGACCGGCGACAGGAACGAAAATAAGCGCCGTGCCAAAACCTGTGAAACCGCGCACAAGCCCCGCAAAGCCAATTGCCGCAAACAGCCAGATCAAGCCCGGCGTTTGCAGGGCTTGGCTGAGCGATTCAAGCATCTATGTTGGCGTATTGATTTCCTGCGTTTGCGTCAGGCTTGGACCAATCCCGCTTCACACCGAAGTAAAGCAAAATAGCGGATGCCACGAAGACCGAGCTATAGGTCCCGACAATCACACCCCAGATCATCGCAAAGACAAATCCGCGGATCACGTCACCGCCCAAAATGTACAGCGAAATAAGCGCCAGCAGTGTGGTGACCGATGTCATAACAGTCCGGCTCAACGTCTCGTTGATCGACTTGTTCATGACTTCCGCCAGATCGGTTTTCTTGTACTTGCGCAGGTTTTCGCGAACACGGTCGAACACAACAACCGTGTCGTTCAGCGAATAACCCACGATGGTCAGCAAAGCCGCGATAATCGCAAGATCGAATTTGATCTGAAGCTCTGAAAAGACGCCAATGGTCAGGATAACGTCATGCACCAAGGCCAGCACGGCGCCCAAGGCAAACTGCCATTCAAACCTGAGCCAGATGTAGACCAACACAGCACCAATCGCCAAAACCACCGCCCAAACGGCAGTCCAGATCAATTCGCCGGATACTTTCGGCCCAACGGATTCCACGCTCGGGAATGGGGTGACAAAGCCTGGGTCAGCCGCGACCAAAGCCGCCTCGACCCGTTCAAGCATGTCTTTGGTGACCGATTCAGACCCTTGCTGCGCTTCGATGCGGATCTGGGTCACGTTTTTATCCGGCCCAAACGTCGGGTCAAAGACCTCGGTAATGTTGATATCGCCTAGCTCCAACGGCGCCAGCGCCTCTCGGTAGGTGCCTATATCAACGGGCTGCGTGCTTTCGGTGCGGATCGTCGTCCCGCCTCTGAAATCAATCCCGAAGTTCAAACCTTGGATCATGAATGACGCAAAGGCGATGACCATCATAAGGGCCGAAATCCCAAGCCACAGCTTCCAACGCTTAAAGAAATCAAAGCTGGTTTCTTGGGGAACAAGTCTCAGACGCATTGCCATGGCCTATACCTCAATCGTTTTGGGACGGCGGCGTTCGAACCAGATCACAATCATCAGCCGCGTGACGAAGATGGCCGTAAAGACGGATGTAACGATGCCAAACCCAAGCGTAATCGCGAACCCACGCACTGGCCCTGACCCCATCACAAAGAGGATAACGGCTGTCATAAAGGTGGTAATGTTCGCATCCACAATGGCCGACAGTGCCTTTTCATAGCCCAGTTCAATCGCGCGGGCAGGCCCTTTGGCGGTCTTTAGCTCTTCCCTGATCCGCTCAAGCACCAGCACGTTCGCATCCACGGCCATACCCACGGTCAACACGATCCCTGCGATACCGGGCAACGTCAGCGTGCCGCCGATCAAGCTCAGCAAGCCAAAGATCAACCCAATGTTGATGATCAAAGCTATGTTGGCGAACAATCCGAACAGCCCGTAGCTGAGACCCATAAAGACGAGCACCGCCAGAAAGGCCACGACTGTCGCCACCTTACCGGCATCAATACTGTCTTGTCCCAGTTCGGGGCCAATGGTGCGTTCCTCCAAGAAGGTCAGCTCGGCCGGCAAAGCCCCTGCACGCAGCAAAACCGCCAGATTGGTCGATTCCTCAGCTGTGAAGTTGCCCGTGATAATACCCGATCCACCGGGAATGTGGGATTGGATCGTTGGTGCGCTGATCACTTCATCGTCCAGAACAATCGCAAAGGGGCTGCCGATATTCTCAGCCGTATAGTCGCCGAATTTGCGCGCGCCCGTTGGGTTGAACCTAAAGTTCACCGCAGGGCTGCCGTTTTGGTCAAACGCGGGTTGGGCATCAACCAGCTCTTCGCCCGTCACAACAGGCGAGTCCGCGATCGTGTAAAACGCCCCTGGCTCATCGATAGCAGGTACAATTTTATTGCCGATACCAGCGCGGGCTTCGGGGTCAGTACCACGGCTCACAACCGCGTTGAACGTCAGTTGCGCCGTCGTTCCGATGATCTCTTTCAGCTCTGCCGCTGACCCAATGCCCGGCACTTGGATCAAAATCCGATCCGCACCTTGGCGTTGAATGGTTGGCTCCCGCGTGCCGACTTCATCAATCCGGCGGCGGATAATTTCCAGCGATTGCTGAACTGTCCGCTGATCAGAGGCGAGTTTTTCAGCGTCAGATAGCGCAATGACCAAGATATCGCCTTCAGCGCTGACGTCGATGTCATTGGCACCAACGCCCGTCAGGGTTTGGATCGGTTGCGCCAACCCACGAACAATTTCAAGGGCTTGCGGGACAGCTTCAATGTTGGCAATCCGAACACGCAGCTCGTCACCGGCAGATTGCTGGCGTCGGGCACCACCGGTTTCGCCGCGAATGGTATCCAGCGCATCGCGCACTTCAGGCCATTGCGACAACATCCGTGCCTCATAAACCTGCTCCACCTGCACTTCGGCCAACAAATGGGCACCACCGCGCAAATCAAGACCAAGGTTCACCAACCCGCTGGGCAGCCAATCTGGCCATTGCCCCGCTTGGGCGTCCAGCTCAGCGGTTGATCCCGACAGCTCAATCGCGGCAACCGCATCGTTGTGCTGCTCAACTTTGGTGTAAAAGGCATTGGGCATCGCCAGCCAAAGGCCAAGGGCGCAAAGACCCGAAATAACGATCCGTTTCCATAGATCAATCTGCAACATAAACCGACCCTTTTCAGCGGCGTTTGAGGCTGTGGCTTACTTCGCCGGCTCGGTTTTGTTCAAAACGGTGGCAATCGTGCTTTGCACAACGCGGACCTTGACGCCATCTGCAATTTCAACATCCAACTCGCCGTCTTCTTTGACCTTGACCACCTTACCGATCAGCCCGCCTTGGGTGATCACTTGATCGCCGCGCCGCAGGGCCGCAACCATTGCCTGATGGTCCTTCAGCTTCTTTTGCTGAGGCCGGATCAGCAGGAAATACATAATCAAAAAGATCAGAATAAGCGGTACGAATTGGGCGAATGCTTCCATTGACAGGAGGTCCTTTTTGGTCAGAAATCGGACCGGTCTCAACGCCCTGTCCTCGTTGGGCAGAACCTATGGTGCCCGTGCCGCGTGTGCAAGACGCAAAGGTTAAGATGACGCCTGAAAACAGATTTGTGTCTTGGCAATTTGCGCTATCACGGACAGGATACAGTGGTGCGAAAGAGAAAGACTGTGAATGTTCCGATTTCTGTGTGCAGTGTTCAGCTTTGCGGCCCTAGTGTCTGCCGCCACCGCTGACCCCCTGCCCGTTCTTGACCCAGACGTGCGCCCCCAATGGGCCGCCGTGGGGCATTTGAACAAAGGCGGGTTCAAAACGCGCGCGCAATGCACCGGAACACTCGTCGGGCCCGATTTGGTCCTGACAGCCGCCCATTGCGTCGGCGGGCCGGACGGCTGGCTGGCCCGCGTCGGGGACATCCGCTTTGTCGCAGGCTGGGACCGCGGGTCATTTGTATACCACGGCCCGACAGAAGCCGTGCGCGTACATCCAGCCTATGTGTCCTCAAAAGGCATCCGCAAAATCGGCTACGATGTGGCGGTTGTTCAACTGCAAGATCCAGTGCCGCAGGACAAAGTAACCCCTATTCCGGTCACCCAAACCGTGTCCGATCGTGGTTCATTTGCTTTGCTTGGCTATCACACGCAAAGACCACATCTGATCAGCGGCCGTTTCGATTGCGCCCATGCCTTGAACGGATCCAATATCTTTGCGGTTGATTGCGAAGTGATCGGCGGCAATTCGGGCGGGCCGGCCCTGCGTGATCTGGATGGCGTCTGGACTGTCGCAGGGGTGATCACGGCAAGATCAAATCAGGCCGGCGAAAATCTGGCCTATGTCGCACGGCTAAACCAATGGGTTTTCGACGAAATTGACGCCTCTTTCGCCCGGCATCCAAGCAACTAGGCAGCGCGCAGGGGCTTTCCTCCCCCGATCCAGTCGCTTACACCGCTGCCAGACACCTGTCATACAACACCGACACCGAACCCAAGGACGACCTTGCCATGCACGATATTCGCGCCATCCGTGACACCCCAGACGCATTTGACGCAGCCCTTGCGCGGCGCGGGGATGACCCAATGTCCGAAGCGATCCTTGCTCTTGATGCCGCCCGCCGTGCTAAAATCACAGCTGCGGAAACAGCCCAAGCCGAACAAAACGCCGCCAGCAAGAACGTAGGCGCCGCAAAGGCCAAGGGGGATGATGCTGAATTTGAACGGCTGCGGGCGCTTGTGGCGGACAAAAAAGCCGAAGTCGCACGCCTGAACGAAGAAGCCAAAGCCGAGGATGCAAAACTCACCGACATGCTGGCCCGCATTCCAAACCTACCTGCTGCGGATGTGCCGGAAGGCGCGGATGAGAACGACAATACTGAGATCAAAACGTGGGGCACCATCCCCAGCTTTGACTTCGACCCGAAGGAGCACTTTGAAATTCCGGCGGTTACAGCCTCTATGGACTTCGATCTTGGGGCAAAATTGTCAGGCGCACGGTTCGTGGTTCTCAAACGCTCAATCGCAAGGCTCCACCGCGCGTTGGCCCAGTTTATGATCGACACCCATGTTGATGAAAACGGTCTGACGGAAACCCAAACGCCTGTACTGGTGCGTGATGACGCGATGTATGGGACGGACAAGCTGCCAAAGTTCGGGGACGAAAGTTATCAAACAACAAACGGCTGGTGGTTGATCCCAACGTCTGAGGTCACCCTGACCTATTCGGTGTCCGGCGACGTGCTGGACCAAGCAGACCTGCCCATTCGTATGACCGCCCACACACTGTGCTTCCGGTCCGAGGCAGGCAGCGCGGGGCGCGATACGGCGGGAATGTTGCGCCAGCACCAGTTTGAGAAGGTCGAAATGGTCAGCGTGACCCACCCCGACACCTCAGACGATGAACAACAGCGCATGTTGCGTTGCGCAGAAGACCTGCTGGAAAAGTTGGAAATCCCCTACCGCACTGTGCTGCTTTGCACGGGCGACATGGGTTTTGGCGCGAAACGCACCTTTGATATTGAGGCTTGGTTGCCAGGACAGAACACATACCGCGAAATCAGCTCGGTTTCGACGACGGGTGATTTTCAAGCCCGCCGGATGAACGCACGGTTCAAGCCCGAAGGTGGCGGCAAGCCTGAATTTGTTCACACACTCAACGGGTCCGGTCTGGCCGTGGGCCGTTGCTTGATTGCCGTGCTTGAAAACGGGCAACAAGCAGACGGATCAGTGAAAATTCCAAGCGTTCTTCAGCCCTATCTGGGTGGTAAAACGGCGATTGATCCGTCAGGCGCTTTCATCTGACGGCCAACAGTGGCGTAGGGACGCGGGGCGGTAGCTTGGGTCTTCGTCCAGACGTTGCTGTGCTGAAGGCGCGAGATCCGTCTGCGCAACCGGCAGCCCTTTCAAAGCGGTACGAGGCTTTTTGAACACCGCAAGCAGACCGCCCAGAAAACTCATCTCTTTGTGCCCTTGAACGGGGGCGAACGGCTTTTTTGCTTCTGTGACTTGCCTCAGTAGATCGGCATGAAAACCAAGCTTTTGTGCGATGGCGCCTTCTGCAATCCACTCAAAAGTGATGTTGGACAATCCCCGCTCGGCCCCACCACCGCCTACAGCGGCATGATCTCCGACAAACCAAGACTGTCGATAGGCAGATGTATCATATACGCCTTTGGGCGGGGTCCAAAGCGTCGGCGGGAACAAGCGGCGTTCTTCATCAATGGCCACAGCATGTCGTCCTACTTGAACAAGACTGCTTAAGCTGTTGTCATGAAATCGATATTTCCAGTTAAAGACCTTGGCTAGGATGCCGAAAATTCCTGGCACCCCCATTGCTCCTACCGTATCCCACACGCCCAAGTATTTCAGCTTCAAAAGCTCGATGTCGGGGAAATGGTTCTTCTCGCGGTATTCCACATCAGCTTGCGAGGTCGCAACCACTGGTGAAAACCGCGCCCGTCTTTCGATACTGGATTGCTCGGAGGGTTTTGTTGAAATGTCTCGGTCGCGGTAATAGGCCATTGCATCTTCCACAGCGCTGATGTCCCAGCGCGGCACTATTCCGCAAGACCGGATCAACCCGATCAACGACCGTGCAGTGTAGGCCCCGCGTGAAAATCCGAAGACATAAACCTCATCGCCTGGCTCGTAACAAAGCACCAAGGACCGATAGACATCGATGATGTTGTTCTCAAGCCCCCAGCCGAACAACCCGCCGAACACGCGATCGGTTAAGCGCGCCAACCAATTAGAGCCCCGCCCCGTGCCGACACCCTTGGCGTAGATCACCATCTGGGGAATATCATCCACACCACGCGCTTTGACGGCCTCAGCCAGCCGAACAACATTGGTCTCATTGGCTCCGCCAGCCTTGTTCCATGTCCCATCACAGAAAATCGCGATGCGTTTCATGTTGAAAAACCCCTTTGACCCAAATGTTTAATGCAATAGGTGAACCTAGGCCGTAGCAGAGGCCGCTGTAAACAAAAGGATCACCCCATGTCTCGCTTGATGTCGCTGGCTGTTCTGGTCGCTGCACTATGCTTTGCCGGATCGCCCTTTTTGGTCACCGGCTTCAACGGGTTTGAGCCGGACCAGTTTCCAGTGCCGCAAAACGACCCAGCCATCCAGCCCGCAGGCTATGCCTTTGCAATATGGGGTGTCATCTATCTTTGGCTGATCGCGGGCGCTGGCTACGGGTTGATCAAACGACATGACGCTTATGATTGGCAGCCTATGCGCCCTGCGTTGTTGCTGTCCCTTGCCGTTGGCACAACATGGTTGGCTGTGGCCCAAGCCAGTCCGGTTGCAGCTTCGGTTCTGATTTGGGTGATGCTGGTATCCGCGCTTGTGGCGCTTTTCAAAACGCCTGATCTGGATCGCTGGTGGGGCCGCGCGCCGGTCGGGCTTTATGCTGGCTGGCTGACGGCCGCCAGCTTTGTGTCACTTGGCCTTTTGACCGCAGGTTACGGAATTGCAGGCGAGGTTCCCGCCGCATTGTTCTGGCTCACCGCCGCATTGCTGTTCGCGGGTTTGGTTCAAATCGCGCTCGACGGATCACCGATGTATGGGGTCGCGGTCGTTTGGGCCTTGGTCGGCATCTTGATCGCCAATCTCTTTGGCGGAGCAGGATCCGTCGCCGCTTTGGCCGCCCTAGGGATCGTCGTGATGAGCGTTCTGGCCATCCGCGCTGAGTTCATAGAACCCTAGCGCCGCCGCCCGTCATCATGTTTGCGCCCATTGGTATGTTTGCGCAGCTTTGAGGGCGCCGCCTTCTTGCGGTTCTTGAACGGGTTCGCATCATTTTGCGACCGCATATACAGCCGGATCGGCGTGCCAGGCATATCAAAGTCGATCCGTAAGCCATTGACAAGATAGCGCGAATAGCTTTCGGGCAGCTTGTCCGGCAAGCTACACATCACCACAAATCCGGGGGGCCGTGTCTTGGCTTGGGTCATGTATCGCAGCCTGATCCGTTTGCCACCGGGTGCGGGGGGCGGATGGGCTTCCAGCATGCCTTGCAGCCAACGGTTCAAATGCGCGGTCGAGATCCGGCGGTTCCAAGTGTCATAGGCCCGCAGGATTGCGTCTTGCAGACGGTCGACACCTTTGCCCGTCTTGGCCGACACAGTGACCAAAGGTGCACCGCGCAACTGCGGCAGCAACCGCTCAAAAGATTCGCGCAGCTCGTTGATTTTTTTCTGCTTCTCTGGTTCCACGTCCCATTTGTTGACCGCAACAACGACGGCACGACCTTCGCGTTCGGCCAGATCGGCAATCCGCAAATCCTGCTGTTCAAACGGGATCGCAGCATCAAGCAAGACAACAACGACTTCGGCAAACTTAACCGCGCGCAACCCGTCCCCGACGCTTAGCTTTTCCAGCTTTTCTTGCACCTTGGCTTTGCGGCGCATGCCTGCGGTGTCAAAAATCCGCACGGGCGTTTCACCCCATTCAGTGCGCAGCGAAATCGCATCGCGGGTGATGCCGGCCTCAGGCCCCGTTAGCAGCCTGTCTTCACCGATAATGTAATTGATCAGCGTAGATTTTCCCGCATTGGGGCGGCCCACAACAGCCACCTGCAACGGCTTTGACTTGGTAGGCACACGCGCCAAAGGCGCATCGCCGTCGTCGTCCTCATCCACGTCAATATCAATGTCGGGGGCTTCGGCATCGTCGACCTCAGCCGCCCGTTCAGCGAAGGCATCGGCCAGTGGCATCAGATGGGTATAAAGATCATTCAGCCCTTCACCGTGTTCTGCAGACAAGCGAATTGGCTCTCCAAGACCAAGCGAATAGGCCTCAATCACGCCCGCATCAGCGGCGCGGCCTTCGCCCTTGTTGGCGGCCAGAATGACATTGTCGGCCCGCTTGCGCAGGATATCGGCAAACACCAGATCGGTCGCAGTCACCCCGTCGCGAGCATCAATCATGAACAGACAGACATCGGCCATATCAACCGCGCGCTCGGTCAAACGGCGCATACGGCCTTGCAGACTGTCGTCCGTCACATCTTCCAGACCCGCCGTATCCACAACGGTAAACCGCAAATCCGCCAGCCGCGCTTCACCTTCGCGCAGGTCGCGCGTCACGCCAGGCTGGTCATCGACCAACGCCAGTCGCTTGCCGACAAGGCGGTTGAAAAGCGTGGATTTGCCCACATTCGGGCGCCCCACAATGGCAAGGGTGAACGACATCCGTCGAAACTCCAATACAGTCAGCCGGAACAGCTAGAATGTGCCCTCTAACCGATCAAAGCCCTAACGGAAAGCGTGCAATTGCCCGTTTGCCCCGACGACATAAAGAACACCGCCTGCAATAACAGGTGCGGTGGTAGCCCCACCCGGAATTTCAGTCGTGCCAAGCAACGATCCGTCCTCGGGGTTAAAGCTGCGCAAAAGCCCGTCGTTCGAGGCAACCAAAAGCCGTCCACCAGCAAGAACAGGACCATAGTTGGCCACAACCTCAGACCGTTTGCGCGGCTTGTCTTTTACGTAATTCGGCAGTTCAACCGCCCAAATCTGGGACCCATCTGCCGCATCCAACCGGATCAGCTCGTTCAGATCACTGATCGCAAAGACACTGTCCCCCGCAGGCCAGACAGGACCAATCGCGCCCGTGCGGGCCGTCCATTCTCGGGTGCCAGACCCAAGCGACAACGCAACAGACCGTCCCGCATGGTTGCCCACATAGACTGTGTTTCCGTCGACCACAGGCGCGCCCGTTATGTCGTTGATCCGGCCCAATGCACGCCCCGCCCGTTGGCCAGCAACCGTGGAATCCCAGCGGCGCAAGCCACCTTTTTGGAAGACGCCAACAACTTCGCCGGACCCAAAGGAAAAGATCGCAAGTCCATCTGCAACCACAGGCGCAGGTGCATCCAACACATTCGCGACCGAGGACGTCGCGCTGATCTGCCAAGCGATCCGGCCGCTGTCTTTTTCTATCGCCCAGCCTGTGTCGTCGCCTGCAACGAGGTACACCAGATCACCAACGATCGTCGGTGTTCCACTGCCCGCCGCGTCTAGTTTTTGGGTCCATTTCTCGGTCCCTGTTGCCGCCTCAAGTGCGGTCAACGTCCCGTATCCGACAGATACATAGACAGTGTCACCTTCGACCGCCAAACCGCCACCTGTCGCTTCGCCCGCGTTGTCGCGGTCAGGCACAAGGCTTTTCGACCAGACTGTCGCGCCGGACGTGGATGTCGAAACAACGGTAGCATCGGCATCAAGTGTAAAAATGCGGTCTCCTGTAACAACAGGATCCGCCGTGATCCGCAGCTTGCGGCTGTCGCCTTCACCAATATTGGACGACCAGATCAGCTGCGGCGCCGCCGAAAGCGTGGGGTTTGTGGTGCGAAACGCAGGCGTGCCCGCAAACTGTGTCCAGGTCGCATTGGTGCGTGCGGCAGGGGCCGAGAACGCGCGTGACTGATTGATCAAGGTCTCATCCACCGCAATCCCACGCAGATCTTCGCGGGCACCGGGCAGGATAATTTCTTCTTCAGCGCAGGCCACCAAAACCATGGGGGCGGCGACAGACGCCAGCATCGCTTTGCGCCACTGTTGGGACGTGGATTTGATCAAAGTCATCGGTGTTTTCCAATCCAAACCAGTGAGCCGTTTCGCCATGCTACCCATTTGTTGACCCCTCGCGGAATTCGGGAACTCCGCCCAAAGCTACAATCGATTGCGCTGCACGTTGCTGCAAGCCAGTTGTCGCTTCTGCGTCCAACAGAATTGCTTGAAAGCGCTCCAATGCTGCCTCAGTGGCACCCGCTTCGATCTCGATCAAAGCCAGTTGCTCGCTCGCAAGAAGCCGCAAGGGGTTGCCTGCAATTGCCAGTGCTTCAAATTGGGCTCTGCGATCATCAATGGTCATTGTAGACGTCGCCGCCAACAAGGACTTAAACGCTGCGATCTGGCGATAGATTTCCGGCACATCGCCGTTCACAGCAATGGCGGACAGTGCATCCGATGCTGCAACGGGATCACCGGCTTCGGACTTCGCACCAGCGGTCAACATGCCCAAAACGGCCTGCGCCCCGGCACTTTCGGCTGTTATCTGGCTCAAACCCTCTGCACGGGCAGCAGGCTCACCTTCGGACAGCGAGGCCAAAACCGCATCGCCGAGGTCCTGCGCTTGCTGAACGGTCTGTGATTTTTGATATTCATTCCAAGCCGTCCCACCAACAATCGCAATGATCGCCAGCGCGGCAATCCAGCCATAACGTTTTAACAGAGCGAAAAGCCGGTCGCGGCGCACCTCGTCACTGACTTCTTCAATGAAACTTTCTGTATTGCTCATGTGCGCCCGCCCCGTGTCCGCATCTGTTCTTGTTTGCTCCGTCTTACCCCGCAATGCCCCCCAAGCCAAGACCCGCTGCAACAGTTGAAAAACAAATCGTCACACCTCGGCTGGCACCTCTTGAAAAAAGATCTGTGCAATTCTAATCTAAACTAAACGGTTTAGCGTATTACTAAGCGACCTATATTTTATGACCGGCACGCCTTCGGAAAGGTAACTCATGCGCATTATTCCCATCCTCGTGGCCGTTATTGTGACTGCGGTTCTCTATATGCTGGTGTTTGAGCGTGAAAGCGTCATGGCCTTTGCGCAAAACACCGCTGATGCCGAAGCCGCTGCTGAGGAAACGCAAAACGCTACGGCTGTTTCCGTTTTGGTGCGCAAATCCACGGCTCAAGCCATTGACAGCGCTGTGATCCTGCGCGGCCAGACAGAAGCGGACCGTCAAGTCGATGTACGCTCTGAGACGATGGCGATTGTGCGGTCTGCCCCCCTTCACAAAGGGACCTATGTTGAAGCAGACCAAATCCTGTGTGAATTGGCACCCGGCACCCGCGCATCAGCGCTCGCCGAAACCGAAGCACGCTTGGCCGAAGCCAAAGGCCGCGTTCCCGAAGCCGAAGCCCGCCTGCAAGAGGCCATTGCCCGCTTGCAAGAAGCCAATGTAAACAACAATGCAGCCGCAAAGCTGTCTGTTGATGGATTTGCCTCTGAAACCCGCGTCGTCGGGGCCGAGGCCTCTGTGCGGTCCGCCGAAGCAGGCGTGCAATCCGCGAAATCAGGGGTTCAATCCGCCAAGTCCGGCATCCAAAGCGCCGAAGCGGCCGTAGACGCCGCGCGAAACGAGATTGAGCGCCTGACCATCCGCGCACCCTTCGAAGGCCTTTTGGAAAGTGACACGGCAGAGCTTGGGGCTTTGATGCAACCCGGCGGGCTGTGTGGCACAATTATCCAACTCAACCCCATCAAGCTTGTGGGCTATGTCCCTGAAACCGAAGTCAACCGGATCACCGTTGACGCCATGGCCGCAGCGCGTTTGACCAGCGGCCAAGAGGTTCAGGGCCGCGTCACCTTCCTATCTCGCGCCGCAGACATGCAGACCCGCACGTTCCGCGTCGAAATCGAAGTCGCGAACGACGATCTCTCCATCCGTGACGGTCAAACCGCGGAAATCTTGATCGCCTCGGATGGGGCAAAAGCGCACTTGCTGCCGCAATCTGCGTTGACCCTGAACGACGAAGGCACCTTGGGTGTCCGTGTTGTCGACGAAAACAGCGAGGCTTTGTTTGTACCCGTCGCATTGGTGCGTGACACTGCGCAGGGTGTTTGGGTGACCGGACTTTCGGAACAAGCAGATGTCATCGTGCTGGGTCAGGAATACGTCACCAACGGGGTGCCCGTCGCGCCCAAGTTCGCTGAGGTCTCGCAATGACCGGTCTTGTCGATTGGGCCTCTGAACGGGCCCGCATGGTTCTTGCCTTTATCGCGCTGACGATCATCGTCGGCGGCGCGGCTTACTGGTCTTTGCCCAAAGAGGGTGAGCCTGACATTGAAATTCCGGCGCTCTTTGTATCCGTCCCCTTCCCAGGCATTTCCGCCGAAGACTCTGAGACTTTGCTTGTCAAAGTCATGGAAACCGAACTGGCTGATCTCGACGGGCTCAAAAAGATGTCCGCAACAGCATCCGAAGGCTATGCGGGGCTTGCCCTCGAATTCGAATTCGGATGGGACAAACCCAAAATTCTGGCTGACGTACGCGACGCTATGAACACAGCCGAAGGCAAATTCCCAACGGGCGCAGACAAGTACACGATCAACGAAATCAACTTTTCCGAATTTCCAATCATCATCGTCAACTTGACTGGGCCCGTACCGGAACGGACGATGGCGCAGGTCGCAAAGCAGCTGCAAGACGACATCGAAGCGCTCGATTCCGTTCTCGAAGCAGGGATCGCGGGCAACCGTGACGAGATGCTTGAGGTTCTGATCGACCCACTGCGTTTGGAAGCCTACAACGTCACTGCCGCCGAACTGATCGGCGTTGTGCAAAACAACAACCAGTTGATCGCAGCCGGTGAAGTCGAAACTGCGCAAGGCACTTTCAGCGTCAAAATCCCGTCCTCCTTTGATGAGCCGCGCGATGTCTATGCCCTGCCCGTCAAGACCAACGGCGACCGCGTTGTCACCCTTGGCGATCTGGCCGAAATCAATCTGACCTTTGAAGACCGCCAAGGCACCGCCCGCTTTAACGGCGAAACCACCGTGGCCTTGCAGGTCGTGAAGCGCAAAGGTTTCAACCTGATCGACACGGCCACGGCTGTGAAAGAGGTGGTTGCCAAATCGCGTGAAAGCTGGCCGGTTGAACTTCAATCCGCCATTGAGGTCGGCACCTCAAACGACCAATCCCGCGTTGTGGATTCTATGGTCAAACAGCTTGAAGGCTCCGTTCTGACAGCCATCGCACTGGTGATGATCGTTGTGCTTGCCGCCCTCGGCACCCGCGCCGCCTTGCTTGTTGGTTTTGCGATCCCGACGTCGTTCTTGCTGTGTTTTGTACTGCTCGCCGTGATGGGCGTGTCTGTGTCCAATATCGTGATGTTCGGCTTGATCCTTGCGGTTGGCATGCTGGTCGACGGGGCCATCGTTGTGGTGGAATACGCCGACAAACGGATCTCCGAAGGCTCAGGCCCGATGCAGGCCTACACGGAGGCCGCCAAACGCATGTTCTGGCCCATCGTGTCCTCAACCGCGACCACGCTTTGTGCGTTCCTGCCGATGCTGTTCTGGCCGGGTGTCCCGGGTGAATTTATGGGCATGCTGCCCGTCACACTGATCTTCGTGCTTTCCGCGTCGCTTGTTGTGGCGCTGATCTACCTGCCCGTTATGGGCGGTGTAACAGGCCGGATGAGCCGTCTGTTTGGCGGCGCGTCTGAACTGCTGCG
>CAZWSE010000003.1:0-20794 GCA_964636575.1 uncultured Sulfitobacter sp. | reverse complement strand
GCGGTGTAACAGGCCGGATGAGCCGTCTGTTTGGCGGCGCGTCTGAACTGCTGCGGGCAACCGCGCCTTTCATCATTCGACTTGTTTTGGTGCCGATTGCATGGATGGTGATGTTCACCGGTGCCCTGCAAATGCTGAACCCAGAATACCTGACTGGTCCAACCTCTATATCAAATGGACCCCTTGCGATCGTTCCGGGTTTTCTGATCTTTTTGCTCGGGACGTTTGCCGCTTCGATCACCATGGGATCAGTTGATCGCGAAATTCAAAGTATCATTAGTAGCCTAGCGGCTCAAATTCGGAAGCGGACTCACTGGACTGTTCGGTGTTTGCTGTTTGTCGGTTTCATCGTGGCAATGTTGGTTGGACTTTTTCTTGCCTTTGCACCAACAGCACTGTCGGTCCTTCGGCCCTTAAGTCCTTTGCATGGGGTTGTGCCTGGGATGATGGTTTTCCTTGCGGCCCTTTTCCTAACAGTGGTCACATTCAAATCGTTCGGAGACCCGAAGGCAGAATCTGGTGCATCGAGATGGCGCGCTCGCGGTGCCTTCGGCAAGTTCACCCACTTCATCGCAGGCAACCCCATTATGCCGATCGTCACCATCGCCGCAGTCCTTTTCGCGGTGATCAGCGTCTTTGGATACTTCGGCGCCAATAACAACGGGGTCGAATTCTTCGTTGAATCCGAACCCGAGCAAGGCATCGTCTACGTCCGCGCGCGCGGCAACCTGTCCCTGTCCGAAAAAGACGAAATCGTAAAACAAGCCGAAACCATCGTTATGGAGCACCCCGGCATTAAGACAGCCTTTGCTTTCGCGGGCCAAGGCGGTTTGAACACTGACACCAGCGGCGGCACAGCCCCCAAGGACACCATCGGGCAAGTTCAGTTTGAAACCATTCCTTGGGAAGACCGGATCGACCGACCCGAGCTTGACGGTGACTTGGTGATCGAGGAGTTGACCGAAGACCTTAAAGTCATCCCCGGCATTGAGATTGAAATTCTGGCCGCGGCCCGTGGTCCCGCCTCTGGCAAACCTGTGCACCTGCGGCTTAAAGGCGACAACTGGGAAGACTTGCTGACCGCTGCCAGTGCGGCGCGCACAAAGTTTGACCAAACGCCTGGTCTGACCCTGATCGAAGACACACGCCCCCTGCCCGGTATTGACTGGCAAATCGATGTGGACGTCGTGAAGGCAGGCCGCTACGGCGCGGATGTGGCGACAGTCGGCGCGATGGTCCAACTCGTCACACGCGGCATCTTGCTTGATACGATGCGGGTGCCGTCCTCTGATGAGGAAATCGAAATTCGCGTGCGCCTGCCGGAACAAGACCGCGTTCTGTCCACGCTCGACAACCTGAAAGTACGGACCCAAGACGGGTTGGTGCCGCTGTCCAACTTTGTGACCCGTCAACCCGTCGCCAAACTGGCCGAGATCAGCCGCGTAGATCAACAACGCTACTTTGATGTCAAAGCGGATGTTGAAAGCGATTTGGTGACACTGACTGCCGACACCGGTTCTGATGATGCACCGATCCTCGCCACGGCACGGCTTGTGGATGCTGAGGCTGAAGGCATGGACCGATATCAGATCATCGCCCGTACCGACGCTGAAGGCGCAGCTGATCTGCAAACGCTCAGCGATGATGGAGAACTGAAAGAAGTTGCCCTAAACCCAAATGAGCGCATCGCCGTCCTGACCCAATGGCTGACCGCCGAAGAAAACCCATTGCCCAATGGCATCGACTATGAATGGACCGGCGATCAGGAAGAACAGGCCGAATCCGGTGCCTTCTTGCAGAACGCCTTTGCAGGCGCGCTGGGATTGATGTTCATCATTCTGCTGGCCCAATTCAACAGCTTCTATAACTCGATACTGGTGCTGCTTGCGGTGATCCTGTCGACCACCGGCGTTCTGATCGGGATGCTGGTGATGGATCAAACCTTCAGCATCATTATGACTGGTACAGGGATCGTGGCGCTGGCAGGGATCGTGGTGAACAACAACATTGTTCTGATCGACACCTACCAAGAATACAGCCGCTATATGCCGCGGATTGAGGCCATCGTGCGCACAGCACAGGCCCGTATCCGGCCTGTTCTGCTGACCACGATCACCACAATGGCAGGTCTCGCACCAATGATGTACGGGCTGAGCCTTGATTTTATCGGGGGCGGTTTCACGATCGACAGCCCAACGGCCCTGTGGTGGAAACAACTGGCAACAGCGGTGGTGTTCGGACTTGGAATTGCAACCGTTCTGACGCTTGTGCTGACACCTGCCCTGCTGGCCCTGCGGGTCTGGGTTGGCACCTATGCACTCTGGGGGGCGCAGTTCATCGCCAAGCTGTCTTTGGGTGAAACAAGCCGCGCGGCACGGGACTGGGCGTTGGAACGCAGTGCTGCGGCCTCGACCCTGCCAGACATCGTGTGGTCAGAAACCTACCCCGTGATCGAAGTCCCTGAAGAGGCGCCGCTGAAAGCCGCCGAGTAACCGGCGCTAGGCGGCGTCTGCTTCGGACTGCTGGCGATGCCACAACTGAGCGTACCTGCCGTTCTGCTCCAAAAGCGCAGAATGGGTGCCCATCTCGACAATCTTGCCAGCCTCTAAGACAATGATCTGATCGGCCTCGGCGATAGTGCTCAAACGGTGGGCAATGGTCAGAACGGTGCGGCCTTCGCTGGCACGGTTCAAGGCGTCTTGGATATCACGCTCGGTCTCTGAATCGAGCGCGCTTGTGGCCTCGTCCAGCACCAAAATCGGCGGGTTCTTCAACAAGGTTCGGGCAATGCCGACACGTTGTTTTTCGCCGCCAGACAGTTTCAAGCCACGCTCGCCTACGGTGGTCTCATAGCCGTCCGGCAGACGATCAATAAAGTCGTGGATCTGGGCATCTTTGGCAGCTTGGATGATTTCTGCCTCGCTGGCATCAGCACGACCGTAAGCGATGTTGTAGCGAATGGTATCGTTGAACAGGACAGTGTCCTGCGGAACAACACCGATCTGGTCATGCAAACTGCTTTGGGTGATATCGCGGATGTCTTGGCCGTCAATGCGGATTGCGCCACCGATGACGTCATAGAAGCGGAACAACAAGCGGCCAATGGTGGATTTGCCAGACCCTGTGGAGCCTACAACAGCGATTGAACCGCCTGCGGGCACATCAAAACTGACGTCCTTCAAGATGGCTCTGGCGGGATCATAACCAAAGTCCACGGCGTCAAACTGCAAAGCGCCGCCAGTGACGGTTATCTCCTTTGCATC
The DNA here is from genome assembly GCA_964636575.1 of uncultured Sulfitobacter sp. Lineage (GTDB taxonomy): Bacteria > Pseudomonadota > Alphaproteobacteria > Rhodobacterales > Rhodobacteraceae > CAZWSE01. The sequence goes on along the minus strand of CAZWSE010000003.1, from coordinate 17,531 downwards.
TGACTTGTCGACGACCTCTGAGGGCTGTTCCAGCAGGTCAAACATCTCGCCCATATCCACAAGCGACTGGCGAATTTCGCGGTAAACAGTGCCAAGGAAGTTCAAAGGCAGAGTGATTTGAAGCATATAGGCATTGACCATGACAAAATCGCCAACTGTCAAATTCCCGTTCTGCACGCCAATGGCGGCCATGACCATAACGGCGATCAGGCCGCCCGTAATCAAAACCGATTGACCGAAGTTCAAGAAGGCCAGCGAGTATGACGTTTTGAGCGCGGCAGCCTCATAACGTTCCATAGCGCTATCATACCGGCGGGCCTCTCGGGCCTCGGCCCCGAAGTATTTTACCGTCTCAAAGTTGAGCAGACTGTCGATGGCTTTTTGATTGGCATCGGTGTCTTGATTGTTCATCTCACGGCGCAATTTGACCCGCCATTCGGTCACCGCGAAGGTGAACCAGACGTACAAAGCAATCGTGACCACGATCACGGCGAGATACCAAAGATCGAAGTAAAGCGCCAAGATGATACCGGTCAGCAAAAGCTCGAAAATCAACGGACCAACGGAGAACAGCATAAACCGAAGTAGAAAATCGACGCCTTTGACGCCCCGTTCGATGATCCGGCTCAAGCCACCCGTTTTGCGCGTGATGTGATAGCGCATCGACAGCCGATGAATGTGTGTAAACGTCTCTAACGCAATTTGCCGCAAAGCACGCTGTCCCACGGGCGCGAAAATCGCATCACGCAGTTGGTTGAACCCGACGGTCAGCATCCGCGACATACCGTAGGCCACGGTCAACCCGACAGCCCCAAGGGCCAAGATCGTCACGCCGCCCTCGGCCAGACTGTCGACGGCCCATTTGTAGACGAAAGGTGTAATTGCAGAGATAAGCTTGCTGGCGAGAAGCGCGATCATCGCCCAGACGACGCGCTGGCGCGCCGCAGGACGGTCTTCAGGCCAAAGATAAGGCCAGACCTTGCGAACAGTCCGCCACCCAGATTTGCGATCATCGATGTCTGTTGCAGTAGCGTCGGGGGGCATTCGGGCAGTCCTGTTAAGTGTTGGTCATCTTGTAGTTGGCGGCCTGTCAAAAGACCAGAGGAGGCACCCGTTGAGACCCTTCGTTGCAACCGCTAGGGTGACGCTAACGATACAACACAAGGCCTACCAACGATGACTGATCACGCGCCCAAACGGTCAATTTGCGTCTATTGTGGATCGCGTGACGGAACGGACCCTGCGTATCGTGCAGCGGCCACGCAATTGGGCACAGGCATTGCGAATGCAGGGTGGCGGCTTGTCTACGGCGCCGGAGATGTAGGCCTGATGGGTGCCGTCGCCCGTGCGGCGCAAAATGCAGACGGTGAGACCTTCGGCGTGATCCCCGAGCATTTGGTGAAATGGGAAGTCGGCAAGACCGATTTGACCTCATACATCGTAACCGAGACCATGCATGAGCGCAAAAAAGTTATGTTCATGAACGCCGACGCCGTGGTCGTCTTGCCCGGCGGGGCCGGATCGCTTGATGAGCTGTTTGAGGCTTTGACATGGCGGCAGCTGGGTCTGCATGAAAAGCCGGTACTCATCGTCAATACCAATGGGTACTGGGACCCTTTGCTGGCTATGATGGATCATGTGATCGAGAGCGGCTTTGCAGATGCATCGCTTTTGTCGTTTTTCACGGTCTGCGAAACCCCTGAGCAGGCGCTTTTGGTGCTGAGCAAACAGGTTTGATCAAAATGCAGTCCAGCTGTCGCTGGTCTAAGGTATGTTTTTGCCCCTGCGGGGCGTGCCTTCGGCGAGAGTATTTTGAAAGGGTAAAGGCAAAAGAAAAGCCCCGCCGGAGTTGGCAGGGCTTTTTGTGTTTTTGTTGCTGCGGTGGATTACATCCGGCTTGCGACGTTTTCCCAGTTCACCAAATTGTCGAGGAAGTTGGTCAAGTAAACCGGTCGCTTGTTGCGGAAGTCGATGTAGTAGGAGTGTTCCCACACGTCACAGCCGAGAAGCGCTGTTTGCCCAAAGCACAGTGGGTTTACGCCGTTTTCGGTTTTGGTGACTTTCAGGCCCCCGTCCGTGTCTTTGACCAACCAGCACCAGCCGGAGCCGAATTGGCCTGCGCCTGCTGCTGCGAATTGGGATTTAAACTCATCGACCGAACCAAAGCTGTCTTTGATCGCGGCTTCCAGCTCAGACGGCATGGCGCCTGCACCCGGTGACATCATTTCCCAGAACTGGTTGTGGTTCCACAGCTGGCTGATGTTGTTGAAGATCCCGTTTTGCGCGACCGCTTTCGCGTCATAGGTGCCGGTGATGATGTCTTCCATCGATTTACCAGCCCATTCGGTGCCTTCAATCGCTTTGTTGCCGTTGGTCACATAAGCGTTGTGGTGCAGGTCATGGTGGTATTCCAGCGTTTCAGCAGACATGCCATGTGCGGCCAGCGCATCGTGGGCATAGGGAAGATCAGGTAGTTCAAAAGCCATCGCAATGGGCCCCCTTTTGGTTCAATGAGGTGTGACAGAGATAGAAGCGCCATCGGCTCAAAGGTCAAGGGGGCGCTGCGTTATTTCAGGTTTTGAAAGCGTCAGTGGGCGCGGATACATCGGCGCAGCGCCAACCTGGGCTACTTCACCACTTTGCAGCGCCCGGACCCGCTAATGTTGTTGTCGAACCCCCGCAAGGTCCCACTGACATTAACTGTTCCCTTATTCACTCTCAAGGTCGCGCGCATGACGACTTCCGCGGAGCCCTCATTGCCGAGCTTGACGTCCTTAACCAGCCACCTGTACTGCCAAGTTGTGGCGTTTCGCTTCGTCACATCTGCTGTCAATGGCGCACCTACTGTGGAATCAATGACGCCGTCATAAACCTGCCCAGTCGACTGTTCAGGAACAAGCGAGAAGAACATCTTGTCACCGACAAAGCCGCCGAAGCCTTTTCGGTTCATATCGCATTCGTATACTGTTTCTGCGATCGCGGTGGTCGCTGTTACACTCAGTACTGCCGCAGTCACACCTGCTGTCAAAAATCTCATAAATCGCTCCAATTTCACACTTTATTGGAGAGTAGCGCCCGCTTGTCACAATGCAAGCACGAATGACACAAATTGTGTCATCTTTGGATCACAAGAAGCCCACTTCCGTCCCGCTTTCTGCCGCAACGGACAGACTGTCAAAGACATAGTCAGCGACCGACCTGAAACAGATCACATCAAAACTGTCCTCACCCGTCATCCAAAACGCAGCCGCGACCTGCGCCAGCCGCGTGCGCCGGATCATGCCGGATTGAAAGGCCGTTTCTGACAGATCGACCGGACACAGCTTTGCCAATGCATCGCGGGCCCCTGCCCCTGATACGCGCACGACGGACCTTGCATCAGATACGTTGACCGCCAGCGCGTGTTCGCTTGCAAGCGCCTTGCCCAGCGCGGCCACATGGGTTGAAACGTCAGTATAGTCACAGACAATCAACAGCTCGTCCGGCGACATCCATGCGACTGACATATCGGCAGTTGTCTCAACCCGACGTTGGGCGGGTACCGCAAGGCCCGTTACAGATTTGACCGCAGCCTTAAATTTGGCAGAGGACAAATTACCCCGCACAGAGATCATCCCGCGCAGGCCTGTGTCGGCAACATCGGCCATACCTGCATGAGACTGACCGTTCAGAGCACTGACAGCATTAGACATTTTGCTTCTCCCCGGCTTTGTCAAAGATCACAGGATCAACGATCTTCGCTTGGATGATGGTGCCGTCGACTTTGGGAAATTCGATAACCTCGCCCATCCGGTCAGGCCCATGCAGAACAAGCCCCATCGCAATCCCGCGCCCCAAAGTGGCGGAATAGTAGGTAGAGGTAACGCGACCTTGGGTTTCGCGTTGGCCGTTGGCATTGTGCCCTTCGGCTGTTGCATAGGCCCCGTCCGGCAAAACCGACCCGTCGAGCGTTTCCAACCCGACAAGTTTCCAGCGGTTTGGATCAGCCATATGTGACCGCAAATGCGCCCGCTTGCCCAAATAGTCTTCTTTCTTCTTCGACAGTGCCCAGTGCAGGTTTAGGTCTTGGGGGATGACCGTTCCATCGGTCTCATCCCCGATCATGATGAACCCTTTTTCAGCGCGCAGAATGTGCAGGGTTTCGGTGCCATAGGCCGTGATATCCCATTCGGCACCCGCTTCGATCAGGGCCTCCCAAAAGGCCTGACCTTGGGACGCATCAATGGCAATCTCGTAGGACAGTTCTCCCGAGAATGAAATCCGGTAGACCCGCACAGGAAAGCCGCCAATTTCTCCATCGGCCCACTGCATAAACGGCAATGTGTCGGCAGATACATCCATACCGCCAAGCTTTTCCAAAAGCTTGCGCCCATTGGGGCCAACAACAGCGATTTGGGCGTATTGTTCGGTCAGATTTGCAGTAAAGACCTTCCAGTCCCACCATTCGGTTTGCAGCCATTCTTCCATATGCGCATGGATCGTATCAGCGCCGCCTGTGGTCGTGTGACAGAGCCATGTGTCCTCATCGATGCGCGCCACGACCCCGTCATCAATTAAGAACCCGTTCTCGTTGCACATCAGCCCGTAACGGCATTTGCCCACTGCCAAAGTGCTCATCATATTGGTGTAAAGCATATCAAGGAACTTGCCCGCGTCAGGGCCCTTCACGACGATCTTGCCCAGTGTTGAGGCATCGAGCAGACCGAGCGAATTCCTTACTGCGCGGACCTCTCGGTTGACCGCTTGATGAATGGATTCGTCGCCGCGTTGGTAGACATAAGGACGACGCCATTGGCCGACAGGTTCCCAGTAGGCTCCGTTTGCCGCGTGCCAGTCGTACATCGGTGTCTTGCGGACCGGTTGGAAGATGTCATCGCGGGCTTGGCCTGCAATCGATCCCATTGAAATCGGCGTGTAGGGTGGCCTGAAGGTGGTTGTCCCAACGGCCGGAATGTCCGCGTTCAAAGACTTCGCCAGCGTCGCAAGCCCGTTGATATTGCTCAGCTTGCCCTGATCGGTTGCCATACCCAATGTGGTGTAGCGTTTAGCGTGTTCGACGGATTCAAAGCCTTCTTGCGCCGCCAATTGAACGTCGCTGACTTTGACGTCGTTTTGATAGTCCAGCCATGTCTTAGATCGTAACGCATACCCCGCGCCCTGTGGCATCAGCCAGACAGGCAACATGGGGGCGTAAGATACGGCCTCGCCTTTGGCCGACATTGGCTTTGCGTTGAAACCCGCGGCCTTTGCGGCTTTGGCACCTGCTTTCGCGGCATCTGCAAGAACGTCGGATACATGCAATGCGCCGCTCGCGTTGCCAGCGGCGGTCACAAAGGCCAATCCGTCCGCGCCTGTAGGTGGCTTGTCCCCATCTGGGCGGAAATGCGCATTGGCATCGTCCCAGACCAGCTTGCCGCCGCAGTGCGACCACAGGTGCACCACAGGCGACCAGCCGCCTGACATGGCCACACATTCGCACGCGATCTCTTCCAAAACAGCGCCCTCACCTGCTTGATCACAGATCGACACGCCCGTGACCCTCTTGCCGCCTTTGACCTTTGCAATGGCTTTGCCCGTTTCCACACGAATGCCCAAGGCTCGGGCCTGTTCCATCAACGCGCCAGCGCCGTCTGGCCGCGCATCAATGATTGCGGGCACACTCAGGCCAGCCTTCTTCAAGGCAATGGCGGTCAGATAGGCATCGTCATTATTGGTCACAACCACAGTGCGGTCCCCGCAGGATACCGCATAGTTGACCACATAATCCCGCACCGCAGAGGCGAGCATGACGCCCGGAATGTCATTGCCCGCAAAAGACAAAGGACGTTCAATCGCACCGGTTGCAGTGACTGTCTGTTTGGCACGTATCCGCCAGAGACGGTGACGCGGACCGGATTTGTCGGCCTTGTGGTCGGTCAGCCGTTCATAGCCCAGCGCGTAGCCGTGATCATAGACACCTGCGCCCATCATGCGGGTGCGCAGTGTGACGTTTGGCATCGCCTCTAAGGCCGCAACCGTCTGAGCGACCCAATCCTGTGCTTGCATGCCGTCAATCATGGCCCCATCGACCACGGCACGTCCGCCCCAATGGGCGGTTTGTTCGGTCACAAGCACCTTGGCACCCGCCGTTGCCGCAACCAATGCCGCCTGAAGGCCCGCCACACCGCCCCCGACAACAAGAACATCCACAAAGGCATAGAAATGTTCATAGGTGTCACCGTCTTTGTCGGTCGGCGCCTTGCCCAATCCAGCGGATTTGCGAATGAAGGGCTCATAGACATGTTTCCAAAGCGGACGCGGATGGATGAACATTTTATAGTAGAAGCCCGCAGGCAGAAACCGCGCCAGCTTTTGGTTCACAGCGCCTACGTCAAACTCAAGGCTCGGCCAGTGGTTCTGGCTGGTGGCCTCTAATCCGTCAAACAGTTCGGTGGTTGTGACACGCTGGTTCGGCTCAAACGCAGCCCCGCGCCCCATGTTGACCAAGCCGTTGGGCTCTTCGGCCCCACTGGCGACGACACCGCGTGGACGGTGGTACTTGAACGACCGTCCCATAAGCATCTGATCGTTGGCCAGCAAAGCCGAGGCCAGCGTATCCCCCGCTTGGCCCTGCAGCGTTTTACCGTTGAACTGGAATGATACGGATTGCGCCGGATCAACAAGGCGGCCGGGGGTGGATAGACGGGTGCTCATAACATCGAACCTTTAGCGCCGATGGCGTGGCGCGGGATTGAGTATTTGGAAAAGGGTAAAGTCATTGGCCGGGCATTTCAAAATCAGGGCGGCGCTTTTGAATGGCGGCGATGATGTCTGCCGGTGGGCCATAAGTTTGCGCCGCATAGCTGCCGAAGACTTCGAGTGTTTGTGTACATCGCGCCACATGGAACCACTTGCCGCAGCCATTCACGTGCCGCCACCGTTCAAAGTGGACACCGCGTGGGTTTTTTCGGTCAAACAGATAGGATTGGAAGTCTTCGTCCGAAGACCCCGGTCCATAGCGTTTAAGATGCGCCTCACCACCTGCATGAAGCTCCGTTTCTTCGGCGTCAACGCCGCAGCAGGGACAGGTTATCAACAGCATAAGGCGGTCTCCGACTTGGGTTCGGGCAGGTTTTGATAGGAAAATCGGGTTTTGATGCTATCTTTAAGGGCACAAACATCAGCGAGGCACCCGATATGGACAGCACCACCGGCGCAATAATAGTCTTTGGCGCAATCATTCTGATTGCCATTGTCATGTTTGTTCTCGAACAGCGCGGCGTTGCCAGACGCAAAGCGGCGCGTGGCGGGCGAGAGATCGACGTGAGCGATTTGATCGCATTCGGCTCGGCCGCCGGCGAAGGCCAAAAGACGAAGGTGCCTGGGGAAGAGTGATCGATGGAAGTTCTTTGGTTGATCGTTCTCGGCTTTTTGGTCCTTGGCGTCGCCCTTGCGCTCTATGAATGGCGCAAAGGCATCAAGATGCGCTATGATCACCTGCCGGACCAGCCCGACAAAATGGAAGCGGACCGCACGGCAGCCCGCCAAAGCAGCAAAGACGGGTTTTGACCCGACGGTTTGAACGGCCCCCATCAATGCGCCACCCCCGCTGCTACGCTTTCATCAATGAACCGACCTTCGGTGAACCGGTTCAATCCAAATGCATCGGTCAGCGGCGATTGCCCTTTGGCCATAAGTTCCGCCATCGCCCAGCCAGAGCCGGGGATCGCTTTGAACCCGCCGGTGCCCCAGCCGCAGTTGATATACGTGTTACCCAATGGCGTTTCAGACAGAATGGGCGACCGATCCCCTGTGACATCCACAATCCCGCCCCATTGGCGCAACATTTTGAGGCGTGAAATCATCGGGAAGGTTTCGACCAAAGCCCGCACTGTTTCTTCGATGTGATGAAACGATCCGCGTTGCGTATAGTTGTTGTACCCGTCTGTACCGCCGCCAATAACCATCTCGCCCTTGTCGGATTGAGACATATAGCCATGCACAGTATTGGCCATCACGACCACATCCATGCAAGGCTTGATCGGCTCTGACACCAGCGCCTGCAAGGCCACGCTTTCAATGGGCATACGGAAGCCTGCCATTTCGGCCAACACACCAGAGTGCCCAGCAACAACGATGCCAAGCTTGTCGCAATCAATCGCACCCCGTGTGGTATCAACGCCCACAACCTTGCCACCCGCAGACCGGACGCCCGTGACTTCCGTCTTTTGCAGGATGTCCATGCCCATGTCAGAGCACGCCCGCGCATAGCCCCAAGCCACCGCATCATGCCGTGCCGTGCCGCCGCGTGCCTGCCAAAGACCGCCAAGCACAGGGTATCGTGGCCCGTCGATATTGATGATCGGAACCAATTCCTTGACCCGCTCAGGCCCGATAAATTCGGTTGTAACCCCTTGCAGCGCATTGGCATGGGCCGTGCGCTCATATCCGCGGACTTCGTGTTGGGTCTGGGCCAGCATAATCACGCCACGCGGGCTGAACATGACGTTGTAGTTCAGGTCCTGCGACATGGTCTCATAGAGGGATCTTGATTTTTCGTAGATCGCAGCGGACGGGTCTTGCAGATAGTTAGACCGGATGATCGTGGTGTTCCGCCCTGTGTTTCCGCCTCCAAGCCAGCCCTTTTCGATCACGGCAACATTGGTGATCCCGAAGTTCTTGCCCAAGAAGTAAGCCGTCGCCAAACCGTGGCCACCTGCCCCGACGATGATCACATCGTATTTCTTCTTTGGCTCAGGCGACCGCCACGCGCGGTTCCAGCCTGTGTGCTGCCGCATGGCCTCACGGGCGATTGCAAAGGCGGAGTACTTTTTCATATCCGAATCCGGTGTAACTGGGTTGCAGTCTTTGTCTCTCGAAACCCGAAGTTTCTGCTGCGTACAACCGTCCTATTTGTGGCTGCTTGCGACATGCTCAATGGGTCGCATCCAAAAATGTGGATTAACTCTTTTTCCCACGCTCTTGGCTCTATACATCTGCAACTCACAAACACGACACGGAGCAGGCATGTCCTTCTGGATTATCACAGCAGCGATGGGGTTGAGCGTAGCGCTCATTCTGGGGCTTGTCATTGTGCGGTCGCGCACTGGACAGGGTGCCGCTGCGGATTATGACCTACGGGTCTACCGTGATCAGTTGAAGGAAGTAGACCGCGATCTCGCCCGCGGGGTCATCAACGAAGGCGATGCCGAACGGACCCGCGTTGAAATCTCGCGGCGGATCCTGGCTGCTGATACAGCCGCGCAGGGTGAAGCCTCAAAAGAAGGCCCGCATGGCATCACGCAAACTGGGGTCGCACTTGGGCTGGGTTTGGCCTTGATGAGCGGCGCCTTTGCGCTTTACCAGACGCTTGGCGCGCCTGGGTATGGCGATTTGGCCTTGGGTGATCGGGTTGAAACCGCTGAAACCCTGCGCAGGGATCGCCCGTCGCAGGAACAGGCCGAAAACTCCCTCCCCGCAGCGCCTGCTCTGCAAGAGCTTAGCCCTGACTATGTTGCCCTTGTTGAACAGCTCCGTTCGACCGTCGCAGGGCGACCGGATGATCTGCAAGGGCATCGGTTGCTTGCCCAAAGCGAAGGTCGGTTGGGAAATTTTTCAGCCGCGTACAAAGCCCAACAACGGGTGATCAGCCTTTTGGGCGATGAGGCCCGTGCGCAGGATTATGCGGATTATGCCGATATGCTGATCTTGGCGGCAGGTGGTTATGTCTCGCCCGAGGCCGAAGCGGCCCTGCAAGCCACATTGCAACGCGAAAGCGACAATGGCCCTGCCCGCTACTACACCGGCCTTATGATGTCACAAACAGGACGCCCCGATGTGACGTTTCGGATTTGGGAAGACCTGCTTTCATCGTCACCGCCCGACGCCTCTTGGGTGCCGCCGATCCGCGCCCAGATCGAAGAAATCGCGTTCAGAGCAGGCGTGAACTACACGCTGCCACCCGAGGGCACCGCCCCGACCCGTGGCCCAAGTGCAGGCGACATTGAGGCCGCAAGCAGCATGACCCCCGCAGAGCGGATGGAGATGATTGAGGGCATGGTCGGCGGCTTGTCCGACCGGTTGGCCACAGAAGGCGGGCCCCCATCCGATTGGGCGCGACTGATCAGCGCCTTGGTCGTCTTGGGGCGTGCGAACCAAGCCATCGCCATCCACGACAACGCTTTGCAGGTCTTCGCAGGCAATGAAACGGCGCTCGATATCATCAACCGCGCCGCAGAAGACGCTGGGATCATTCAATGATCCATGACGACATCACGGATTTTGCGGCCAGCCTGCCTGCACACACAGCCCTGATTGGGCTGGATCTGGGCGACAAGACCATCGGGGTGGCCGTGACAGACGGAATGCGCACCGTGGCCACACCACTTGAGACCGTAAAACGCAAGAAATTCGGCATTGATGCAGCGCGTCTGATTGAGATCATCACCGACCGCAACATCGGCGGGGTGATCCTCGGGTTACCGCGCAACATGGACGGATCCGAGGGGCCGCGCTGCCAATCCACCCGCGCCTTTGCCCGCAATTTTGAGAAACTCAGCCCCCTGCCCATCGGGTTCTGGGACGAACGCCTGTCCACGGTCGCCGCAGAAAAAGCCCTGCTAGAGGCGGATACATCCCGAAAACGTCGCGCAGAGGTTATTGATCACGTCGCGGCCAGCTATATCTTGCAAGGTGTACTCGACCGGCTGCAACACCTGCGCCGCGCAACTGAAGGTGATGTATGAGCGACGACATCTGGCTCCGCGAAGAAATTGACTCGCCTTGCGTGAAGCTCTGCGTAGTGCACCCCGAAACGCGGCTCTGTACGGGCTGTCACCGCAGCATCGATGAAATCACCGCATGGTCCAAAATGTCACCAGATGTGCGCAAAGCGATCATGGCAGAATTGCCTGCACGCGGGGCAGCGCAGAACGTGCGGCGCGGCGGACGGGCAGCTCGGTTAAAACGCTGACAGATCAGCGGACTAGGGCTAATACCTAACCTTCCAACCAAGCCTGAACACTGTCGATCTGCGGCCTGAAATAGGCAATCATCCGACCCTCAGCCATCGCTGGTCCCGCCCAAGGCGCCACCCCGTGTACTGCAAAACGATGCACAGCATAACACTCGCCACGTTTGGCATGGACGACCACACGCTTGCAGGTCTCAAACACGTCGCGGCGGGCCGCCACATAGGCCTCGGTTACATCAAGCTCAGACATATGCGCAGGATCACACCCCGCAAACGCCGACCGAAACGCGGCTTGCATGATCTTATGGGACCCCTCCCAAACCACCATCGGCGCAGCCTCCGGCGGGGCATCGTTCAGCGGAATGCCTAGGATGAAACTATGCGGCTCTTTCACGAAACGGCGTTTGGGGGCGCCCAACCCCAAGACACCGTCCACGTGGGCGGCATCACGGTTCAGACGGTACTTAAACCCCGCGTCGCTTTCACCCTCACGCGGCTTTGGGTAGCCCTCATAAACAACAGACACCTGCGCCTTATGCAAATCCGGCCACCCGTAAGTCTGACCCAGAAAATCAACCGCAGATCCCGACAAAGCCTCTGATCTGCCAACACGCCCCGCCGCATCATTCGGCAATGCATCCACACCTACAAACCAAGTGCCCTGACACTGATGCCAGTCGTGCAAAGCGGGATCTGTGACAGAGGCAAGACCAGCCGGATAGGCATGCCCCACCCAATCCACAAGTGCCGGATCATGGGCAAACTTGATCCATCCCAGATCGTCTAATTCGCTCAAAACCCCAATGCCTTACGCAGCATATTTAAGGCAACAGCGACCAAAAACACAGCAAACACACGCTTCAACGGCTTGGGGTCCATCGAATGGGCCAGCTTGACGCCATAAGGGGCCGTGACAAGCGTCATGGCGATAATCACGAAGAACGCGACCAAGTTGACCGCTCCAATGGTGAATGGCGGACGGGTTGCGGGATCAATGCTCAAAAACAAGAACCCGATGACAGCAGGCACCGCAATGGTCACACCGAACCCCGCAGCCGTTGCAACCGCGCGGTGGATCGGCGTATTGAAAAGGCTCATCAAGGGAACGCCAAAGCTGCCGCCCCCAATGCCCATCAGAACAGACATGAACCCCACCAAAGGCGACAGCACCATCCGCAGCGGCCCTGTCGGCATCTCTTGCCCTAGGCGCCACTTTGCATTTCCAAAGCCCATATAAAGCCCGACAATCAATGCCAGCACGCCGAAAATTCCCTGCAACGTGGTCGACTTCAGCCCTGACACCAAAAGCATTCCAACAACTGCGCCAATCGCAATTCCAGGCGCCCAAGTGCGCAGAATATCCCAATCTACAGCGCCTTTTTTGTTGTGGCTCATCACGGACCGGACAGACGTGACGATAATTGTAGCAAGCGATGTCGCCAGACACACTTGCATCAGTTGCGGACCGTCATAACCAAGCGTTTGAAACGCATAGAAAAACGCCGGCACCAGAACGATTCCACCGCCAACGCCCAAAAGCCCCGCAAGCACCCCTGCAACAGCGCCAATGATCAACAGCAAGATCAACATTTGAAACAGCAACATAGGATCAGGCATGGGTGTAGGCTTTCGATAAAGGACAATGCCCGCTTACACCGCTTGGCGCAGCTCTTCCAGTGGGGCAAGCGCGTCGAGCACGACAGTGGGGCCAGCCCCGTCATGATGCGTATTTTCAGACAAATGCCGCCGCCAGCCACGGGCACCGGGACGGCCCGTGAACAGCCCGTGCATATGGCGCGTCACTTGGTTCAGCCTGCCTCCGCTGGCGATATGGTCTTCGATGTAGGGGATCATTGCGTGGACGACCTCCACAGGGTCGGTGCCCTGCCCTTGCCCGAAGATAACAGGATCGGCGGCACATAGGACTTCGCTTGGCGAATGATAGGCCGCGCGCCCGATCATCACACCATCAAGCCCTGCATCCAAAAAGGCCTTGGTTTCATCAAGCGTTGTAATGCCGCCGTTGATCGACAGATGCAGGCTGGGGAATAACCCCTTCATCCGCATCACCAAATCATAGTCCAAAGGCGGGATGTCACGGTTTTCCTTGGGGCTTAGCCCTTGCAGCCAAGCCTTGCGGGCGTGAATGATAAACCGACCACACCCCGCCGCAGAAACGCGGGACAGAAACTCAGGCAGGATCTCTTCGGGGTCTTGGTCATCCACGCCGATGCGACATTTAACAGTCACCTCAACATCAACCGCATCGCGCATCGCGGCCACGCAGTCTGCGACCAAAGCGGGCTGTTCCATCAAAACGGCCCCGAAGCAGCCTGATTGCACACGATCTGACGGGCAGCCCACATTCAGGTTGATCTCATCATACCCCGCCGCTTGGCCCATCTTTGCAGCCTCGGCCAGCTCAGCCGGATCAGACCCACCAAGTTGCAAAGCCACAGGATGCTCTGCCTCTGAATGGGCGAGCAAATGCACAGCCCCGCCACGCACCAAGGCTGGTGCGGTCACCATTTCAGTATACAGCAACGCGTGCTTGGACATCAGCCGGTGCAGATAGCGGCAATGCCGGTCCGTCCAATCCATCATCGGGGCGACAGACAGGCGGGCGGCCTTTGCGATTTCACTGTTCGTCGTCATGGCGGGTCTCTCGAACGGGCGGGTACAAGTCGTTTTACATATCGTCAATTGCAGTGCAAAAACAAGGTCGGGGAGAGGCTTATGAAGACACAGGTCGCCATCATCGGCGGAGGACCATCGGGCCTCTTGCTCGCGCAGCTTTTGCACAGCCGTGGCATCGACAGCATTGTACTGGAACGCAAGACCAAGGATTACGTCCTGTCGCGCATCCGGGCCGGTGTGTTGGAACGCGGTTTGCTGGGTTTGATGCGCGAAGCCGGGGTGGCAGACCGGATGGAGACCGAAGGTTTTGCCCATGACGGTACGCTGATTTCCTACGGGGACGAGATGTTTCGCATCGACTTCACCGAGCACACAGATCACGCGGTGATGGTCTACGGCCAAACCGAAGTCACACGCGACCTCTATGACGCCCGCGAAGCTTGCGGCGGTGCGATTGAATACAACGTCGAAGACGTGCAAATCCACGACCCCAAATCCGACAGCCCCCGTGTGACCTTTACCCGCGACGGGCAGACCACGCGCATCGACTGTGACTTCATCGCAGGCTGCGACGGGTTCCACGGGGTCAGCCGGAAAACTATCCCCGATGACATCCGGCGCGAATATGAAAAGGTCTACCCTTTCGGCTGGCTTGGCATTCTGTCTGAAACGCCGCCCGTGAACCACGAACTGATCTACGCGAACTCACCACGCGGCTTTGCGCTCTGTTCGATGCGCAATGAAAACCTCAGCCGATACTACATCCAGTGCGACCTCACAGACCGCCCCGAAGACTGGTCCGACGACGCCTTCTGGGCCGAGCTCAAACGGCGCATCCCCGCAGATCAAGCCGCCAAACTGGTCACAGGCCCGTCCATTGAAAAATCCATCGCGCCTCTACGGTCTTTTGTGTGTGAGCCGATGCAATACGGCAACCTGTTCCTCTGCGGGGATGCCGCCCACATCGTGCCGCCCACAGGGGCAAAGGGGCTGAACACGGCAGCCAGCGACGTACATTACCTCTACAACGGCTTGCGCAAATTCTATGAGACGAACGACCGCACCGGCATCGACAGCTATTCGCAGAACGCGCTCTCACGGGTCTGGAAAGCCGAACGGTTCAGCTGGTGGTTCTCATCTCTGATGCACCGCTACCCCGACCAATCGGATTTCGATCACAAAATGCAAATCGCGGAGCTTGAATTCCTGCGTTCCAACACAGCAGCCCAGCAAGCCATGGCAGAAAACTACGTCGGACTGCCCTACTAAGGATACCACTTATGACGGCCCATGCGCCTTGTATCATCTGCGTCGCAATCACCGGATCGGTGCCCACCAAGGCGGCCAATCCAGCGGTCCCTGTCACGATCGAAGAACAAGTCGCATCAACTCACGCGGCTTATGAGGCCGGTGCCAGTATCGCGCACCTGCATGTGCGCAACGCAGATGAAACGCCCTCAAGCGATCCCGACAAATTCGCAGAACTTCAAGAGCAACTGACCCAACACTGCCCCGGCATGATCATCCAGTTTTCTACAGGCGGACGGTCGGGCGCGGGAAACGAGCGTGGCGGTATGCTCCCTTTGCGGCCCGACATGGCATCCCTAACAGTGGGGTCCAACAACTTCCCCACACGCGTCTACGAAAATCCGCCGGACTTGGTGGATTGGTTGGCGTCTGAAATGCAGACTTTCGACATCAAACCGGAGATTGAGGCCTTTGATCTTAGCCACATCCTGCATGCAAAGCTGATGTATGACCGCGGCCAAATCAGCGCATTGCCTTACGTGCAATTCGTTATGGGCGTCAAAAACGCAATGCCCGCCGACCGCGCGGTGTTTGATTTCTACGTGCAGACCGTGCACCGCTTGTTCGGGGAATTTGCACCATGGTGCGCAGCCGGAATCGGGCCCAACCAGATCATTCTGAACGAATGGGCCATCTCAAGCGGCGGGCACGCGCGCACGGGGCTAGAAGACAATGTGCGGTGGGATAAAGAAACGCTCGCCCCATCCAACGCAGCCTTGGTCAGCCGCGCAGCCGAGATTTGCGCCAGATACGAACGCCCCGTCGCGACACCTGCACAAGCCCGCCAAATCCTAGGGTTGCGCCCTAGCTAACAAGGCTTGGCAACCACAGGACAATCGCAGGAAAGGCCACCAGCAGTGCAATGGTCACACCATCCGCGATGAAGAAGGGCATCACGCCCTTGAACACATCCTGCACGGTCAGATCGTCGCGCACACCTGCAACCACAAAGCAGTTGAGACCAATGGGCGGGGTAATCAGACAAAACTCCGCCATTTTGACCACCAATATCCCGAACCAGATCGCGCACATCTCACCCGACATGCCAAAGGCACTGTCAGCGGCGGCGACTGTCTCGCCTCCGTTCAGGGCCATGACAGCGGGATAAACCACAGGCAGCGTCAATAGCAGCATCCCGATAGCGTCCATGAACATGCCCAAGACAGCATAAGCCAGAAGGATGCAGATCAAGATCATAATCGGCGGATAAGGAAGTGCTGAAATCCAATCGGCAAAGGCATCGGGAAGCTCAGCAAACCCTAGGAACCGCACATAGATCAGCACACCCCAGATGATCGTGAAAATCATCACCGTCAACTTGGCCGTTTCAAGCAAAGCCTCTTTCAACTGCCCCCAGCGCATCCCGCGAAAGATGGCCATACAGAAGATGATGAACGCCCCAACGGCGCCGCCCTCAGTGGGTGTCCCCCACGCATCCCCGAAAGGGTTGTAGACAAAGAAGATGATGATGACGACGACCAGCACAATCGGCAATGCGGGCAACACGGATTCAAAGCGTTCGCCCCATGTAAAGCCGCGTACAGGCGGGCCGACATTCCAAACAAGGGCGATCCCGATGATAAGGGCGGCATAGACAATCGCGGAAAACGCACCGGGGATGAACCCCGCCAAAAGCAGCTTGCCCACGTCTTGTTCCACAATGATCGCGTAGATCACCAGAATGGCCGAGGGCGGGATAAGCGAGGCCAATGTGCCGCCCGCCGCCACAACACCTGCCGCGAATTGCTTGTTGTATCCGATCTTCAACATCTCGGGGATGGCGATACGGGCGAAAACAGCAGCCGTGGCCACGGACGCGCCCGATACTGCCGCAAAGCCTGCGGTCGCAAAGACAGTCGAGACAGCCAGCCCGCCCGGCACCCAAGCAAACCAGCGTTTGCAGGCTTCAAACAGGGCGCTTGTCAGCTTGGCGTGATAGGCCAGATAGCCGATCATGATGAACACAGGGATCAGCGACAGCACTTGAGCACTGACTTTCGAATGGGGGGTCAGGCCCGCAATCTTTGTGCTGATCTCAACCGCTTTCCAAAAGCGGTCAGGGTCATAGTCAAACCCGTTCCAGCGCAGCCAAACCAGCCCGACAAAGCCGGCCAAACCCGCCGCAAAGGCAACACGCATGCCAAGGATAACCATGACCAACATGCCACCTGAGACCCACAATCCAATATCGATGGGTTCCATCAGTTGCCGTCCTCCATCATGCGCGCCTCAGCCATCGCTTGTTCAGCGACGGTCAGGTTCAATGGAACAGCCACAGGGTCCTGCAAGCCTAGGATCAATGCGCGGCCATACCCCCAAGCTTGCAACAACAAGCGCAGCACAAGCACACCAAAGGCAATCGGTACAACCAGTTTGCTGGGCCAGATCGGGATCCCCACATCGATGGAGCTATCGCGGCTGAACAAGGGCTTCGTCATATCGAACGAGCGGTCGAAATGCGCCCAAGCGCCCCACATCAGAAACACAATGAGCAAAAGCATCAACAAGACTGAGATCAATTCGAACAGCCAAAGCGTGCGCCCTTTGAGGGCACTGACCAACATATCCATGCGGATATGGGTCCCGTCGCGCTGCACGTATGACACGCCCATAATTGCAATAATCGGCATGGCCG
>CAZWSE010000002.1:0-81596 GCA_964636575.1 uncultured Sulfitobacter sp. | reverse complement strand
CGTGCAGCAACCATGCCATTTGCTGGTATGGGTTCTGGTAGCCACCCATGAGGTCACCAGTGAACTGGAACGCAGGGTTTTTACCGGTTTGGTAAGCACCACCGGTCATGTCGCAATCAAGAATACCTGTTGCGGCAGCGTCAAACGTTTCAACCGACTTCACAACTGAAGACGAATAAAACATCTCGATGGCGATTTCGCCGTTGGACATCGTTTGAATGTCGTCAATGTACTTGGCGGCCATCTTACCAGACAGGGTTTCAGGCGAGAAGTGCGTTTGAATGCGCAACTTCGTGGTCGCGTGACCATCTGCCATTGCGGAGCCTGCAACCATTGCAGCCGCGACGGCCACAGAGGCCGCTGTTTTAATTAGTTTCATAATGTCCTCCCAGACGATGAGCGTTTATTGTCGGGGGTCGAAACGCCCCTCGTTAAGTTACGCTGGGAAAAGGTTAAGCGGACGAATCGAATACGACAAGTCAAAAATGAAATTTAGAAAAATTTCGAGATTTTTGTATATTATCGAAATCAAATCCCGTAGCGTGCCGCTGAGGAACCATCAAACGGGCGCTGCCATGCCACCTGATACAGATATCTATGCTGCCTTGAAACACCGGCTTGTTTCAAACGGATTTGAGCATGATCAAAAGCTGAGGGCTGAGGTCTTGCGTGATGAATTCGGCTGCTCGGCCAGCACCGTCCGAGAGGCGCTGTTTCGGCTTTCAACGGTTGGCTTGGTTAACTTTCAAGAACAGCGGGGCTTTCGTGTGCCCAGCCGATCTCCTGAGCAGTTGATCGAGATAGCGCACATGCGGGTGCTGCTTGAAAGCGAAGGCGCGGTGCTTTCCATCCGCAATGGTGGTGTCGCTTGGGAAGCTCGCCTGACCGCTGCACATCACCAACTGAGCCATATCGAAAAGCGCATCCATGATCACGACAAACCGCATGAATTGGTCGACATCTGGTTCTCGGCTGAAAAGGAATTTCATGAAACTTTGATTTCGGCTTGCGGCTCCCAGACACTCAAACAGCTTCATGGTCGCATTTATGCGCGGTTCCGCCAGCAATTGATGGTCGCTGACCGTAAGTTCGATTTTATCTCGGAAAACATCCGCAGCCACGCTGAAATTCTGGCCGCTGCCTTGTCCGGCGATGAAGCCCAAACGCGGCAACGGATCGCAGATCACTTGGACCGTCATATGACGGGCGAAACACTCGACCTATAGCGACTTGGTCAGCGTTGCAGATCATCGTCCATGTAGACTTGGATGATTTCATCGAAGTCCGCTTCCGCCTCAAACCCGAGCGACAGGGCGCGGTCCGGCGCGAAGTTTTGGGGCCAGCCTGCAACCATCCGCATGATCGTCTCGTCGGGCTGCGGTTTGATAAGATCGACTGCTGATTGACCCGCGGCACGCCGCAAAGCTTCGATTTGTTCGGCCACGGTGCAGCTAAACCCCGGTAGGTTCAAAGCCCGTCGTCCTTGAAGCAATTCGGTATCAAGCGTCGCTGCATGGGTCAGAAATCGCGCTGCTGCGCGCGGACTGGCATGCCAGTGCCGCACTGTGTCGGACACTGGCAGGATCGCTTCTACCCCATTCAACGGCTCGCGGATGATGCCTGAGAAAAACGATGATGCAGCCGCATTTGCCTTGCCCGGCCGCACACAGATCGTCGGCAACCGCAGAGAGATACCGTCGATAAAGCCCTTGCGGCTGAAGTCTGTCGCCATCAATTCGCAGGCCGCTTTCTGGGCGCCGTAGCTGGTCTGCGGTGCTGACAGGAATTCGTCGCCAATCTTGTCGGGGAAGGGTCCACCAAAGACCGCGATCGAAGACGTAAACACCACGCGCGGGCAATAGCTGCCATCTGATGTCTCGTGTTCGTCCTTCAATGCGTTCAGCAAATGCCACATCGCCATCATGTTGATAGTCCAGCCCAGATCAAACTCAGCCTCAGCCTGACCCGAGACAATCGCGGCGAGATGAAAGATGATATCGGGGCGCGTGGCAGCAAGGGTTTTCGCCACGGCAGGGTCTGACACATCACCGGTCACGGATTTTACTGCGATGCCATCGGGCGCGAAGGCGCGGTCGAACAGGGTCAGATTGGGATCAGGAAACAGATCATTGTCGATGATCCGCTGCGCCAGTTTCTGGCCGACCATACCGCCGCCGCCAAGGATCAGAATATCGGTCATATCAGGTCATTCCGTTGCTTGAGTTCCAGATACAAACCTGAGTGATCCAGATCAGCACCGTCCATGTTTTCGACAAAATGCGCGAAGCGGTCGCGCACGGCTTGGGTAGATGGCAAGGCAAGCCCAAGGGATTTCGCCTCGGCCAGTGTGTTGTCCAAATCCTTTAGCTGAAACTTGGACAACCCGCCCGGTTCGAAATTGCCTTCTGACATTCGCGCGCCATGCTGTTGCAAAATCACGCTGTCGGCAAAGCCCCCCTTCAAAGCAGCGCGAAGGGCAGCGGGGTCTGCACCGCCTTTTTCAGCCAGCAGGGTAGCCTCGGCCACTGCGGAAATGGTCACGGCAACGATTGTCTGATTGGCAAGCTTGCACAACTGCCCCGCACCGGACGGGCCAACATGCACTGCGCGGCCCATCGCATCCAGCACTGGTAAAGCGGCATCGAATACCGAGGCCTCGCCACCAACCATAATCGCAAGGCTCGCCGCTTCGGCCCCTTTGGTGCCACCGGACACAGGTGCATCCAGATGAGCGACGCCGATCTCGGCAAGCTGCGCCGACTGGGCGCGGGCATGTTCTGGTTTGGCGCTCGACATGTCGATCCAGATCATGCCTTTGGTCAAAGCGGCGTGAAAACCGGTATCGGCCAGCAAGGCTTCGGTCGCATAACCGTCGGACAGCATTGTGATCAAAACGTCCGCGCCTGTGATGGCTTCGGCGGCCGTTGCAGCCGTTTTCGCGCCTGCCTCAACCAATGGCGCAGCGCGATGGGCGCTTCGGTTCCAGACGGTCAAATCGAAGCCAGCAGACATCAAGTTGCGCGACATAGGGGTGCCCATGAGGCCGGTGCCGATCAGGGTGATCTTGGGGGCAGTCTTCATCTTTATGGTCCTTTTTGCCCCTTGCGTGACGGGGGTTATGGTCAAACGCAAATCTCTGTCATACGCTAACCTATCAATCCAAAAGCGCCAGCAGGGCACAAGGATTGGTATGAGTTTTTCGGAAAATCCCCAAGGGACGTGGCCTGTAATGCAGACAAATGGTGGTGGTGAGTAAGGTGAAAATATCATGACAGGGCAAAGGCTTAACGGTAAGCGTGTGCTGGTGACTGCAGCGGGTCAAGGGATCGGACGGGCCAGTGCGATTGCGATGGCAAACGAGGGCGCGCAGGTCTTTGCGACTGACGTAAACGGCGAAACGCTCTCCACGATTCGGGAGGCGAATCTCGAAAATATCGAAATTTTCGAACTTGATGTGCTGGATGCGGCCAGCGTTAAGGCTGGCGTTGAGCGGGCCAAACCGGATGTATTGTTCAACTGCGCAGGGGTCGTACACAACGGCTCGATCCTGAACGCGACGGATGACGAAATGGACTTCGCATATGATCTGAACGTCCGCTCGATGGTGCGCACTATTCAGGCAGCTTTGCCCGGGATGCTTGACCGTGGAACGGGTTCAATCATCAACATGTCGTCAGCGCTTGGATCGATCATCGGTGCGCCAAACCGGTTCATCTATGGCACCACCAAAGCCGCCGTCGTCGGGCTGACCAAGTCAGTCGCGGTCGACTACATCACTCAAGGCATCCGTTGCAACTGCATCTGCCCAGGCACGGTCGAAAGCCCAAGCTGGCATGACCGCGTCAAAGCGCTTGGCGAAGAATTGGGCAGTTACGACAAAGCGATGGCCCAGTTCGTGGCCCGACAGCCTATGGGCCGGATCGCAAGTGCCGAAGAAGTTGCAGCGCTTGTCGTATACCTTGCAAGCGACGAGAGCGCCTTTACCACAGGGCACACACATATCATCGACGGAGGTTGGTCAGGCCAATGACAAAGAAGATCACAATAGACGACCTGCGTTCGCGCAAATGGTTCATGAACCCCGACAATCTGGAAATGACCGCGCTCTATCTGGAACGGTATCTGAACTACGGGCTGACCCGCGATGAATTGCAGTCAGGCAAACCGATCATCGGGATTGCCCAGACCGGCAGTGACCTTAGCCCCTGCAACCGCCATCATATTGAACTGACCAAACGTGTCCGCGATGGCATCATCGCGGCTGGCGGCACATGCATCGAAATTCCGGTGCACCCTATTCAGGAAACCGGCAAACGCCCAACCGCATCACTGGACCGCAACCTTGCTTATCTGTCGCTCGTTGAAACACTTTTCGGCTATCCGCTCGATGGGGTGGTGCTGAATATCGGTTGTGACAAGACCACGCCCGCGCTTTTGATGGCCGCAGCGACGGTCAACATTCCGGCAATCGCTTTGTCTGTTGGGCCTATGCTGAACGGCTGGTGGAAGGGAGAACGGGCAGGCTCAGGCACTGTGATCTGGAAAGCGCGTGAACAACTGGCTGCTGGCGATATCGACACAAATGAGTTCATGGAAATCGCCGCTGCCTCGGCGCCGTCCGTGGGCTATTGCAACACCATGGGCACCGCAACCACGATGAACTCGCTGGCCGAGGCATTGGGCATGCAACTGCCCGGTGCCGCCGCCATTCCCGCACCCTACCGCGAGCGTGGGCAGATCAGTTATGAGACCGGCAAGCGGATCGTCGATATGGTTTGGGAAGACCTGCGCCCCACAGACATCATGACTCGCGAGGCCTTCGAGAACGCGATTGTCATCAACTCGGCCATTGGCGGGTCCACCAATGCGCCTATCCATCTGAACGGTGTCGCGCGGCATTTGGGCGTGCCTTTGGACAATGAAGACTGGCAAAAACACGGCCATGACGTGCCGCTGCTGGTCAACATGCAGCCTGCGGGTAAGTATCTGGGCGAAGACTATCAGCAAGCGGGCGGTGTCCCCGCCGTTGTGGGGGAATTGATCGCAGGTGGTCTGCTGCCGCATCCAGACGCCGTAACCGTCAATGGCAAATCCATGGGGGACAACTGCGCCGCGCATAGGTCCCAAAACCAAGACGTCATCAAACCGACGAGCGACCCGATGCTCAACCAAGCAGGCTTTCTGAATTTGACTGGGAACCTGTTTGAAAGTGCGATCATGAAGACCTCGGTGATCTCACCTAGTTTTCGAAAGACGTATCTATCGAACCCCGATGACCCTGAGGCCTTCGAAGGCCGTGCCATCGTGTTTGAAGGGCCAGAAGATTTCCACCACCGCATTGATGACCCTGCCGAAAACATAGATGAAAACTGTATCTTGTTCATGCGTGGGGCGGGGCCAAAGGGGTATCCAGGTGCCGCCGAGGTCGTAAACATGCGCCCACCTTCTTACCTAATCAAAAAGGGCGTCGAAGCGCTGCCCTGCATTGGCGACGGTCGCCAGTCCGGAACCTCTGGAAGCCCGTCCATTCTGAACGCCTCACCCGAAGCGGCAGACGGCGGCGGCCTCGCTCTTTTACAGAACGGCGATCCGGTGCGGATCGATCTGGGTAAAGGGACGGTCAACATGCTGGTCCCGCTGGACGAGCTGAACGAGCGCGCCCGCGCCCTGGCCGCAAACGGTGGCTACGACGTGCCGATAAGCCAAACGCCTTGGCAAGAAATCTTCCGCGAAAAAGTCGGGCGACTGGATCAAGGGATGACCTTGCAAGGGGCAGACGCATTCAAAGACATTTCGCGCAAGCACATGCCGCGCGACAACCACTAAGAAGGACAAGATATGAAACTGCTACGCTATGGCGCTGTTGGTGCCGAAAAGCCGGGGCTTTTGGATGACGCAGGGCTGCTGCGCGATTTGTCCGCCCATGTCAGCGACATCACCGGCGATATGCTGGATGACGCCAGCCTTGCAAAGCTGCGTGCCCTCGACCCCAGCACATTGCCCATCGTTGAAGGCGAACAGCGGATTGGTGCGTGCGTCGGCAACATCGGAAAGTTCCTGTGCATCGGGCTGAACTATTCGGACCATGCTGCCGAAACGGGGGCTGCCATCCCCGAACATCCAATCCTGTTCTTCAAAGCCAACTCAGCCATTGTGGGGCCTTACGATGATGTGGTCATGCCGCGCGGGTCTGAAAAAACCGATTGGGAGGTCGAGCTGGGCGTCGTGATCGGTAAGGAAGCCAAATACGTCACCAAGGAAAACGCGCTTGATCATGTGGCCGGTTATTGCATCGTCAACGACGTGTCAGAACGGCACTTCCAAGCCAACCTGACTGGCCAATGGACCAAGGGAAAATCCTGCGACACTTTCGGGCCAACGGGTCCATGGTTGGTAACCCGCGACGAAGTGGAAGACCCGCAAAAGCTCGACATGGCGCTCGATGTGAACGGCAAGCGAATGCAAACCGGAACCACGGCAACGATGATCTTCACTGTTGCGGAAATCATCGAACATCTCAGCCAGCTGTTTACCCTGCACCCCGGCGACGTGATCACCACGGGCACACCGCCCGGCGTGGGCCTCGGGATCAAACCGGACCCTGTGTTCTTGAAGAAAGGCGATGTCATGGATTTGACCATCCAAGGGCTTGGCCACCAACGTCAGAAAGTAGACCAAGATGCCTGATCTTCTGCAAATCGGTGGGATCACCGACACCATGCGCGACCGTCTGTCCGAGGCGTTTACGATCCATCAGCTCGACAGTTTCGATGCGGACAAAATTACCCATGTTGTGACCAATGGGCATGACGGGGTGAACCCGGAACTGATGGCCTCGCTCACCAACCTTAAAGTAATCAGCGGCTACGGTGTCGGCTATGATGCGGTTGACGCGAACGAGGCCGCGCGGCGCGGGATAATAGTGACACACACGCCGAATGTGCTAAACGAAGAGGTCGCAACCACCGCAGTTTTGCTGATGCTTGGCTGTTACCGCGAAGTGATCCGCGATGACGCCTATGTGCGCTCGGGCGACTGGGAAGCCAAAGGCAACGCACCGCTTACACGGTCCGCTGACAATCAAACCGTGGGTATTTTAGGACTAGGTCGGATCGGTCAGGCCATCGCGGAAAAACTGAAACCGTGGAACAGTAAAATCGTCTATCATTCGCGGAACAAAAAGGACGTGCCTTACACCTATTACGATAACCTGACCGCAATGGCGCATGACTGCGATGTGTTGATCTGTATCACACCGGGTGGACCGTCGACGCACCAGATCGTAAATCTTGAGGTGATGGATGCGCTTGGTCCCAATGGCACTTTGATCAACGTCAGTCGCGGGTCGGTTGTCGACGAAAGCGCGATGATTGCGGCCTTGCAAAGCGGGGCGCTGGGCTGGGCAGGCCTCGACGTGTTCGAAGGCGAACCGTCTGTGCCGCAAGCGCTGCGTGAATTGCCAAACACGGTTCTTTTGCCACATGTCGGCAGCGCGACGGTTGAGACCCGCAATGCGATGGGCGCTTTGACCGTCGACAATCTTTTGCAGCACCTCAAAGACGGAACCGTGATCAGCGCAGTTCCCGAATGTGCGAACCTGTAAGGCGTTGGCGGTAAGACATGATTGAGTTTGTCATTGCCGTCTTCTTTTTGCTGATCACACCAGGACCAGGGGTGCTAACAACCGCAGGGATCGGGGCGGCCTTTGGGTATCGTGCCGGATTTGGGTTCGTCATGGGTCTTATGCTGGGCGGGTTCATCACAATGATGATCGTGGTGTCCGGTTTGGCCGCAGTCGTTTTGGCCGTGCCTGCGTTGAAAACCGTACTGCTGATCGCCTCGGTCGGGTATCTTGTTTATCTGGCGTGGCGGATCGCGAGTGCGGGATCAAAGATCGGGTTTCGACCGGCTGACACACCGCTTGGCTTTCGGAACGGGTTGATGTTGCAGTTCATCAACCCAAAGGCCTACGTCGTGGCGACAACTCTGTTTTCCGGGTTCACCTTTATGCCAGACACGCCTGTCTGGGAGGTGGTGATCAAGCTCGTTGTGTTCAACGCTCTCTGGTTTCCGATCCATTTGGTCTGGTTGGGGGCCGGGTCAAAACTGGGCAGCCTTGATCTTGCACAATCGACGCAACGAATGATCAACATCGGCATGGCGGTGTCGCTGCTGATTGTTGTCTTTCTCGCGTTGCTGGCGCTGCGCTGACGCTAAAACACTAAAACCTATCTCGAAAAAGGACGACCTATGACACAGACCATTCAAAATATTGCGGCGATCGGGCTTGGCTCGATGGGGTATGGTATTGCGGCCTCTGCCCTGCGTGGCGGGCACAAGGTTTGGGGTGTGGATATCAACCCTGATCAAATGGCGAAGTTTGTCAGCGAGGGTGGGCAAAGCTCTGACCTTTCCAGCGCATTAGGGCAGATCGACACCGCAATCATTGCGGTTTTGAACGCAGCACAGACCGAAGACGTGTTGTTTGGTGCAAAGGGTTTGGTGCCGAGCCTGAAAAAGGGCGCCGCTGTTTTGGCCTGCGCAACTGTCCCGCCCGCATTTGCAAAAGAAATGGCCGCGCGGTGCGCAGAACATGGGGTGTTTTACTTGGATGCGCCGATCTCGGGCGGGTCGGTCAAAGCCGCAAAGGGTGAGCTTTCGATCATGGCGGCAGGATCACCTTCCGCGTTTGAGGCCTTGGCGCCTGTGTTGGACAACATCGCGGAAACTGTGTTTGAGCTGGGCGATCAAGTTGGCGCGGGCAGCGCAATGAAGGCAGTGAACCAGCTGCTCGCTGGCGTCCACATCGCGACAATGGCCGAGGCGCTGACCTTCGGGATGACCCAAGGCGTAACCCCTGAAAGCTTTATCGAAGTCATTAGCAAATGCGCGGGCAGCAGTTGGATGCTTGAAAACCGCGCGCCGCATATCGCAGCGGGGGACTATACGCCGCACAGCTCAGTCAACATCTGGCCTAAGGATCTTGGGATCGTGCTCGACATCGCGCAAAGCGCAGGGTTCGATGCGCCAATCGCCACAGCTGCACTGGATCAATTCCGCGCCGCAGCGGATATGGGGTTGGGCCATGAAGACGACGCCGCAGTGGCAAAAGTGTATGCTAGCAAAGTCGGAATAGACCTGCCGGCCACTTCCAAAGGAACCAAAGGAACCAAAGGCCAATGACAACTGTACTGGGCTGCATCGCAGATGATTTCACCGGAGCCACCGATTTGGCAGGGTTGCTCGCACGTAGTGGGGTCAAAGTATCCTTGCGCATTGGCGTGCCTACAGCTCCACCTGAAAACACTGGGCCATTTGAAGTCATTGCGCTCAAATCGCGCACCACGCCTGTGGACGAGGCTGTGGCGGAAACGCTGGCGGCGCTCGAATGGCTTAAGGCGGCGGGGGCAAGTCGGTTTTTCTGGAAATACTGTTCCACCTTTGACAGCACCGCAGAGGGCAACATCGGACCCGTCGCCGAGGCGCTGATGGAAGATCTGAAAACAGATCAAACCATATATTGTCCGGCTTTTCCTGAGAACGGGCGATCCATCTTCATGGGCAACCTGTTCGTGGGCGAACAACCCCTTGCGGAAAGCCCGATGAAAGATCACCCGCTCACCCCAATGCGCGACAGCAACCTTATGCGGCTTTTGCGGCCTCAGGTGACAAAGCCGGTGGGGTTGGCCAATCGACTGACGGTTGCTGATGGCGCGGATGCGCTTCGTAGTCGGTTGAACGCATTAAAAGCAGACGGGGTCGCGCATGTCGTGGTTGATGCAGTTGCGAACAGTGACCTGACTATAATTGCAGAGGCCTGCCGCGATATGCCGTTGATGACAGGCGGGTCGGCGGTGGCGATGCCTTTACCGTCGCTGTATCTGGCAGACGGCACATTGTCGAAAGACGCGGCCACGATGCAATCCCCGAAGGTCGACGATAAGACGATTGTTCTGTCAGGCAGTTGCTCCGCGATGACCAATGCGCAGGTGGCAAACTACATCGATCTGGGCGCGGCCAACTATCAACTTGATCCCCTTGAGATCGCCAAGACCGGAGCACAACCGGTATTGGACTGGCTGAACACCCAAGACTTAAGCAAAGCTCCGTTGATCTATGCAACCGCCGATCCGACACGCGTCAAAGCCGTTCAAGACGAACTGGGCGTCGCGGCAGCGGGTCAGTTGATCGAAGACACGCTGGCGAAGTGCGCGACACATGCCGTCAAAGGTGGTGCACGGCGGATTATCGTGGCAGGGGGCGAAACATCTGGGGCTGTGACCAAAGCGCTTGGCGTAGACCGGCTTGATATCGGCGCAGAAATTGCACCGGGCGTGCCTTGGACCTATTGTGTGTCGAACGGACAGCAGATCGCACTGACGCTCAAATCCGGCAACTTCGGAACCGAGACCTTCTTTTCGGACGCACAAGACAAATTGGACACCCCATGACCCAAGAGGCCAAACTGAGAGAGCTGATTTGCACCCTTGCCAAGTCGATGTTCGACCGCGGGCTAACGGGGGGCAGCACAGGCAATATCTCTGCGCGGACAGAAGACGGCGGGCTGTTGGTCAGCCCGACAGGCACCAGTTTCGGGCGGCTTGATCCGGCGCGGCTTAGTCGGTTTGACAGTGCAGGCCAGCATGTCGGAGGTGACGAGCCCACTAAGGAAATGCCGCTTCATTCGGCCTTCTATGATACACGCGGGACAGCAGGGGCCGTAGTGCATTTGCATTCATGCCATTCGGTTGCCTTGTCGATGATGCCGGATGTCGATCCGGACAACTTTTTGCCACCGCTGACACCCTACGGGATTATGAAGCTGGGGCGGGTGAAACTACTGCCCTTTTTTATGCCCGGCGATCCCGCGATGGGCGACGCGGTGCGTGGGCTTGCGGGCAAAAGATCAGCCGTGATGTTGGCCAACCACGGACCTGTCGTGGCGGGTAAAGACATCGAGGCCGCTTGCAACGCCATTGAAGAGCTTGAAGACACAGCACGGCTCGCCATGCTCACACGCGGGCTGTCACCAAAAGGGTTGTCCTACAAAGATGTCCAAGCGCTTGTCACCAGATTTGATGTGGAGTGGGACACATGAAGTTATCAGCAAACCTTGGCTTTTTGTGGAACGATTTGCCTTTGCCGGACGCTATTCGGGCCGCAAAAGCCGCTGGGTTTGATGCTGTTGAATGTCATTGGCCTTACGACGTTATGCCTGTCGTGGTCGCCGCGGCGCTTAAAGAAACAGGGCTGCAAATGCTGGGCCTGAACACAAGTCGCGGCAACGTGGCTGGGGGTGACAATGGGCTGTCTGCGATCCCCGGTCGCGCGGCGGAAGCGCTTGCAGCGATTGACCAAGCGGTCAGCTATGCCAAAGCCGTAGGCGCGCGCAACATCCATGTGATGGCAGGCTTCGCATCCGGCGAGTTGGCGCACAACACCTTCGTGAAAGCGCTTGAATATGCATGCGAGCAAACCGTACCTTTAGGGATAGATATTCTGATCGAACCGCTCAACGGATATGATGCTCCGGGATATTTTTTGGCGAGCACGGGACAGGCTGTTCGGATCATTGAAGAGGTCGGCGCCTCCAATCTAAAGCTGATGTTTGATTGCTATCACGTCCAGCTGACGGAAGGGGATTTGACGCACAAGCTCGGAACACTGTTGCCGCACATCGGGCACATCCAGTTTGCATCCGTTCCGGATCGAGGCACGCCAGATCAGGGTGAAGTGAATTACGCTCACATCTTCAAAGAAGTCGCACGGCTTGGATATACAGCGCCACTTGGCGCAGAATATAAGCCAGTAGGGCCGACAGGCGACAGCTTGGATTGGATGCAGAGCTTACGGTAATGGTTAGAGCGACGCGGTGATCCCGCCATCCACATAGAGCGTGTGCCCGTTTACAAAGCTGGAAGCGGCGGATGACAGATAGATCGCAGCACCAACCAGCTCTTCCACATTGCCCCAGCGACCGGCAGGGGTGCGTTTGGCCAACCAAGCACTGAACTCATCATCCGCAACCAGCGCTGCGTTCAATGGCGTGTCAAAGTAACCGGGTGCAATGGCGTTGCATTGCAAACCGTGTTTCGCCCAATCGGTCGCCATGCCCTTGGTCAGATTTCCGACAGCGCCTTTGGTTGCGGTGTAGGGCGCAATCCCCGGACGAGCGAGCGATGTCTGGACAGACGCGATGTTGATGATCTTGCCCTTGCCACGCCCGATCATGTGCCGCGCAACCGCTTGGCCCACATGAAACACAGAGGCCACATTGGTCTGCAATAGCTTTTCAAACGCGTCGGCTGGGAAGTTTTCAAGCTCGGTCCGATGCTGCATCCCTGCATTGTTTATCAAGATATCGATTGGGCCGACGTCTGCCTCAAACCCGTCAACAGCAGCACGAACCGCTGTGTGATCCGTTGCATCAAAGGCCAGCACGTGAACCGTGGCGCCACTGGCTTGCAGGTCCTCGGCAGCAGCTTCCAGCTTGGTCGTGTCGCGACCGTTCAGCACTATCGCGGCACCGGCATCCGCCAGACCACGGGCAAGGGCAAAGCCGATCCCCTGACTGGATCCGGTGATCAACGCGCGCTGGCCGGTCAGATCAAACAGTTGCAAACTCATGGCAAAAATCCTTTGGTGGTTTGGCGCAACTATCCGTATCTCGGGCGCACTTGTATAGCAGAGAAATAAAACATGTCCGCACCGAACCAAGCGATCGTCATCTATGCCGCAAAAGACCTGCGGGTTGAATCCCGCGACGCGCCACGCCCGAAGGCTGGTGAAGTCTTGATTGAGATGCAGGCAGGCGGCATTTGCGGGTCCGATCTGCATTATTTCAACCACGGCGGCTTCGGGCCGATCCAACTGCGCGAACCGATGGTGCTTGGGCATGAAGTTGCAGGGCAGATCACGGCACTTGGCGATGAGGTGACGGGGTTGAACGTCGGACAGCGCGTGGCGGTCTCTCCGTCGCGGCCGTGTCAGACATGCGAATACTGTCTGAAAGGACAACAAAACCACTGCCTGAACATGCGGTTCTACGGTAGCGCAATGCCTTTCCCGCATATCCAAGGCGCGTTCCAGCAACAGCTGACAGCTCTGGCCAGTCAATGTGTGCCCGCCGATGGTTTAAGTTCTGCTGAGGCCGCGATGGCCGAACCTTTGGCCGTCTGTTTGCACGCGATCCGGCAAGCGGGTGATCTGGTCGGCAAAACAGTTCTGATCACCGGCTGCGGCCCCATCGGATGCCTTAGCATTCTGGCTGCACGGCGGGCAGGGGCAGGGCGGATCATTGCAACGGATCTTTCGGACTATACGCTAGACATGGCGAAAGGGTGCGGCGCGGACGAGGTGCTGAACACCGCCAAAGAGCCCAAAGCACTCGACCCGTTCCAAACGGACAAAGGCCATATAGATGTACATCTTGAATGCTCCGGCGCCGCGCCTGCGTTGGCGGCAGGGGTTGCTTGCTTGCGGCCTCACGGCACGCTTGTTCAGCTTGGGTTGGGCGGGGATATGACGGTTCCCATGCAAGCCATGACCGCGAAAGAGATCACCCTGCGTGGATCGTTCCGGTTTCATCATGAATTCGCGACCGCTGTGCAGATGATGCAAGCGGGACTGATAGAAGTCGGCCCGCTGATCACACACAGCTTTCCAATCGAAGACGCGCTCAAGGCCTTTGAAACAGCAGGCGACCGCAGCCGCGCGATGAAAGTCCAATTGTCGTTCTAGGGAGGACACAAATGACACAAGCACAAAAACCTATGGCACAGGCCTACGAAGACAACGGGTTCGTCGTACCGATCGACATTCTGACAGCCGAAGAAGCCCGCACGCTGCGTGATGATTTTGAGGCGGCTGAGGCTGAACTGGCGGATGATCCCGAAAGACTGAAACTGCTCTATTCTTACCCTGACCGATTGCTGCCAAGTTTTGACGCCTTGATCCGGCACCCGAAACTGATCGACGCGGCAAGCCAAGCCCTCGGCCCCGACTTGATGGTCTGGAGCGGCGCCCTGTTCGTCAAAGAAGCAAAATCGCCCAAAATCGTCTCGTGGCATCAGGACCTGACTTATTGGGGGCTGGATGACGCAGAAGAAACCACCTGCTGGGTCGCGATATCAGAAGCCTCGGTTGATGCAGGTTGCATGAAATTCGTACCAGGCAGCCACAAGAAACGGATCGTACCGCATACCGACACCTTTGATGAAAACAACATGCTCTCACGCGGGCAGGAAATAGCTGTGGATGTAGATGAAGACGATGCAGTGCCAGCTGCGCTCAAGGCAGGACAAGCATCAATGCACCACGGGCATCTGTTCCATGGGTCCGGTCCAAACACGACGAACGACCGCCGGATCGGCACGGCCATCCGCTACATCAAGCCCGCGATGAAACAAGAAAGCGGGGCCAAGTCGCTCGTTGCATTGGTTGCGGGCAAAGACGACTTCGGCCACTTTGAAATCGCAAACGCACCCAAAGGGCGGTTGCACGAAGACGACTTTGAGACCTGCCGCCTTGACGCTGCACGAAAACAAGAAATTCTGTTCGACGGGGTGTCCTGATCCTGCGAACGCCTGACATCTTAACAAAGGACCAATCCAAATGAGCACTCACAAACCCCGCGTTGGCGCTGTTGTAACGCCGATGACACTCAATCATGTCGACGGGGGCACACGCGATGTCGCATCCCCCTCTGACCGGTGGAGCATCCTGTTCGTCTATCGCGGCCGCCATTGCCCGCGCTGCAAGCGGTACTTGAACAAGCTAAACGCAGCCCTTGCGGATTGGACGGCACATATGGACGTGTTTGTCGTCTCGGCCGACACACAAGAAAAAGCGCAGGCGGACAAGGCTGAATTCGGATGGAATTTCGATCTTTGCTACGGCCTGACGGAACCGCAAATGCGCGATCTTGGGGTCTATGTTTCCGATCCTCTGTCCGAGGCTGAAACCACCACCCGTTTCGCAGAGCCTGGAACTTTTGCAATGCGCCCCGACGGAACGCTGATGTTGGTGGACATTTCCAACGGACCAGCCTCGCGGCCTGACCTGGAAGAACTGCTGGACGGGATGATTTTCAACATCGAAAACGACCGACCCATTCGCGGGCTGGCTTAAGCCTTAAGCGCGCTGCAAGGCTAACGTAATACGGTCTTGCAGCGCCGGTACCACCTCGGCCTCAAACCATGGGTTCTGCTTTAGCCACCGATTGTTGCGCGGGCTTGGATGGGGCAGGATCAACTGATTTGGCCAAACGCTGCGCCAGTCTTTAACGGCCTCGGTCACTGTGCGTTTCGAAAATTCCGGGACATGCCAGTCAATCGCATAGCGACCAATCACAAGTGTAAGCTCGACAGATGTCAGGGCTTCAAGAATTGGCGCACGCCATGCAGGGGCACACTCAGGGCGAGGTGGCAGATCACCACCCTTGCCGGTGCCGGGAAAACAAAACCCCATAGGTACAATCGCGAACTGGGCGGGGTCATAAAACGCATCACGGTCAACGCCAAGCCAGGCACGCAAACGGGTGCCCGACGGATCATCAAAAGGCACATTCTTAGCGTGTGTGATCCGGCCCGGCGCTTGTCCAACGATCAAAACCTTGGACGTCTTGCTGAACTGCACAATCGGGTTTGGACCCAGCGGTAAATCACCACAGATCGAACAGGTGCGAATATTGCGCAGCAACTGTGAAGTGGAAGGATCAAGGGACATGAACAGACCGACTAGAGCGAAACTCTGGGCACAGTAGTCTAAACCGTAGCCACATGAAACATCAGCATCCGCGCAATCAGTTGGGGTTAACGAAACTCCTGTAAACAGCCGGCCGTCTAAAACAGCTTTGTTATGGTCGCAAAATGGAACTCACGCTAGACTGAGCACAAACCACGACAGGAAATCGCATGACGCAGACTTCAATCCCGTTTCACTTCCTGCGCGGAGGCACCTCGCGAGGTCCATATTTCGACCGCGCGGACCTGCCGGAAGATCAAAACACCTTGGCTGAAGTGCTGATCGCAGCTGTTGGGTCCGGCCACCCCCTGAACATCGATGGGATCGGGGGCGGCAATGCAGTCACCACAAAAGTCGCAATGCTGTCGCGGTCCACGGAAGACTGGGCAGATGTGGACTACTTCTTTGCACAAGTCAGTGTCGAAGGCAAAAAGGTCGATTTCAAACCAACCTGTGGGAACATTCTTGCAGGGGTTGGACCAGCGGCAATTGAGAAAGGGCTTATCAAAGCGACAGGTCCTGAAACCGAAGTCAAAATCAGAGCCGTCAACACCGGTGCACGGGTGATTGCGACGGTGCAAACAGGCCCTGATGGTGTGATCTATGATGGGTCAACGCCCATCGATGGGGTGCCAAAAACGGCGGCCCCGGTGGCGCTTCAATTCATGGACACCATCGGCGGGGCGACAGGGGCCTTTCTGCCGACTGGAAACCTGATCGACACCTTCGACGGGATCGATGTGACCTGCATGGATGTGGCAATGCCGATGGTCATCGCGCGGGCTGAAAGCTTTGGACTGACAGGGCAGGAAACGGCTGCTGAACTGGATGCAAACACAGACTTCTTCGCACGTATGGAAGCAATGCGGCAAAAAGCAGGGGCTGCGATGGGTATCGAAAACGTGGCTAAATCCGTCACGCCCAAGGTCGGACTTCTGGCGCCAGCTCAACAAGGCGGATCCGTAGCCGCGCGATACTTCATGCCGTGGAGCACCCACCCAACAATGGCTGTCACGGGCGCGCAATGTCTGGCGTCATGCCTACTGGCCCCCGGAACGGTCGCCCAAGGATTGATGGCAACTCCAAAAGAACGCCCCGCCAAAATTACGCTTGAACATCCGACCGGAAAGATCGACGTGGTAGTTGACTTTGATATCAAAGACAATGCGCTCGACCTGCGGTCGGTTGGGGTCGTGCGCACGGCGCGACTGCTCGCCAAGGGTGAACTGATGATACCCGCATCTGTCTGGAAGAAAGAACGCTAAATGAAAGTCCATATTCTCGATGACTGGTTCGACACATTGCAAGGGCTGCCTTGTTTCAAGAAGTTGAGCGACCACGATGTGACGGTTTGGAAAGACCATGAACCGGATCCAGCCAAGCTGGCTGAGCGGATCAAAGAGGCAGAGGCACTTGTGTTGATCCGCGAACGCACGAAAGTAGGCGAAGATTTGTTGTCTAGGGTGCCGAACCTGAAATTGATCAGCCAGCGCAGTGTCTACCCGCACATCGACATTGATGCCTGTACTGCACACAACGTGCTGGTGTGTTCGAACATGCACGCAGGCGCGCCGTCCTATGCTGCCGCAGAAATGACATTGGCGCTGATCCTTGCAAGCTATCGACAGATCCCCGAGCAAGCAGCCTCGCTCAAATCGGGCGGCTGGCAAATGGGGGTCGGGCGCACGCTTCGGGGGAGAACGCTTGGACTATACGGATATGGGCGGATCGCCAAAGTTGTCGCCACCTACGCCGAAGCCATTGGCATGAAGGTACAATGGTGGAGCTCGGAAGATGGACGTGCACGCGCCTTGGCCGACGGACAATCTGTCCCCCAAAGCCGCGAAGCTTTCTTTGCGACAAGCGATATTGTAAGCCTGCACGTCCGCCTAAAACCAACGACCAGAGGGATCGTCACGGCCAACGATCTCGCAGCGATGCAACCGCGCAGCCTGCTTGTGAATACATCACGCTCTGGGTTGATTGATGCAGGGGTATTAGAAGCAGAAATCGCTAAAGGGCGCATTCATGCGGCAGTTGATGTCTTTGATCATGAGCCCATGCGCGACGCTGAAAACATCCTTGCGACGCACCCGAATGTGTTGGCCACGCCGCACATCGGATATGTAACTGAGGACGAATTTGACCTACAGTTCAACGACATTTTTGATCAAGTGAACGCCTATGCTAAAGGCGCGCCGATCCACATGATCAATCCTCAGGTGTTCGGCTAAACAGCTTGGCGAAGACGGGCGCGCCAAGGATCACGCAAAACATCCGCATAACATGATGGGCCACAACAAAAGCCATGTCGGCCCCCACGATCAGCGCAAGAATGGTTAGCTCGGCCTGTCCGCCGGGGGCAAAAGCCAGCACGGTTTCCATTGGTGGGGCAAGTCCGCTGAAGAAAATCACTTCGGTAAACACAAGCGTTAGCGCCACAAGGATCAGGCAAAACCCGAATCCCGCAACAAGATCGCGCCGGATTTCGGCCACCGTGATCCCGACGTATTTAACACCGACAGTCATGCCGATGAAAAACTGTGCGGCCCAGATCGCCTCGACTGGTGGGCGGTGCTGCAGGATGCCAGTTAACGCTGCCACCGCGGTTAAAAGAAGCGGGCCAAGGATTGAAGCTCCAAACATCCCTACTCGTTTGGCCAGTTGCCAACCTACAACCGCGCAGAAGACCATGATCACCAACTGAGACACTGCAATCGTAGCTGCCGGCGCCCCCGGAGGATTGGTCAAATCAGCATCCCAAACGCTTTGCAGCAGAAAGGGCAAGGCCACCACAATGCACAAAACCCGTGTGGCTTGGATCAGCGACAAGGATCGTACATTGGCGCCGGCCTCTTCACCGAAGGCAATCATATCCTGCAAGCCACCGGGCATCGTTGCGTAGTAACTGGTCGCAAAATCATAACGCCACAGGCGATGGAAATAGGGCACGCCCAGCAACCCGATCGCCAGCACCATCACAGGGATCAGCAACAGCGTAGGCCAAAATCCAGCCATAGAGATTAGCAAGGCAGGCGTAAAAGTGGCCCCAACCGCGACGCCCAAAATCGTCCGCATCAACTGGTTTAGCGGGGTAAACCCGCGCATCGGCACACCCGCAACTGCCGCAATCAAACCGGCAGCAATTGGCCCGAGGAGCCACGGCAAAGGCAAACCCAGCGCCATGAACAATGCAACACCAATGCCCGCGATAACGAAGGCTGAAAAGTAGGGGATCATAGGCGCAACACATGCAGACGGTGCCGCATGGAGCTTTGCAAGTGGC
This sequence comes from uncultured Sulfitobacter sp., assembly GCA_964636575.1. Classification (GTDB taxonomy): domain Bacteria; phylum Pseudomonadota; class Alphaproteobacteria; order Rhodobacterales; family Rhodobacteraceae; genus CAZWSE01. The sequence continues at coordinate 62,566 of CAZWSE010000002.1, read as the reverse complement.
CTTCAGCAGCAGCTCCAGCAGCGGCGACATCGCCAAGGCGGATCGCGTCTATGATCTTTGCGTGTTGGGCGACAACCGTTTTGATCCGCTCCTCATCCGCCAAAGTGGTCGGACCCAGCAGCATAAGCGCGTTGTTCAAAGCGCGAGCAGCTTCGCGCAAGAACCGGTTGCGGGTTGCCATGTAAACACTGCGATGGAATTCCTGATTGATCGAAGCGGCGCGTGCAGGGTCATCACGCGCGCCCTCTATTTGCAGGTTTAAGGCTGCCATTTCATCTATTTCGGCAGAGTTGGCATGCTTTGCGGCCATCTCAGCGGCGGTGCGTTCAAGCACTACGCGCATCTCGTAAAGCTCGACTACTTCAGAGCGGCCTAACGTGCGGATGACAGCGCCAATACGGGCGCGGTGTTCAACGATGCCGTCGGCCTCCAGTTTGCGAAGCGCTTCACGCACGGGGGTGCGGGACAGTGTCAGTCGCTCCGCAACATCCGTCTCGCGCAGTCTGTCCCCAGGGCGAAATTCGCCTGCCTGGATCGCTTGGAGCAAGCGAGAATAGGCCAGATCACCTTGAGACATGTCATGCAAACTTGGGTCCGTCATTATGCCAATGATAGCTTTGTATCCGCTTGGATACAATATGCTTGAATAATAATCCGTCGCTATTGAATCGAGCTATTTGGAAATCAATAGGGATGCCTAGTGACCAAAAGTAGCCAACAAAAAAGGCCCCGCCTTCAGCGGGACCTCTGCCAGAAACAACTGCGGACGTTTGCAAAGAACTGATCTAAGCAGACCGCAGTGCGTCTTCAGGCGACGTTGAAACAAATGCGTCAGGCCGCGCAGTACTGTCATCCCCACCATGGAAACGGGACACAAGATTGTTCATATCGCCGGCTTTGTGCTGCAGCTGTTGTGAGGACGTGGCCGAATTCTCAACCATTGCCGCGTTTTCCTGCGTTGCACGGTCAAGGATTGTAATGCCTGTGTTGACCTCTGAAAGGCTGGTCGCTTGGTCTTCTGCACTTTCGGCAATGGTTTTGATATTGCCCGAGACGTGACTGACACCATCGAGAATGTTCTTGATCGCATCGCCCATCTCGCCAGCCAGACCGACGCCTTTCTTGACGCTTTCGCTGCTGTTTGTGATCAGGCTGCGAATTTGTTCGGCGTTCATTGAAGATCGCAAAGACAGCTCGCGGACTTCGGACGCCACAACAGAGAACCCGCGCCCTGCCTCTCCTGCTCGAGCGGCTTCTACACCGGCGTTCAAGGCCAGCAAATTGGTCTGGAAGGCAATGTCGTCAATCAGTTGGACAAACTTTGCAATCTCCATGGAGGACTCTTCGATTTCCTGGATAGCAGCAAATGTCTGCGTTCCCACCTGTTCACCATGAGCCGCCTGCAATTGGACATCTTCGATTGATTTCACGATCTCTTGCGCCCCTTTTGCTGTATCCATCACGCGGGTGTTGATTTGATCCATCGCAGCGGCGGTTTGCTCAAGCGTTGCGGCTTGATTTTCGGTCCTGCGGGACAGGCTTTCGGAGTTTTCATTCATCGCGCGCGCATCGGAATCAATGGTGCGAGCGGTGGACTTTAGCTCGTCAATAATGCTGGAAAGCTCTGAAACGGTTGCGTTAAAGTTCCGACGCAAGGGTTCAAAGGCTTCAGGGAACTGATCGGACAAGGCGCAATCAAGGTCCCCCTCTGCAAGTCCGGCCAAGGCAATACTCAGCTTGTCCATAACATCGGCTTGAGTTTGAGCCGCAGCCTTTTGTTCGTTGATCGCGGCATTGCCCGCGGCCAGATCACTACGAAATAGCTCAATCGCACGGGATATGTCCCCTAGTTCATCACCGGTTTTGGTCTGAGACACCAGTTTGTCGAGATCACCGTCGGTCATGTCCTGCACACTCCTGGACACCTTATCAATCCGTGTCGTCAGCCCGCGCGCGATCGAAAATGCAATAGACACGACAATCACCATGACAATGGCTGTCTGAATAAGCGAAAGGATCAAAAGATCATGGGATGCTTTATGTGCTTCTTGGATGTCTTGTTCCAAGATCAACCCCCAAGACGTGCCCTTGATTTCAAGCGGGTGGGCGTATGATACAACCGGATTTCCCGAAATGCCTTCAACGCCGTCAAAGGCTTCTGTCGACCCCTCCATTGCAGCCACGATTTGCGGCAGCTTGGGCAATGTGTCCAGTAATTCATGGCCGCCGTCCTTGACGGAATTCGATCTCGCGGTGCCATCCGACCCCACTGCATAGATTTGACCCGTCTCGCCCAGCATCGCTGAATCCGAGATAATGTTGGAAATTTCGTCGACAGGCAGTTGCAAAGCAACAACCCCGATCCGCGTGCCATCTTTTGCAAAAACAGGCTTTGAGATAAACTTTGCCGCGGCGCCATAACTCGGCGCATAGGCTGAGAACTGTGTCATGTGAACGCCGTCTTCCGGCAGTTTAGCGGCTTCTTGAAAGGCTTCGCCCAAACCACTGTCCGAATAGATTCCGTTTTGAAAGTTTGTCGCGAAATCCAGTTCCTTGAAGACCGAGTAGATCAGGTTGCCTTCCATATCGAACAAGAACAAATCGTAGTAGTGACGCACCTCTTGAAATGCACGAAAGTCTTCATGGTACTGCCCATGCATTGCTGACCATGTAGAACCATCCTCAGCCTGTAACAGTTTTTCCTTTTCTCCGGTCGGGAACGGATTGTCATCGATGTACAGCCGTTGCAGTGTTTCGGTCCGGTTGCCTTCAAGTTCCATCCAGCCTGCATCGAAGTCCAAGATTGCCTCGCGGGTCAATGTAAGCTGCGATAGAACGGTGATATCTTGCTGTGCTGCTTCAAGCCACCGCCCGAGCCGCGCGGATTTATCCATAAGCAATTGATCGAACGCGAGGCCCTGTTGATGCACAAGCGAGTTCTTTGCGGAAAAGAAGCTGGCGATGGATACGGCCAACATCAAGCACAGCGTCGGCACCCCGATCAGAATGGGCATTTTGTAGCGCAGTTTCATGCGGCGCCAGTAGTTTCTACGGTTCTTACCATCCCAAACTTCGGGCACTTCGGCTACTTCGGTCACATCAGTCTCCTGCACACAAAACATCGCAACGGTGGTGTGTTGCTTTGCCTGCTTCTAGCGCGCAGTTGCTTGAGATCGTGTTAACGCGCGACCGCCAGATATGCCCTTTCAACGCACCGACCCGAGATTTTGCTCGAACGACCAACAAATGTACATTTTTCATGCACAATTCGGGTGATCTTTCGATAGCATTTGAATGATATTGAGAGGCATGAGGCTCTGGTATTTCAACACAGAAGTCTCAATTTTCGCGCTATCTTAAGACATTGCCGCCATCGACCCCAATGGTCTGGGCCGTCATGTAAGCCGACTGCGCGCTGGCCAGAAACACGGCCGCGCGGGCCACGTCGTCAGGCGCGCCCATATACCCCAAAGGCACGGCCTCACCGACCTCTCGCTTTTTCTGCCCGGGCTCTTTGCCTTCGAACTTCGCAAAAAGCCCGTCTACTGTTTTCCACATCGGCGTATCAATAACGCCGGGGCTGATGGCATTGACCCGAATCTTGTGCGGCGCAAGGGCAAGTGCAGCGGATTGCGTATAGCTGATCACCGCAGCCTTGGTCGCGCAATAATGGGCGACAAGCGCCTCGCCGCGATGCCCTGCCTGTGAGGCCAGATTGATGATAGACCCTTCTCGTTCACCTGCGACCATAGACTTCGCGGTGGCCTGCATGACCGCATAGAACGCGCGCACGTTCACCCCGAACAGACGGTCATACTGATCCAGATCGGCGTCCAGAACGGAGCCCATGTCGAAGACCGCCGCGTTGTTGAAAAGCACATCCGGCTTGATTTCAGCAATCCAATCACAGGCCGCGGGCAGGTTTCCAATAAGATCAAACTGACGGTATTGACCCGGGCCATCAGCGGCGACGTCGGTGGTGTGGACATTCGCGCCCAAGGCTTCAAAATGGGCGGCCGTTGCAGCCCCGATACCGCCACAGGCGCCGGTCACAAGGCAGGTCTTGCCGGTCAGATCGGTTGGGGCGGCATCTATGGGCATATTCTGTCGCCTTTCTAAGCGGTAAAGTCGGTGATTACGGCGGTTCCGGGTGCGGTCGGACCATCCATCGCACGCAGCTCGGCACTGGCGGCGGACAGGGGCACCTCTCTGGCGACCATCGGGCTGATGTCGACCTGACCGCGCTCAATCATATCGAGCAAGGTAGGGTACTTCCAAGACGGCATCCCGCGCGTTCCAAAGAAGGACAGCTGCTTGGAATAGATGGCCCGCATGTTGATATTAAGAAACCCCGAACCTGCTGGCATGCCAACCTGAACGTGACGGCCAAGAACAGCGAGACAATCGACGGAGGCATTGGTGGTAACCTCAACGCCCAAAGCTTCAATCGAGACCTGAGCACCGCCACCGGTAATGTCGCGAATGGCCTCGGCCGCATCGGAGGTTGCCGCATTGACAGCGGCATCAGCGCCCAGCGACTGCGCATGCGTCAGCTTTTCATCCACCACATCAACAACGACCACACGCGCACCGAGCATCTTGGCGAGCAACATGGCAGAAAGACCGATGCCGCCGGTGCCATGGATAGCGACCCATTCGCCGGCACGAACTTGTGCGCGGTCAGTCAAGGCATGCCAAGCGGTCGTGACGCGACACCCCAATCCGGCAGCCAAAGCAGGAGACAGGCTTTCGGGCAAATGAACAAGGTTATGATCATAAGGGGCGGCAACATATTCAGCATAGGCGCCAGGATGACCAAAGCCCGGCACGATCGCGCTTGTACAGGTGTTCGACACACCAGTCTGACAGGCAGAACAACTGCCACAGCCCAAAATGAAGGGCGCAATCAATCGGTCGCCGACTTTATGCTTGGCGTCACGGCCCGCCTCAACAACGGTGCCGCAATACTCATGGCCCATAATCGACCCACCTTTGACCATCGCGTGATGGCCAGTCCAACCGTGATAGTCCGAACGACACACGCCACAAGCAGCGACTTCCAAGACAACACCAGTTTCAGGGCAGGCAGGATCGGCGACCGTTTCAATAGACAGGTCTTCGCTAAACTCTCGAACGACGGCAGCGCGCATGGCAGGCCCTTTTTGATGCTTCACGTTGACGGCAGGCTAAGGGGCGCCAACAAAAGACGCAAAGCAAAAAACAACGCAAAAGTGAAGCTACGACGGGCGCAATTTCAAACGGGTACTCTAGGAATAGAGAAGCAATCTGATAGCCTAACAGGCAAAACCTTCCATTCGGAACCTGTCGTCATGCTGAAGATCACAACCATACTCGTATTAAGCGCACTCGCGTCCCCTGTGCAGGCAGAAGACTGCCCAGAGTTCTATCGCTTTGTTGATTTTGGGCGGGCCGACGGCGACGGGGTCTTGCGCAGAGGTGGGCCAACCTTTCGCGGGTTTGTCACCGAAGGTGTTTCTATTCTAAAGCAAGACGAAACGGTATGTCTCAATGCGGGGGAGACCAGCACGGACGGGCGCAAGCTGAGCATTCCCATTGTCGCGCAGATCAGTGTTGATCCTGATCTGGCAGGGCTAAACCTGCTCATGTTTGCGATACGGTCGGTAGAAGATGCTAGCGTGACCGCCACCGACAACGCAAGCGCGCATAGGGAAAACTTGGCACAAGCAGACACCATAACGACAAAAGGTGACAGCTATCTCTGTGCAAGTGGTCAGAGCCCAAAGGACCTAAGTTGCCAAGTGATTTCACCCTACAAAGACAACACAGATTTGGTCGTATATTGTGATGGGCAAAGTTGCACGATGCCGGTCATGGCTTATGGCACGCGCCTTGGGGTTTCAGCGTCTTGGACCAGAACAGTAACCGCCCCAGATGCAACGGCCAACGAAATCATACGGATAGTTCAAAGCCTGCATGACTTCTTCAAGCTACACTTCTAAGGGTGCGTAGAAACTAGCCAGTTCAGATCAGCCAATCGCGTCACTGCGCCCAGCCGCGCGGCCCGTGAATATGCAACCTCCAAGGAAGGTACCTTCCAGCGCATTGTATCCGTGATAGCCGCCACCGCCAAAGCCAGCGACTTCGCCGACAGCAAACAGCCCCGGAATGACCTTGCCGTCAGCGCCGACCATTTGACTGTCCAGATTGGTCTGCAATCCGCCCAAGGTCTTGCGGGTAATCAGGTTCAAACGCACCGCAATCAAGGGGCCATTGTCAGGGTCCAGAAACTTATGCGGGCTGGCCGTTCGGATCAGCTTGTCACCGCGATAGTGACGGGCCGCTTGAATGGCCGTCATCTGGGCGTCCTTGCTGAAAGGGTTGTCGACTTGGGCATCACGCGCTTCGATCTGACGGCGCAGGTCTGCCTCATCGATCAAAGGGTCGTCTGTGATAGCGTTCATGCCTTTGACTAATTCGGTCAGGGTGTCGGCGACAACGAAATCTTCGCCATGCTCTTTGAAGGCTTCAACAGGGCCGGTGGCCTTCTTGCCAGAGAGAATGCGCTGTTTGATGACCTCGATCCACTTGGCGGATGTGAAGTCAGGGTTCTGTTCTGACCCTGACAATGCAAACTCTTTCTTGATCACTTTTTGGGTCAGCACAAACCAGCTGTAATCATAGCCAGTGTTCAAGATCGCCTTGAAAGTGCCATTGGTATCAAAACCGGGCAGGGCAGGCGGGGCAAAGCGATTGCCCTTGGCGTCAAACCACATCGACGAAGGCCCCGGCAAAATGCGAATACCGTGGTGCGGCCAGATCGGATCCCAGTTTTTGACGCCTTCTGTGTAGAACCAAAGCCGGTCTTTGTTGATCAAATGCCCACCCGCGTCTTGGGCCACCCCGATCATGCGGCCGTCCACATGTTCAGGCACGCCCGACAGCATTTTCTTGGGCGCAGGGCCAAGCCGCTCGGTGGGCCAAACCTTACGGATCATCTCAAAGTTCCCGCCGATCCCTCCTGAAGCAACGATGACGCTTGAGGCTTCAAGTTTGAAATCGCCGGTAACGTCGCGGTTGGTCGAGGCGCCTTGGACTGCATCATCTTCGGCGAGCACTGATCCGGATACACCCGTCGCCGCTCCGTTTTGCATTTCGATCTGGTCGACCTGATGGCGGTACTTGAAAGTGATCTTCCCCGTGGCTTCGTGTTCTTTGCAGCGTCTTATGAAGTGCTCCAAAACGCCGGGGCCTGTGCCCCATGTGATATGAAAGCGGGGCACCGAATTGCCGTGCCCATCCGCATAGCTGCCGCCACGCTCGGCCCAACCCACAACCGGAAACCAGCGCAATCCCATCTCATGCAACCAAGGCCGCATTTCGCCTGCAGCAAAGTCGAGATAGCGTTCAGCCCATTGGCGGGGGTAATCATCCTCGGGACGGTCAAACTGTGCCGACCCCATCCAGTCACGCAGCGCTAGATCATGGCTGTCCTTGATACCCATGCGGCGCTGTTCTGGCGTGTCGATCATGAACAACCCGCCCAGCGACCAGAAAGCCTGCCCGCCAAGGTTTTGCGGTGTTTCCTGATCAACGATGATCACCGATTTACCGCGATCCCCAAGTTCCGCTGCCGCTGCAAGCCCACCAAGACCCGCGCCTACTACAATAACATCTGCGTTCATGTGTTCGGTCCCTCAGCGCATGATCAATCGGATCGTTTCCATACCTCACCACATCAATAGCCATCGATCAATCCAGTTGAAGTCAGGAACGTGGCGTAAGTACCTCAAGCAACTTTGGTGTCATGTCATCGTCGCGCGTCTGCGGGCTGCATCCACGGCTTGACTTGCGACCTCATTCCGTAAACGGTTTTCGTCAGGATACTTTGCAGCAGATTTCGCGGCAAAACGGGGAGCAGATTTGTGACAGCCACAACCACCGCCAGATCACCCGGTGCCAAGTTTCGACTGTCTGCCCTGATCGCGACCGGCATGGTGATGTTTGTCTATATCACGCTGCATTTGATCAACCTGTCACTGGGGTTGATCTCGGTTCAAGTGATGGAAGACTGGCGCTGGGCGCTCAGCGGCTTTTGGTCTGAATATCAACCGCTCAAACTGCTGTTGCAGGGGTCGTTGATCCTCCACTTCATACTCGCTTTGATATCGCTGTTTTGGCGAAACACGTTGAATGTTCCGGCCTACGATATGGCGCAGATGATCGCTGGGGTTCTGATTATACCTCTGCTGGGGTTGCATGTGTTTGGGGTCATGGCTGTCCGGGATCTGGGGCTTGAGCCAACCTATATGATCGTGCTCGGACAGTTCTGGATTGTGTCACCCTTCGACGGGTTGCAGCAAATTCTGATGCTGGTTGTGGCGTGGATTCACGGGGCAATCGGGGTCTACACATGGCTGCAATCCAAGGACCAATCGTCCGGAATATTGTCTGTTTTCTATCCGTTCGTTGTGATTTTACCGATCCTAGCGATGTTAGGATACGTCGAGGCAGGTCGGCAAATTCTTCCAGTAGAAGAAGGCGGCGAAGGGTTCGTTCTTGAGAACGATCCAAACACCCAAGGCGTCACTGCAGAACCAGATCAAATCGCAATCATTCTGGCCCAAGCCAAAGAACGCCCCGTTCTGGCGACCCGCATTTCGCTTGGGTTGGTCGCGCTCGTTTTGCTGGCACGGTGGATCAGACTGAACGGACGAACAAGCGGGGTCGTTAATGTCCGCTACACGGGGCGGCAACCGGGGCAGTTCGATGCGAAAACGGGGCTGACCCTGCTAGAGATGGTCCACGAAAACAACCTACCGCATGCAAATGTCTGCCGTGGGCGCGGGCGGTGTGGAACATGCCGCGTCAAGGTTTTATCCGGCAACGATGGACTGCCGCCACCGAGCGAAGAAGAAGCCAAGGTTCTGGCTCATTGGAACGCTGGACCAGACGAAAGACTGGCTTGTCAGCTCAAACCTGACGACGGTGCGATCACAGTGGAACGGGTCATAGAAGCCGACTATTCCAACCTTGAAGAAATCCGCGCGGACAGACGCTCAGCGCCAAAGGCGCAGGCAGTCTCATGAGGGTTTTGAAATCTCTTAGCGCTCTGTTGACGGTCATTCTACTGCTGTTTGGGGCCGAGGTATCACAAGCGCAGATCGTACCGGGGACGACCACGGACTCATCCCAAGCCGTCGTTACCGATCCGCCTTCGCCAAACGATGTGAAAGAGTTCCTACGCCTTCTGGGCGATCCAAGCGTGCAGAACTGGATCAAGGACAGCGCCACAGAAACCGGCACCCTCACAGACACGCCCAACCTCAGCCTGCGCGATCAGATTGAGGCGCAACTAGCGCGGATCGCGGAGCGCGTCAAAAGCCTGACGCTTGCCTGGAACATTATCCCAAGCGTGCCGGCGTTAATGTCTGACGTCTGGAATGATGAACTTTCACACGCGCAAAAGGTGCGGTCGCTGACCTATGTGCTGACCTTCTTGCTGATCGGGTTCGGGTTGGAATGGTTGTACCGTCAATACGTGCAATACCCACTGTTAAGATTGGAACTGGCGCCCAAGCACGCGCCCATGGAAAAGCTGGTCGGGGCCGCAAAACGAGCAGCGATTGTTTTTGCGGGGCTGGGTATTTTTGCGATTGGCAGCATCGGTGCCTTCAAAAGCTTTGACTGGCATCCATTGGTCGAAGCCTTGGTGCTGGACTTGTTGTTCATGGCATTGTTCTTCCGCATCATCACAACCGTTTCGCTGTTCTTCCAAGCCCCCAAAGCGCCAGAACTCAGATTGGTCCCATACGGCTCACCGGTGGCGGTCTACATGCACCGGATTGTGCGGGTTCTGGCCCTTGCGATTGTGATCGGGTTGGCGGTCACCTTCATGTTGGGGCGGTTTACGGAAGCCGCAGGCATGGACTGGGGCGAAGATTTGGCGGCAGTGGCGCTGGCGCAAACTGTTGCAGTGGCGCTTGTTGTTGTGCTGGTCATTTGGGGATGCATCTGGCTTGCGTTTAGGCGGGTGCCAGTGCTGTGCGATGATCCTATTTCCGCTCAACACTTGCGGTTCTGGCGTGCCTATTTGATCGGACTTGTGGGCGCGGTTTTTGTGCTGTGGCTCTTTGGATTGTTCGGGGTCATGTGGGCCGCTCTGATCATCGGACTTGCGGTGCCGGGCCTGAAAATGATCAAAGCGTGGATCGATCATTTCTTTGATCAATCAACCGATGCCTTGCATGATCAACATAAAGTGCAAGCCCAAGCGATGCTGGATAACTTCGCCTTGAGCGAGGCCGATGGCGATGTGGAAGAGGGCACAGCCCAACCCGAACCGCCCGAATTCGCCGACCCTTATACGACTGCACGACCGATTGTGCAGCGCGGTGCACGGTTCGTGTTCGTCATGACCGCTGTCGTTCTGTTGTCGATGGCATGGGGGGTAGACATCTTTGATCTGTCCGCCGACCGCAGCATTCTGGGGCGCGTTCTGGAAATATTGATCGACAGTCTCGTGGCTTTGCTGCTGGCCGATCTGGTGTGGACATGGGCCAAGACGGTGATCGACAAACGGGTCGCGGATTATGAGCCACCCGTGGACGGGCAGGCACCAGGGCCAGAGGCGCGGATGATAACGCTGTTGCCCTTATTGCGCACTATTTTGATGGTCACACTGCTAATCATGGTCAGCCTAAGCGTGCTCAGCGCAGCTGGCGTCAACATCGGACCGATCCTTGCGGGGGCAGGGGTTGTGGGCATCGCCATCGGCTTTGGGACACAGTCCTTGGTCCGCGATATTGTGGCGGGCATTTTCTTCTTGATTGATGACGCTTTCCGCTTGGGCGAATACATCGAAGTAGGCGAATTGATGGGCACGGTTGAAAGCATTTCGGTCAGGTCCATGCGCATCCGGCACCACCGCGGCAAGGTCCACACCGTCCCATACGGAGAGCTGAAAAGCCTGACCAACCACAGCCGCGATTGGGTAATTATGAAGCTCGAATTCCGGGTGCCTTTCGATACAGACCTGCAACTGGTCAAGAAGCTGGTCAAGAAGGTCGGTGCCGAGCTGGCTGCAAATGAAGAATACGGTCCGTCGATCCTGACCACTTTGAAATCCCAAGGTGTTCGCCGGATGGAAGAATTCAACATGGTCGTCGGCGTCAAGTTTATGACCAAGCCGGGCGAGCAATGGTTGGTCCGCCGCGATGCCTACCAAAAGGTGCGCGATATCTTTGACGCAAACGGTATCCGCATGGCAGAGCGCAATGTCAAAGTTGAGATCGAAGGCGGTGCCGCTCTGACCGATGCCCAGCGACAGGCGGTTGCGGGTGCGGCTCAAGACGCTGTGCAACCACCTGCGGGTCCGCCGAAGCCCATCCCTGACGAGCCGTAACTAGAGCGTAATCTTGCGCCCCTCCGTTGCGGATCGGTAAGCGGCTTCTGTTGCGCGGATCACGGGCAGATAGTCGGCGGCTGTGTTTTCAATCGTGCCTTGGCCACACGTTGCGGCCACCACATGATCAATCAACGCAGCGACGCACCCACCGCCAAAGCTGGCGTCATCAATGGCCGCGCACAGCGGGATGGTCTGCAAGGTCATACTATCTTTGGCCCGAAAGCTAACCTCACCTGCGCCGTTCAAAGACAGAACCCCGTTCTCGCCCTCAATCGTCATTTCGCCCATCGTCCGGCGTGGGTTGTCCGTGGCGTGATCGCTCAGCCTGTTCCCGTCAAACAGGCTTTGCACCCCGCCTGTGTGGTTGAGGATCATCATCCCTGCATCTTCTCCGGCCAGCACTGGGTTCAGCTGTCTCAGATCGGCATAGACGTCTTCAATTTCCCCGAAAAGCCAGCGGAACAGATCGACAAAATGCACCCCCGTTTCATGCACCAAAAGCCGCGGCATGTCGCGAAAGGCGGGTTGGCGGGACAGGTAGGCATCAGGCCCTTGCCCGTCACCAGGTCGCAACGCAAACCGGCATTGATAGATCTGACCTAAGTGACCTTCATCGATGAAGGCCTTGATAGTCCGATGCCACGGCTGAAAGCGAAAGTTCTCATGGATGATAAGCGTAGTGCTCGTTTCGCGGGCCAAAGCGGTTGTCTGCTCGGCTTCCTCAAGGGATGTGCAAAAGGGTTTCTGGCAGATCACGGTTCCCCCAAGGATGGCCAGTTTGGTTATCAGGTCAGCATGCGCAGGTGGCGGTGCGATGATGTCGACGATGTCAGGCGAATGATCGGCAAGCAGCGCCTCAAGATCAGGGTAGCTTTGGACGCCGTACCCATCGTTTGCCCATTCACACCGGTTTGCATCCGGGTCCGTCACCACGACCGTGCCAACGTCTTTGTGGGCAGCCCATGCGTTCAGGTGGAACTGGCTGAAGTACCCAAGCCCGATTACAGCAACAGTCAGCGGTTTGGTCATAGGGCGTGGCCTCATGTTCGGTTTCACCGTTGTCTTTGACCCGCGATTGCCTAGAGTTCGGCGTGACCTCAGCGGAAAGGACAGCGGCGTGCGTGACACTTGGGAAGTCTATTGCGTGAAATACGCAGAGCGCAACACAAGAACCCGCGCGGACAGTTTCATCTTTGACGATCATCCGTCTGCGCCGCATGGCATGGACTATTCGGTTTGGGTGCTCGACAACGGAACGCGCAAGATCGTCGTCGACACCGGATATGACGCGGCTGAGGCCACACGCCGTGACCGCCCAATCCTGCGTGATCCCGCACGCGCCATCGAAGCCGTGGGGGCAGATGCCGAAACGGTCGATACGGTGATCATCACGCATCTGCACTACGATCATGCAGGGGGACTAGATCGATATCCAAACGCGACCTTTCATCTGCAAGAGGCTGAAATGGCCTACGCGACCGGCCCTTGCATGTGTCACGACACACTCCAAATGCCGTTCACTGCAGACCACGTGTGCGACATGGTCAGACACGTTTATGGGGGCCGCGTTGTGTTCCATGACGGATCAGGACAAGTGGCGCCGGGTGTGCGGGTCCATTGTGTGGGCGGGCATTCACGTGGGCTGCAAATCGTAGAAGTCGATACCGAAAACGGACCGCTTTGCCTCGCCTCGGATGCAGCACACTACTACGAAAACCTGATGCAGCGAAAACCCTTTCCGATTGTGGTAGATCTGGAGCCGATGCTGAAAGGGTATGACACGCTCTTGTCTCTGGCGGGGTCAGCGGATCGGATCATTCCGGGGCATGACCCTTTGGTAGCAAAACACTTTCCCGCTGTGGGCACCTCAGGCTTTGTTTGGCGGTTGGACAAAGGGCCGATCTCGGCCTTATCGTGACCGAACGAGACGCAAATCATACGAAACAACGGAATACAGACATGACCAAAGCCGCACATATAGCCTTGATCAAAGGAGACGGGATCGGGATTGATGTCTCGGAAGCGGCAATCGCAGTAGCGCAGGCCGCCTGCGCGGCCGTGGGGGAATGCGCGCTTTCAGTTGAAGAAACCAAAGCTGGGGCAGGATACTACGCGGAAACCGGTCAAGACATAGAGAAAGGTGGCGAAGAAAAAGTCGGCACGGCGGACGCCATTTTTCTGGGCGCAATCGGGCTGCCTTCTGTCAGGCAAAAGGACGGAACAGAGATTTCACCGCACCTGCGCTTGCGGGACAAATACGGGCTTTATGCAGGCGTTCGACCGGTCAAAGCCTACCCCAACGCGCCGCAACGGCTGGCCGACCCACGCGCGGCAGGGATTGATATGATCATCCTACGCGAATCCACCGAAGGGCTGTTCTATTCCGCCGCCGTTCACGGACGCAGCGAGATCATCGGCGACACCGAAGTCCGCGAAACCCTGCGGATCAGCCGACCGACCACTGAAAAACTGCATCACTTCGGGTTCAAGCTGGCGCAAAAGCGCAAGGCGCGCGGCAAACAGGGCAGGCTGACCTGCGTAGACAAAGCCAACGTCTTTGCGTCGATGGCCTTCTTCCGCAAAATCTTCGACGAAATAGCACCTGGTTATGCAGATATCGAAACGGATTATGCCTATGTCGATGCGCAGGCCTTGAACCTTATCCGCAACCCTTGGGACTATGATGTGATGGTCATGGAAAACATGTTCGGGGATATTCTGTCCGACCTTGCAGGCGGGCTAGTGGGCGGCATGGGCATGGCAGCTTGCGCGGAAATCGGGGATGACACTGGGCTGTTCCAACCGGCGCACGGGTCCGCGCCTGACATCATGGGGCAAGACAAAGCCAACCCGCTGGCAGCCATTCTAAGCGGCGGTTTGATGTTAGATTTTCTCTTCGAGAAAACAGGCAATGCCCGCTTTGAAGAAGCGGCTTTGCGGATCGAACAAGCCGTCGATCAGGGTTTTGTCGAAAACGCCCTACGCCCGGTGGAGTTCGGGGGCAACATGGGCACCAAGGCCGTAACTCAAGCCGTACTGGACCGGCTCTGATGTATGTTGTCTGCGTCACCTTTGAAACCAAGCCCGGGCAGATGGAAACCTTTTTGCCCCTAATGCGCCAACAGGCAGAGAACTCGCTCAAGCTTGAAAATGGCTGTCTCGTGTTTGACGTCTGCCTGCCGGACCCGTTGGAAAACAGGCTGTTTCTTTATGAAAAGTACGCCAACAAGGCCGCGTTTCAGGTCCACTTAGAAAGCGATCATTTCCAAACCTTTGACGCAGCGGTTGCAGACATGGTGCATAACAAGGTGGTTGAAACCTACGAAACAGCGTGAGGTGTGGCAGCCCTAACCAGCGTGAGGTACGTCCGTTTCTTCGAGCGGAATTTCCATAAGATCTTCACCCCAGATGATCCGACCGTCATAGATTTCACGCATCTCTGCCAAACACTTTTCCTTAACGCCCAGCGCGTCCATTTGCGGAGTAAAATGCGTAGCAACCAGTGTTTTAACACCGGCCTTTGCGGCAGTGCGCGCAGCTTCAAGATGTCCCGATGAGGTCAGTTTCTGATCCGGCTTCAAGAAAGAACCAGACACAAAGTAGCACATATGGATCAGCATATCGGCACCTTGCGCAAGCTCCTCTATCGCATCACATGGGCCGGTATCCCCCGAATAGACCAACACCCCTTCCGCGGTTTCAAGTCGGAAGGCATAGGGTTCGATCTGACCGGGTTGGTGCAGCACTTCGCGCACGGTGACTTTCCAGTTGTCCGATGTGATAACCTGTCCGTCGTAAAGCGGCGTGATGTTCGGGTTAGGCCGCGCCCGTGGCAGAGTGCCGCCCCGATTGAGATAAACCCTTTGGCTGCCTTCGGAGTTCATCCGCCCGTCCAGATCATTGTGATAAACCCCGTGATCCCCGAACAAAAGATCGGTCATACGCTGCATGTAGGCGGGTGCGTAAACATCAAGGTCGGGAATTTGACCTGCACCTTGATCCCAACGGCTGTGCACAAGGCGCGGGTAATCCAGACAGTGATCCGTATGCAGATGCGAAAAGAAGACTGTTTTCAGATCGACCGCGCGCTTGCCGGCCCGCAAGAAGTTTTCATGCGCACCGCCGCCATGATCAAACACTAGCATCTCATCGCCGAACTCGACCACATAGCCCGAACTCGCCCGATTTAGCATTGGAACCGGTGACCCCGTGCCAAGAAGTGTGACTTTCATTGTGCTGATCCTTTCACTGCGCCGCGAACGACGACCTGAACTTGGCCGCCCAATACCCGTGTTCAAAGGTTATGACCCACAAGGATCGAAAGCTAGAAATTTGTCGTGCATGCGCATCGTACCGGTTGATCTGAGCGTCTAAATGTACCTTCGTGGCATCAGCTTGCAGGACTTGAATGTCCGCAAACTCGGACCGCTCCCAATCTGACCCCGCCCGTGATCGGAAATCTTTGAAATAGCTGTCGGGACTGTCCCACGTTTTCAGGTTCGAACCGCTCAGCCGCATATGTGGGAAGTGGAGCGTGCGGGCCAGTGCAGTTTCATCATGCGCATTAAGCGCAGTGATATGTGCGTCCATAACTCCAAGGGCGGCCTCGGCGGGTGTCATGCCTTGGACAGCCAATCAATGATCTCTTCCGTCTGCGCCCCGTGGGTCGGCGCAGGCGAGGCTGGTGTGTATTCAGTCGCGCCACCCAACCGGAAAGGCAGCGTCGGCACCTGTATCCCATCTTCCAAAGTTTGGATGTAGGCCCGCGTTTTGACTTGGTCCGACGCCAATGCCTCCGGCAAGCTGCGCAACCTTGCGCAGGGCACGCCGGCAGATTGCAAGATCGGTTCCCATGTATGGGCAGACTGCTTGGAAAGCGCGGCCTCTATCAGGTCGGCCAGCGCGCCCGCGTTTTCTTTGCGCGCCGCGCGGGTATCAAACTGCGGATCGCTCAGCCAATCGGACCGGTTTAATGCAACAGCCAGACTTTCAAAGTGGCTGTCCTCGTTCACCCCCAGTGAGATCACACCGTCTTTGCACGGAAAGCTACCCGCGCCCGGAGACCTGCTGTTGGCCAGATTGCCGCGCCTTTGCGGTGCATTACCGGTTTTCAGGTAGTCCGTCGTCGTGGAACTCATCAAGCTAAGTCCTGTTTCCAACATCGACACATCTATGAACGTGCCTTGCCCCGTAGACGTCCGCGCAAAAAGCGCTGCTGAAATCGCGAAGCTTGCTGCAAGCGCAGTTGCGTAATCCAAAACAGGAGCACCCGTGCGGATCGGACCGCTGTCTTGGGTGCCGGTTGCATCCATCAACCCGCAGGCGGCTTGGATGTTCACGTCATAGGCGGGCGTGTTTTCTTGCGGGCCACCGCGCCCATAGCCGGTCATGGCGCAGTGGATCAAATGGGGGTGCCGCGCTTTTATGGTATCCTCATCCAGCCCCAAACGCCGCATGGTCTCAGGCAAATGGTTCTCGACCAAAACGTCCGCACAGGCCAAAAGATCATGCAGAATGGCCTGCCCGTTTTCGGTTTCCAAATCCAGTGCGATCGACCTCTTTCCGGCGCCTTGGGTCAGGTATGATGTGCTCATGCCGATACTTGCCGCTTGCGCATCAGACCCGCCACGATGCCGGATCGCGTCGCCCTTGGATGCGGATTCGACCTTGATCACATCCGCGCCGAGAAGGCCCAAATAGTAGGCGCAGGCGGGGCCAGCCAGAACATGCGTAAAGTCGATGACACGTAGGTCTTCAAAAGGGTGGGTCGCTGACATAGGGGCCTCATTTTATGGGTGGACAAAGTGAAAATGATTTCGCCGTTCCAAACAAGGGCGGTTTTTGCCCAAAGGGTCGGAAAGCGGGCCAAAAAAATCTTTACAATCGGCGGTGCAAGATGTTTTCTCATACGACCAATGGGAGAGAAAACATGAACATTTCTAAGAAAGTCGCTGCAGGCGTTGCCGCAGCATCAATGATCACTGGCGGCGCAGCTTTGGCCGACTATCCAGAGAAACCAATCAAAATCATGGTCGGCTTTTCAGCTGGCGGCGGGACAGACACCACTGCACGTGGGTTCGCGTCTTACGTACACGAAGCACCATCCATGAACGGGTTGCCAGCCTATATCGTCAACCTGCCAGGCGCATCCGGCCAGAAAGCTGCATCCGCAGTGCTGGACGAAGACCGCGACGGCCACACGCTCTACATGATCAACATCGGTACATTCATCGCGGGTGAGCTGGCGAAAGGCGACGAACGTCCGTACCACATCCCAGACGATTTTGAGAACTTGGGCTGTGCATCGCAACTGGTGACATCGCTTCAAGTGCATGCGTCGAACCCTGCAAAAGACATGGCCGAATTCATCGCGAACGCAAAGGAATCCGGTGAGACAATCACATGGGGCACATCCGGTGCGGCAACCATGCACGCCACCATCGGCCACGTGTTCTTCGACGCCAACGGCATCAGCCACAAGAAAGTACCGTTCAAAGGCGGCTCGAAAGCACGTGCGGCTTTGGTATCGCAGTCTGTTGACGCGGTCTTCGGCGGTGTGAACACGATTCCTGGCTTTGAGGCAGACATCAAAGCATTGGCCTCCGCCGGTGCAGAGCGTGACCCAATGGCGCCTGACCTGCCAACATTTGGCGAGCAAGGCACCGATGGGATCGAATTCACTGGTTTGATGTGCCTTTTCGCACCTAAGGGTGTTTCCGATGAGGTGAAAGCTGACGTAGGTGCTGCGATTGAAACCATCGCAGGTCTCAAAGGCTACCAGCGTTACATGGGTAAAAACGATCTGGCATCGTTCTACACCAACGCAGCAGACGCAACCGCAGCACAAGACGTCATGTTCGAAGTCATGGGCCCAGTTGTCGCTGAGATCATTGCAAACCAGTAAGGCTTGCAACCACGCATAAGGGGCGAGCCCACACGGGCTTGCCCCGTTTTGTATGTGCACCGACGCACTGCAACAACGGACCTAGGGGGCAGGGCAGTTGGACAACAAAGACTATAAGATCAAGGTTGAATACGGCGTCAGTCTGGCGGTTCTCTTGGTCGGTCTCTTTTTCGTATTTCAAGCGTTCACCATCGACACATCCCGCGAGGCAGTCGGCCCGCGGACTATGCCAATGATTTTGGCGGTCGCTTTGGTGATCAGCGGCCTTTGGCTTGGATTTCGCGCGTTTACAGGACGCGCTGGAGACCTCAAAGAAGGCTACGGGTTCCTCGAAAGTGACATACAGCGCATCGTTGCGGTGATCGGCTGCGGCGTTTTGTTTGTGCTGCTCTTCTGGGGCTTCGGATACTTCGTCGCACTTATCTTCACATTTATCGCCACACTCTTCGCCTTTGGGGTGCGCAATTGGGCAGCCATGCTGATCGGAGCCTTGGTCGTGGCCTTCGCATTCCAACTGCTGTTCATGGGGGTTATGCGATTGAACGATCCCAAAGGCGCGATCATCGATATGCGACCATATACCAACTGGATTACGGGGGCCAAATAGATGGGCGGAAACAGCTGTGCAGGCCTTCAAGAGTGGTTCGACACTGTAGGATTTCTGTCGATCTTCTTCGATATCTCCTGCGGATTTATCACGCTTTTCAATGATCCCTTTGCGGTAGGATTTGTGGTTCTGGCAGCGATTGTCGGGATCGTGTTTGGCGCGATGCCGGGCCTGACGGCTGCGGCTGCGATTGCGATGATGTTGCCGATCCTGATCGCCTACAACGATGAAATCGGGGCGCTGTCGGGGCTTGTGTTCCTCTATGTGGTTGGCAAGTCCGGCAGGTACGGCGGGTCTATTGCTGCGATCTTATTCAATACACCGGGCACTGCGGCTTCGGCCGCAACGATGCAAGACGGGTACCCAATGACGCAAGCCGGCAAGGCAGGCAAAGCGCTGAAAACTGCGACCGTTGCCTCTGCTTATGGCGATTATGTGGGAGAGATCGTTCTGATCTTCGGTGCCGTAGCCATCGCGGCCTTCACCCGGAAATTCGGACCGCCTGAGAACTTCGCAATTTACCTGATGGCCTTTGTGGTCATCGGTTCCGTTGTCAGTGACAGCATCATCAAGGGCGTCGTATCCACCTTGTTTGGTGCGGTTGTCGGCTTGATTGGGGAAGACACAATTACCGGCCAATTTAAAATGACAATGGGTCTGGATGAGCTCGAATCCGGCATGGCCTTGGTGCCTCTGCTGATCGGTGTTTTCGTGATCTCCGAAGTCATCATCCAAGCGGAAAAAGCGGCCAAGGTGAAAATGCTGGATCTGGACAAAGGCGACGCGCTTGATCCATCCGCGCACTACTTCACATGGGCCGAATTCAAACGCTGTATCCCGTTGATGTTCCGGTCGTCCATTTACGGATCGCTGATCGGTATGATGCCGGGCTTGGGTTCGTCGGTTGCGTGTTTCGTGGCCTATGGTGAAGAAAAACGCAGGTCTCCGATCAAAGACAAATGGGGCACAGGGATTGTCGAAGGCATCGCCGCCCCTGAATCTGCCAACAACGCTGTATCGGGGCCGTCCATGATCCCGTTGCTGACGCTCGGTATCCCAGGGTCTACGATTGCGGCTGTTTTGATCGGGATGTTCTTGGTGAACGGGCTACAGCCTGGGCCGACGATCTTCTCGGAAGATACGATGGTGCAGTACTTCATCCCCTCCACCAAAGAGTTCTTTGAAATCACATCGCGCCAGTACATCTTCGCAGTCTTTGCAGCGGGTCTGGTGGGCATCGCGGCCTACGCGATCATCGGGTACTTCGGGGCACCGTTTGTGGGGCGTATGATTGCACTTCTGCCGACGCAGTACCTCTACCCGTTCATCTTCATGACGGCCCTTGGCGCCAGCTACTCGTCACGCGCGTCGATCTGGGATGTAGGCTTTGCACTGCTGTTCGGGGTGATTGGCTATGCCATGCGCCGAACCAACTTTTCAGCCGCCGCGTTCATCATCGCCTTCGTTCTGACCTCAAGTATGGAAGAGGCATTCCGGCAATCCATGATTATCTCCGACCAAGGGTTGTTGATCTTCACCAGCTTTAGCTATCAGGGCAAGTTCTCTTATGCTCCGATCTTCTTGCTGATCGGGTTGGCGGTGGTTGTGATGCGATCGTGGACAACTTATCGCGCAAGGTCGAGCGAGACGTCTTAGAGATCACGGGGGGTCTTATGGACTTTCGCTATCTGTTGATCTTTCTGTTCGGTCTGATCGGAGGTTTCGGCGCGTTCGGTATCGGATTGCCGATGCCGTTCTTGCTGGGCGGGATCGCAGGGGCCGCAGGGTTTGTGCTTTACTACGAACGCAATGGGGTACTGTTGCCCAAGCTGTCCCGTTGGGTGCGTTTGGTGTTCATGTCCATCATTGGCACCATGATCGGGTCACGGTTTTCGCCTGAGGTTCTGGTTTTACTGCCCCAGTTCTGGATATCGGGATTGGCAATTATCCCGTTCATCCTGATCGCCCACGGCGGCAGCTACGCCATCATGCGCAAGCTTGGGGGATACGCGCGCAACGATGCCTACTTTGCCTCGCTTCCTGGCGGGATTGTGGATTCAATTTCACTGGCTGAAGAGGCGGGCGCGGACCTGCGCATCGTGACAGTGCAACACTTTATCCGCATCATTCTGGTGGTATCCTCGGTGCCGTTACTGTTCCTGTTCATCCAAGGCGATGCGGTCGGGTCACTGGGTGGTGAGACAATGGCCGATGCCAATTATGATCTGATCGATGTGCTCACGATCCTGGCCATCGCACTGGTCGGGCTTTTGATCGGACGTGTGCTTAAACTGCCGGTTTCGCATATGCTTGGGCCCTTGTTGCTGGCGCTTGCGTTGTCTGTGTTCGGGGTCGTCGAAATCAACGTTCCGGAATGGATGACCCATCTGGCGCAATATATGATTGGTACAGCCCTCGGCGCGCAGTTCTCAGGCATGTCGCGCCGGTTGCTTGCGAAGGGCCTTGGAATTGGCCTCGTGGTCGGGGCGTTCATGCTAGTCTTGGGCGCAGGGATCGCAGCGCTCTTGGTCCCGCATGTGCCTGCAGACTTCGGCGCATTGTTCGTCAGCTTTGCAGCAGGCGGGCTGGCCGAGATGAGCCTGATCGCACTGTCGCTCAACTTCAATCCGGTTGTCGTGGCCTTGCACCATCTGGCCCGCATTTTCCTGACCGTTTGGTTCGGCAGCTTTCTGGCCAAGAACGTCTTTGATCTGAAAGGGAAGCCATGAAGATCTATGAAGCTCTCGCCGACGCTTTTGTGCGTGAAAACAGCGGCCCCTGTTTCGCTTTACTGGGGGATGCAAATATGCATTGGGCCGGGGCGATGGCGACCCGTGGGACGCATTTCATTTACACCCGCCACGAACATGCAGCCGTCGCTGCGGCCACGACCTATGCACGCGCCACGGGCAAGGTCGGCTGTGCAACAGTCACCTGCGGGCCGGGGCTAACCCAGATCATGACGATCCTGCCGATTGCCGTGCGCGCACGGATCCCGCTGGTCATCTTCGCGGGCGAGGCACCTTTGCACAAAGAGTGGTACAACCAAGGCATCGATCAAGCACCATTTGTTGAGGCTTGCGGCGCAGTGTTCAAAGCTTTGCACGACCCTGACACGATGATCGCAGATGTTCATCATGCTTTTGCGACGGCCAAGCGGGATCAAACGCCCGTTGTGCTAAGCGTGCCCTTCGATGTGCAACAAAACCTGATCAAGCAGCAGGCGGCGCATCCGGTCTCAGACGAACTGATTACAAAACCCGACCCGCTCCAACCCGACGCTGCTCTTATCGACCAAGCGGCAGGGTGGATCGCAAAGGCCGAACGCCCAGTGTTGCTTGCTGGCTTGGGCGTGGTGTCAGGCGGTGCAACCGAGGCCTGCGTTTCTTTGGCGGAACAGGCAGGCGCACTTTTGGCAACGACCTTGCCCGCCAAAGGGTTGTTCTATGACCAACCCTATTGCCTTGGCGTTGCGGGTGGTTTCTCGGGTGAACCCGCACGCGCTATTTTCGAACAAGCCGATTTGGTCATCGGGGTGGGCGCGCGTATGGCGTCCCACACATTTGACGGTGGCAAGCTGACGCCAGACGCAAAGGTCATCCATATCGATCTTGATCCGCAAGACGTTGTGCAGGGACGAAAAGCATCTGATCTGGCAATTCGCGCCGACGCCGCCCTTGGGGTGCAAGCTCTCACCAAAGCCGTGTCCAAACAAGAAGGCTGGCGTAGCCCCGAAATGCGGACCGCAACACAAGCCGCACTCGAACTGCCTGACGATCAAGACACACCCGACGGGGCTTTGCACCCGATGGCGGTTGTCAAAAAACTGGCGCAGGTCATTCCACCCCAATGCCACGTCATCAATACCTCGGGCCACTGCGCCTACTACGCGGCCCAGATGAACATGCATCCGCAAAGCCATTACACGGTGATCCGCGACTTCGGCGCGATCGGGAATGGGACATCTTTCGCGCTCGGTCTGGCCACGGCCCATCCCGACAGGCCAATCGTTTTGATCGACGGAGACGGATCCGCCTTGATGCACATTCAAGAGCTTGAAACGATGCAGCGACACGAAATGAAGGTGCTGACAATCGTAATGAACGACGGGGCCTATGGGTCCGAAGTGCATAAGCTGAAAGCCGATGGCGCGCCGCTGAACGGCTCCGTCTTTGGAAAACCGGATTTCGCGGGCATCGGCCGCGGGTTCGGACTAACCGCACAGACAGTCACTGATCTTGACGTTCTGGACAGCTGCATGAAAGACTTCCTGTCGGGGAACACACCCAACATTTGGGACATCCATATTTCGGATCAAATCGCCTCGCCTCAAATTTTGCGCGCTCACAAAGCGCACTAACTCAGGAGACCAGACATGCCGCATCAACCCGCTTCATCTGCCTTGTCCCATATCCGTGTGCTTGATCTCACGCGCGTTCGGTCTGGCCCAACGGCAGTGCGTCAACTTGGCGATTGGGGCGCTGATGTCATCAAGATCGAACAACCCGCGTCGCTGGAAGCAGACGGATCACTCGGGGCAGGGCGCAACACAGCCGATTGGCAAAACCTGCAACGCAACAAGCGTAGCTTGACCCTGAACCTCAAGGATAAGGCTGGGCTAGAGATTTTCCGCAAGCTGGTAACAACAGCCGATGTGGTTGTTGAAAACTTTCGCCCCGACGTGAAAGACCGCTTGGGGATCGATTATGAAAGCCTGAAGGCGCTGAACCCCAAGATCATTCTGGCCAGCATTTCAGGCTTCGGCCAAACTGGTCCCTATGCCAAACGTCCAGGCTTCGACCAAATCGCACAAGGCATGGGCGGGCTGATGTCGATCACCGGTGATCCCGATGGCGGGCCAATGCGCGTCGGGATTCCGATTGCCGATCTGACCGCGGGTCTTTTTTGCGCGATGGGCATCATGACCGCCCTGATCGAACGCGAAAAATCCGGCGAAGGCCAATGGCTGCAAACATCGCTTCTGCAAAGCCAGATCTTCATGCTCGATTTCCAAGCGGCTCGGTGGCTGATGCGCGAAGAGGTTGCGGGGCAAGCAGGCAACGAACACCCCACCAGCGTCCCAACCAACCGCTATCTGACCAAAGATGGTGCCGTAAACATCGCTGTCGCGGGGGATGAAACATGGCAACGGTTGTGTAAGGCTTTGGGCCGTGATGATTGGGCCAAGGACGAAGGTCTGTCCGACAACGCCAAACGCGCTGCCCGCCGTGATGAGCTGAACGACAACATCGCCGATGTGATTGCCACCAAGACCAGCGCCGAATGGGTCGAGGCTATGACCGAAGCCGGTGTGCCCTGCGGCCCGATCTACAAGATCGACGAAATGTTCAACGACCCGCAGGTGCAGCACCTTGAAATGGCCCAACCACTGTCGACCGACCCTTTTGGCGACACAATGGCTGTCGGACAGCCGTTCCAACTCAGCCGCACCAAAAGCTCTCTCACAGCGTCACCCCCCTTGCGAGGTCAACATACGCTGGAACTGCTAGAGGAACTTGGGATAGACGCTCAGCAATACGCAAAGCTTCAGGATAAATCCGTCGTTTGACGGGATCATAAGGACCAATACCCATGACCACCTCCACAGACCTGACCCTGCCGACTGACAAGATGCGCGCCTATGTCGAAGGCTCCATCGGGCATATCGTTTTCAACAATCCCGAACGTCACAATGCGGTGTCCTTGGACATGTGGGACGCCGTTGATGTGGCCCTGACGGCCTTTGAAGAAGACCCGAAGGTACGGGTTGTGGTTCTGTCGGGCGCTGGCGGAAAGTCCTTCGTATCTGGTGCCGATATTTCCAAGTTTGAAAAAGAGCGCGGGTCCAAAGATGCCACTGCGCACTACAATGCGCGATTGAAAGTCGTCTACGACACCATTGAAAACTACGCCAAACCGACCATCGCCATGATCGACGGTTATTGCATCGGTGGTGGCCTGAACTTGGCGACCTGTGCAGACATGCGGATTGCATCGGCCAAGTCCAAGTTTGCAATGCCCGCAGCCAAGCTGGCCTTGGGCTATCCCTTTGATGCAATCCGGCGCTTGGTCAATGCGATCGGCTTGGCCTCTGCCAAACAGCTGATGTTCTCTGCCAAAAGCATCGATGCAGACACGGCGCTGCGCCTTGGGCTGGTCCAAGAGGTCGTGACCGAAGACGCACTGGCCGCACGAGTGGACGAACTCGCCGCGACCATCGCAGGCAACGCCCCACTGACAGTGCGCGCCATGAAATACATCGCGACCCAAGTGATGCTGGCCGACCCATCCGCGCGCAATCTGGATCGCTGCGATGAAATGGTCGCGGCCTGCTTCGCGTCAGAAGACTACGTCGAAGGACGCAAAGCCTTCATGGAAAAACGAAAGCCTGACTTTCAAGGCAAGTAACTTTCGGACCTATCAACAGAAAGAACACCACCATGAACCCTCTCGCTGATGCGCTTGTCGCCCCCTTGGAACATCGCAAAGATGCCGTGCTTATACGGGCAGACGGATCCGAAGTGACCGGCGCAGAGCTTTTCGCGCTCTCTGGCCAGATCGCCAATGTATTGGTTCAAAGCGGGGTCGAACCGGGCCATAGGGTCGCCATGCAAACGGAGAAATCTGTTGAAGCCTTGGCGCTCTATCTGGCCTGCTTGCGGGCAGGGGCTTTGTTTTTGCCACTGAACACGGCCTACAAAACCGCAGAGCTTGACTACTTTCTGACAGATGCCGCCCCCACGGTGGTGGTCTGCGATCCCGCCTCAGAAGACGAGCTTTCCGCGCTCACAACGCCGAACGGGATCACCTTGCTTAGTCTTGATGCGACAGGGGAAGGCTCGCTTAAAGATGAAGCCGCACGGGTAAAAGATGACTTCGCTGCAGCGCCAAGAACGCCCGATGATCTGGCGGCGATCCTTTATACGTCCGGTACCACAGGGCGGTCCAAAGGGGCGATGCTGACGCAAGACAACCTGCTGTCCAACACGCAAAGCTTGATCGAGGCATGGCAGTTTACGGATCAAGACACGCTATTACATGCACTGCCAATCTTTCACGTGCACGGATTGTTTGTAGCGACCAATGTATCGCTGCTTGCGGGTGGCAAGATGATATTCCTGCCGCGGTTTGATCTGGAAACGGTGCTTGAAAAGCTGCCACAGGCGACCACGATGATGGGGGTTCCGACCTTCTACACAAGGCTCTTGTCCGATGACCGGTTCACCCGCGATCTGACAGGGCACATGCGGCTCTTCATCTCGGGCAGCGCGCCCCTGTTGGCTGAAACCCACGTCGCATTTGAAAACCGGACAGGCCACCGCATCCTCGAACGCTACGGCATGACAGAAACCACCATGAGCACGTCCAACCCCTACGAGGGCGCACGCAAAGCAGGGACCGTCGGACTACCCCTGCCAGGGGTTGAGGCACGGATCACCAACGCGGAAACGGGCGCAATTTTGGACCAAGGCGAAATCGGTATTCTCGAAGTGCGTGGGCCGAACGTGTTCAAAGGCTACTGGCAGATGCCAGAAAAGACAGCCGAAGAATTCCGCGACGACGGCTTCTTTATCACCGGCGACATCGCGCAGATCGATGAAGACGGCTACATCTCTATCGTCGGGCGGGCCAAAGATTTGGTGATCACTGGGGGGTACAACGTCTACCCCAAAGAGATCGAAACCGAGATTGACGATATGGACGGAGTGGTGGAATCCGCAGTGATCGGAACACCGCACCCCGACTTCGGCGAGGCCGTTGTGGCCATCGTGATCGGGCAGGACGGCCATGCATTGACCGCGGAAAGCATCCAGACCGCATTGCAGGCGAAACTGGCAAAATTCAAATGCCCCAAGGCCGTGTTCTTCCTCGACGCGCTGCCCCGCAATACAATGGGCAAAGTTCAAAAGAACGAACTGCGCACGCAATATGAGGCGACCTTTAAGGCGTCATAATTGGCCGCACTCCGTCGCGCAAAAAACACGGGCACAGGGCGCAAACAGGTTTTGTAATCTCTGCGATTTGAGCGTAGGCCGATTTGAGACCAAATTTTTGCCGTGCTCACACGCGCAACCACACCGACCGCGAAGGGACAAGACATGAGCGATTTTAACGGGATGCTGCTGCAATCAAACTTGATTGGAGGCACTTGGACGGCCGCAGACAGCAAGGCCACCATCGATGTGACCAACCCCGCGACAGGGGACGTCTTGGGGCAGGTGCCAGATTGCGGTGCCGATGAAACAAACCGCGCGATTGCAGCGGCCTCCGAGGCGTTCAAATCCTGGTCCCGCTCGGATTTGGGCTTTCGGGTCGGGCTGCTGCACAAGCTGCATGATGCTTTGATGGATAACCAAGAACCATTGGCGCAGCTGCTGACGGCAGAACAGGGCAAACCGCTGGCAGAAGCCCGTGGCGAGATCGCGATCGGGGCGGCCTATGTGCGCTGGTTCGCAGAAGAGGTCCGCCGCGCAAAAGGTGAAATTGTGCCCGCAGCCACCGCAGACCGCCGCCTTATGGTGACCCGTCATCCGGTCGGGGTTGTGGGGGCAATCACGCCTTGGAATTTCCCGTCATCCATGCTCGCGCGCAAACTGGGACCAGCATTGGCGGCTGGCTGCACCGTCGTGGCAAAACCCGCAACAGCCACGCCCTATTCTGGGCTGGTCTGGGGCAAGCTATGCGAAGATGTGGGCTTCCCCGATGGGGTCGTGAATATTCTGACAGGCTCCGCCCGCGCGATTGGCGGGGCGATCATGGACAGCCCAGAGGTCCGCAAGGTGACCTTCACAGGCTCGACCGAGGTCGGTAAAGTGCTGATCCGTCAATCTGCCGATACGGTCAAAAAGGTGTCGATGGAGCTGGGCGGCAACGCGCCCTTTATCGTCTTTGATGACGCCGATCTGGACGCCGCAATCGAAGGCGCAATGATCGCGAAATATCGCAACATGGGGCAGACCTGTGTGTGCACCAACCGCTTCTATGTGCAGGCCGGTATCCACGACGCCTTCGTTGAAAAACTGAAAGCGGCAAGCGAGGCTCTGGTCGTCGGGGACGGCACGGCTGACGGTGTTCAGCAAGGCCCCATGATCGACGAAGCAGGCGTAGCCAAGGTCGAAGAAATGATCGCGGACGCGACATCCAAAGGCGGCAAGATCGTCGCGGGCGGTCGCAGACATGGCAACGGTGGCACCTTCTTTGAACCAACCGTTATCACAGGCGCCACCGCAGACATGCAATTCGCCACCGAAGAAATCTTCGGACCACTGTCCGCCGTGTTCAAGTTCGACACAGAAGACGAAGCTTTGGCCGCGGCGAATGCCACCGAATTTGGTCTGGCCGCCTATGCCTATACGCGCGACCTTGGGCGCACATTCCGTCTAAACGAAGGTCTGGAATACGGCCTCATCGGCATCAACTCCGGCCTTATCACAACCGTCGAAGCCCCCTTTGGAGGCCTCAAGGAAAGCGGTATGGGCAAGGAAGGCGGGTCTCAAGGGCTCGAAGACTACCTGTCTGTCAAATACATGTGCGTGGCGGGCTTGGGCGCTTAAGCCAGCCATTCGCTTTACAGGAAATGCACGGGGGAAGCCGACATGGATCAAGCCAAAATTGACGCTCTACGGGCGCAACCAGTTCCAGCGTTCTCGCATCTGATCGAAGGCAAACATGTTGCAGCCTCAGACGGTGCCGTGATGGAGGTTTTGTCACCCATCGACGGGCAGGTTCTGACCACAGTCGCTAAAGGCACTACCGCCGATATGGAAGCCGCCATCGCCTCGGCCCGCGCCGCATTTGAGGACGGGCGTTGGGCCAACCAACCCCCCGCGGTCCGTAAGAAAGTGCTGCTGAAATGGGCCGACCTGATTGAGGCTAACGCACTCGAACTCGCCGTTCTGGGCGTGCGTGACAACGGCACCGAAATCTCCATGGCGCTAAAGGCCGAACCGGGATCTGCGGCTGGCACAATCCGCTACTACGCCGAAGCCTTGGACAAAATCTATGGAGAAATCGCGCCAACGGCAGGCGATATCTTGGGGATGATCCACAAGGAACCCGTCGGCGTTGTCGGGGCGATCATTCCTTGGAACTTCCCGATGATGATCGGGGCATGGAAACTCGGGCCCGCGCTCGCAATGGGCAATTCCGTTGTGTTGAAACCCGCAGAAACCGCGTCGCTGTCTCTGATGCGCATGTGCGAACTGGCGCTAGAGGCAGGTCTGCCGCCCGGCGTTTTGAACGCGGTCACTGGCGAAGGCGCAGTCGTCGGAGAGGTCATGGGCCTGTCCATGGACATCGATGTGCTTGTTTTTACCGGATCAGGCGGAACGGGTCGGCGGTTGATGGATTACGCGGCGCGGTCGAACATGAAACGGGTCTATCTCGAACTCGGGGGCAAATCCCCGAACGTGGTGTTTGCGGATGCACCCAATCTGGCCGAAGCCGCGAAGGTCGCTGCGGGCGGCATCTTCAGAAATGCAGGTCAGGTCTGTGTGGCCGGATCTCGGCTGCTGGTTGAGGCGTCCATTCACGATGACTTTGTGGCCGAGGTCGCCAAAGCGACGCAAAGCATGCGCGTCGGTGATCCGCTACAGGTGGACACAGCGATTGGCGCGGTGAATTCCGAAACCCAGCTCAAAGCGAACCTCGGGTTTGTCGAAACGGCCCAGTCCGAAGGCGGACAAGTCATCATGGGCGGCGGGCGGATTTTGCAAGAAACGGGGGGGTACTTCATGGAACCAACCATCGTGACAGGGGTGACACCAGACGCCACGCTCTCGCAAAAAGAGGTCTTTGGTCCGGTGCTCGGGGTCACGCCATTCAGCACGGATGAAGAGGCAATCAGCATTGCCAATTCCACGGTTTACGGGTTGGCAGGGGCGGTGTGGACATCCAATCTCAGCCGCGCCCATAAAATGGTGCGCGCAATCCGGACGGGCGTGATGCACGTCAACACTTACGGCGGGGCAGATGGGACAGTGCCGCTCGGTGGGGTCGGCCAATCAGGCAACGGATCCGATAAATCGCTGCACGCGATAGAGAAATACATCAACCTAAAGACCGCGTGGATCAAGCTTTAGCACGGGATCATACTCCAATGGGGGCTACGGGCGGATAGGTTGGTATTGACAGGGCAGGGACGGGTTCTCTAAGGTCAAGTAAATTAACATGTTAAGGAAAAAGCGTGCCGCATTTCCATATCGACTATTCAGCGAATGTTGAGCAGCTCGTGGATATGAGCGCGCTGTGCGAGCATATTCGCGCGACGGCGGCCAACATAGACGCCTTTCCGACCCCCGGCATCAGGGTGCGCGCGACGCGGGTGGACCATGTCGCAATGGCCGATGGCAATCCAAAGCACGGCTATATCGACCTGTCGGTACGGCTGCGCGAAGGGCGACCCGAAGACGTTAAAACAGAGGCAATCAACCGCCTGTTTGCCGCGCTCAAAGACTTCATGGCACCCGCGATGGAAACCCATTCCATCGCACTGTCGGCTGAAATGCGCGATATTGATGCCTCGCTTTCCCCGAAATTCGGCACCGTCCGCGACCATTTGGAGCCTCCCGCATGAGTGACCTCGACACCAACATTTCCAAGCTGAACGGCTTTCTGAAACGGTTCGCTAAGACGGGCATCCAAAACCGGATCGCAGGGCAGGACGTTGCGGGCAGTGCAGGACTGTTCCAAACCATTTCGCCGGTTGATAAATCGGTGATCTGCGATGTTGCACATGGGGATGCCGCCGATATTGACGCAGCTGCGACTGCCGCGCACGACGCCTTTGCTGCGTGGCGCGATATGCCGGCAACACAGCGTCGGTCCATCCTCATCAAGATCGCTGAAGGCATCGAAGCCCGTGCCGAAGAAATAGCCCTCTGCGAATGTTGGGATACAGGGCAGGCTTACAAATTCATGTCCAAGGCCGCACTGCGCGGGGCCGAGAACTTTCGCTATTTCGCAGATCAGGTCGTGCAAGCGCGGGACGGGCAGCACCTAAAATCACCTACACTCATGAACGTGACAACGCGCGTACCCATTGGACCGGTGGGGATCATCACGCCTTGGAACACGCCCTTCATGCTGTCGACATGGAAGATCGCACCGGCTTTGGCGGCGGGCTGTACGGTCGTTCATAAACCGGCCGAAGCCTCGCCTTTGACCGCCCGTTTGCTGGTGGAAATCGCGGAAGACGCAGGCCTGCCCCCCGGCGTTCTGAACACGGTCAACGGCTTCGGCGAAGGGGCAGGGAAAGCGCTGTGCGAACATCCCAAGATCAAGGCGATTGCCTTTGTGGGTGAATCGCGCACAGGCTCGCTGATCACCAAGCAGGGGGCGGACACGCTCAAACGCAACCATCTGGAATTGGGAGGCAAAAATCCCGTCATCGTCTTTGAAGACGCTGATCTGGACCGCGCACTCGATGCGGTGATCTTTATGATCTATTCGATCAACGGAGAACGCTGCACGTCGTCGTCGCGGCTGCTGGTCCAAGACACGATCCGGGAAGAATTTGAGGCCAAGCTGGTCGAACGCGTCAACAAGATCAAAGTCGGTCACCCGCTGGACCCGAAAACCGAAATCGGACCGCTCGTAAACCAAGAACACTTCGACAAAGTGACCAGCTACTTTGAGATCGCGCGCCAAGACGGGGCCACCATCGCAGCAGGCGGTGAGACGGTCGGGAACGACGGCTACTTCGTTCGGCCAACGCTCTTCACGCAAGCCAACAACCAGATGCGGATTGCGCAAGAAGAGATCTTCGGGCCGGTGCTGACCTCGATCCCCTTCAGTACCGAAGACGAAGCCTTGCAGATCGCCAATGACATCAACTACGGCCTCACAGGCTATGTCTGGACCAACGATTTGACCCGCGCGCTGCGCTTTACAGACAAGCTTGAGGCCGGCATGATCTGGGTCAACTCTGAAAACGTGCGCCATCTGCCAACCCCCTTCGGCGGCGTCAAAGCCAGCGGCATCGGCCGTGACGGCGGCGACTGGTCGTTTGAATTCTATATGGAACAAAAGCACATCGGCTTTGCGACGGGGCAGCACAAGATCACGAAGCTGGGTCAATGACAAAAGTCTTTGAACAAGCTGGAATAGGAAGACTTTTGTTGGGTGGGTGTCTGACACTCGTAGTTATGACACCTGTGCTGTTTTGGGTTTCTGACCTCTATATGCGTATCGCCGCCATGATCCTGAATGAAAAAGTCGCATGGCCACAGATCAACTTCATGTCCGCGTATCCTGACGACGTTCGCAATGGATACCTGTTGTTTGTGCTGGCCACTTTCACGACGGTTTTGCTATCAAGCGGCATCATCGCAGGACTAATCGGGGCAAGTGTTGGAAAGCGGATATTGGGCATCCGCTACCACATATTTAACAGCGATAAACCCGCTGGGTTCGGTCGCATGTTGTATCGCGCGTTTCTGCTGTGCTGTGTGCTGACCCCATGTTTGCTGCTGGGGCCCATCTTGGGTTTTGTGTTCGGTGAAGCAGCTGACCTCTATTCACTGGTCGCCCTGCTGGCAGGAACGGTGCTACTTTTAGTGCTGGCCGTGGTACCATCCAACAGCACAAACGGCCTTACGTGGGTCACGCACAAAGCAGGTCTGCGGCCTGTCATTCTTGTTGATAAAGGAGCGTAAATCATGCCAGTTCCCGCCCCCAATCTTTACCCCGACTTCAACACCATCCGGCTCAGCCACGCCTGCCTGAATGTCAAAGACCTCGCCGCAAGCAAAACCTTCTACACCGAAATTCTGGGGCTACAGGTAACGGACGAAAGCAACAGCCACATTTACCTGCGGGCTATGGAAGAACGTGGGCATCACTGCGTCATCCTGCAAAAATCGGACCAGCCCGGCACTGTCGAAGTCATGGGCTTCAAGACCTTCGATGAGGCTGATCTGGACAAGGCAGAGACCTATTTCAAATCCAAAGGTCGCCCGACGTCATGGGTAGACCGGCCCTACCAAGGCAGAACCCTCCTGACATCTGATAACATGGGAATCCCGCTCGAATTCTACCACAAGATGGACAGGCTTGACCCGATCCACCAGAAATACGCACTCTATCGCGGGGTAAAACCACTGCGGATCGACCACTTCAATGTGTTCAGCCATGACGTGGATGCCAGCGTCGCCTTCTATTCGGATTTCGGGTTTCGTGTCACCGAATACACCGAAGACGAAGACAGCAAGAAACTCTGGGCCGCGTGGATGCACCGCAAAGGCGGGGTGCATGACATGGCCTTTACCAACGGCACTGGCCCGCGCATGCACCACATTGCGTTTTGGGTGCCGACACCGCTGAACATCATCGATTTGCTCGATCTTATGGCGACGACGGGGTATGTCAGCAACATCGAACGTGGGCCAGGGCGGCACGGAATTTCCAACGCGTTTTTCCTCTACATCCTTGATCCCGACGGGCACCGGATCGAAATTTACTGCTCGGACTATCAAACCGTTGACCCCGACTTGGAACCGATCAAATGGGATCTGCAAGACCCGCAACGCCAGACCCTCTGGGGGGCGGCTGCCCCTGAAAGCTGGTTCAAGCACGGCACGGCTTTTGTCGGGGTCGACACCAAGGACTCGCAGATCGCGGCCAGCCCGATCATCGCGCCGTAAGCCTTCAAAGGATGCAAGACTATGCACTGGGATGACTTCGCCAAGTGGAGCAAACAGATCGCCGACTGGGGGGCGGACTATCACAAGTCTCTCAGCGACAGACCGGTGCGCGCCCAAACCAAGCCCGGCGAAATCGCGGCACAACTGCCCGTAGCCCCGCCATCACAGGCCGAGGATATGAAGACGATCATGGCCGATTTTGAACGCATCGTGATGCCCGGCATGACCCACTGGCAGCACCCGCGCTTTTTTGCGTATTTTTCGTCCAACGCAGCACCCCCGTCGATGCTGGCGGAACAACTGGTCAACACGATGGCCGCGCAATGTATGCTCTGGCAAACCTCGCCCGCAGCGACCGAAGTCGAAGGCGTGATGATCGACTGGCTGCGTCAGGCTTTGGGGCTGGCCGATGGCTACACAGGCGTCATCCAAGACAGCGCATCGTCTGCTACCCTGTCTGCTGTTCTAACCATGCGCGAACGGGCGACGGGCTACACAGGCAACCGCGAAGGGTTGTCCGGCAAGGGGCACCTACGGGTCTATTGTTCAGATCAGGTCCATTCCTCAATTGATCGGGCCTGCTGGGTCGCAGGGATAGGACAGGAAAATCTGGTGAAGATCGAAGGCACCGGCCCATTGCACGGCATGGATGCAGACGCATTGGAAACAGCGATCCAAGCGGACATCAAGGCAGGGCACACCCCAGCAGGGATCATCGCGATCACAGGTGGCACAGGGGTCGGGGCCTCCGACACGCTCGGACCGATCGTCAAGGTCGCGAAAGCCCATGATCTCTACACCCATCTCGATGCCGCTTGGGCGGGGTCCGCGATGATCTGCCCTGAATACCACGACGCCTTTTGGGCAGATGTGGACGGCTTTGACAGCATCGTCTTCAACCCACACAAATGGCTGGGCGCGCAATTCGATTGCTCGGTCCAGTTCCTGCGCGATGCGACTCCTCAGCTCAACACGCTTAAGATCGAACCGGAATACTTGAAAACCACAGGCGATGCCGTGACCAATTATTCCGAATGGACGATCCCGCTGGGGCGGCGGTTCAGGGCGCTAAAGCTCTGGTTTCTGATCCGGTCCTACGGGCTTGAAGGGCTGCAACTGCGCATCCGCAATCATGTCAAATGGGCGGGCGAGCTTTGCGAAGCCATACGCGGCCAAGACGGTTTTGAGATCGTGACAGAACCGATCCTGAGCCTCTTTTCTTTCCGCTGTCCGGGCGATGATGACATGCAGCAGCAATTGGTGGATGCCATCAACGACGACGGTCGGGTCTACCTGACCCAAGGCGCGTTTCAGGGCCGCAAGATCATCAGGGTGCAGGTCGGGCAATTTGATACGACACGCGAGGATGTGATGATGGTCCAAACCGTCGTCCAAGAAGTTTGGGAGCAGATCAAATGAATTTTGCAACATACACCAGCGCAGGCGTGCAGCACTACGGAGCCGTGACCGAAGACGGAATGATCGCCTTGAACCACGACTTCCCGCACTGGCCGACGCTGTTTGATGTGGTCGTCGCAGGCGGATTGTCGACACTGGAAGACGCAGCACAGGGCAAACCTGTGACGCACACTGACTTTGATTACGATATGGTCCTGCCCAACGCACGACGGATCCTCTGCGTGGGCGTCAACTTCCCCGACCGGAATGCAGAATACAAAGACGGCTCCGAACAGCCCAAATTCATGTCCCTGTTCCCGCGCTTTGCAAGCGGGTTCACAGGCCACAATCGCCCCTTGATCCGCCCGCCAGAAAGTCCGCAACTGGACTACGAAGGCGAGGTCGCAATCGTGATCGGCAAGGCAGGGCGCCGCATCGCCCAAGCCGATGCTTATGATCATATCGCAGCACTGACCCTGTGCAACGAAGGCACAATCCGCGATTGGGTCCGGCACGCTAAATTCAACGTCACACAAGGCAAGAACTGGGATAATTCCGGCGCAATCGGCCCGTGGTTGGTGCCGTTCAAAGACGCCAGCCAACTTGACGACGCGCGGATCATCACACGCGTCAATGGTGAGGTCCGACAAGACGACGTGCTGTCACGCATGATGCACCCGATCCGGCGAGAGATCGAGTATATCTCAACCTTCATGACGCTTCAGCCCGGCGACATCATCGTGACGGGCACGCCCACGGGGTCGGGCGCAAGGCTCGACCCGCCGCAGTATCTGGCCCCTGGTGATGTGGTCGAAGTCGAAGCAAACGGCATCGGCACCTTGCGAAACACAATTGCGGACGAAGTGTTATGACACCACAAGATCACGCCCAAGCCGCGGCCGATTTGTTGCATGCTGAAGCGACCGGCACCCAGATCGGGTTGCTCACGAAACGCCACCCCGAAATGGGCATGGACGACGCCTACGCTATCCAGAACGCAATCTACCGCGCCAAGCTGGAACAGGGGCGGTCGGTCGTCGGATGGAAGATCGGGCTAACCTCAAAGGCGATGCAATACGCGCTCAACATCGACATTCCAGACAGCGGTATTTTGTTCGATGACATGGTTTTTGACCACGGCGCGACGGTACCAGCGGGGCGGTTCATTCAACCACGGATCGAGGCCGAAATCGCCTTTGTCATGAAATCAGCCATTGGGGGCGCAGACGTAACGCATGATGACGTTCTGGCCGCCACAGACTACGTGGCTCCGTCCATTGAAATCCTGGACACACGCATCCTGCGGGCTGACCCCGCCACCGGCGACACACGCAAAATCTTCGACACCATCAGCGACAATGCCGCCAATGCAGGGATCGTGCTTGGTCCGCAAAAGCACAAGGCTGATGCCTTTGACCTACGCTGGGTCGGGGCAATCACATCGCGCAACGATGAGGTCGAAGAAACCGGATTGGGCGCAGGCGTGCTTAACGATCCCGTGGAAAGTGTGGTCTGGCTGGCACGTCGCATGGCGGGCTACGGGCAAAGCATTGCATCCGGGCAGGTCATCCTGTCGGGTAGTTTCATTCGCCCCATCGAATGCCCGTCCGGCGCGCAGATCACGGCTGACTTCGGCGCGTTCGGCAGCGTTGATATTGCCTTCGCGTGATGTTTGCGCGCAGGGTGCTATGAACCTATCGCTCAGACGGATCACACAATGCGCAGATCGAAACCTTGGCTGGCCGGTACTTTAAGATTGATCGCGGTTTTCGCGGCGTTGATCGCCCTGACAGGCGAAGCAAGCGCCGACACTTACTACAGCCTTGAAATGGACCCCGCCAAGCTGACCGCCAAAGGCCTGCGCGAAGACAAACGGGTCTTCCCAATCCGACGCGAAGGCGGAGGCACGCGCGCCAAGATCGTCAGGGATGCCTCAGCAGGATCAAAGGTGCTGGAACTGAACGCCAGCCCCACGCCGACCGCATCTGCCAAGGACCGTTCTGAACTGCGCATCTACAGCGGCATCAACTTCAACCGAACGTGGTTTCTAGGGATGCGCGTGCGTCCCATAGGCATCGTGGAAGACGGCGCATGGCATCTCTTCATGCAATGCCATCAAACCGGATCACAACTGCCGCCGCCCTTGTCTTTGAACCTCGAAACAGGGGATCGGTTTTCGCTGATCGCACGCAGCAGTGACGACGCCTACGAAAGGCTCTGGACCGGTCCAATGCCGCAAGGCAAATGGACAGACATCATCATGAGCTTTCGGATGGGCGAAAAGGGCTACGTGCGGCTTTGGGTGAACGGTCGGTCTGTCACCACCCAGCGGGTGCCTTTGCGCTGGGATGGATTTGAGGACCGATGCGTTCTGAAAACCGGTATCTATCGCGCCGCATCCAAACGCCCGTTTCAGATGCGCTTTGACAATATCCGCTTGGGCGACAGCTACAGGGATGTCGCGCAGTAAGTGCTTAGTTTTTAGGCGAACAGCCGCGACATTGGTCGTTTTCAACGCGCGTTTTAGGTCTCGGCTTTGCATCTGTTTCGACCCCTTGCTACGCATTTGGAACCTGCCACCCGCCGTGCTGCTCAGACGAAGAAAGCGATCCATGAACTCTCTTGCCCCAAATGTTGCGGAACCTGTGTTCCAACGGGCAGTCGGGCGCGCGTCCATCGCATCAAAGGTGCTGCCAAGCGGCGTGACAGGGTTAGATCGGTTGCACCAGAAAGGCTCGTTCCGCGTCGTTTTTCCGCGCGCCGACGCTGGGCGTTTGGATGCGGTCATGGTCAACACGGCTGGCGGCGTCACAGGCGGGGACAGCTTTGAAATCTCAGCCACTGCCGCCGCCAATACGCAGCTGTGCATCACCACCCAAGCGGCCGAACGCATCTACCGCGCGACCGCGGGTGCTGCGGGAAAGATCACCACGTCATTGACCGTGGCGGACCACGCACAGCTCTTCTGGGTGCCACAGGAAACCATTTTGTTCGACGGCTGTGCCCTGCGCAGAAATCTGACAGCAGACATCGGAACAGGCGGTCGCTTGATTATGCTTGAGCCTTTGGTGTTCGGGCGGGCGGCCTCCGGCGAAACCCTCAAATCCTGCGATCTGTGCGATAACATCTGCCTCACCGCGCAGGGTAAACCGCTCTATCTTGATCGTATCTATCTGCAAGGGGACACCGCCGCGATGCTGGAACGCTCCGCCGTCGCAGGCACTGGTATCCGCGCCATGGCCAACCTCGTGTTGGTGGACGATCAAGCCGCGTCATATCTGCCAACCCTGCGTAGCATTCTGCCAAACACAGGCGGTGCAAGCCTCGTGAATGATCGAACCCTCGTGGTGCGGCTCTTGTGCGAAGACAGCCACATTCTGCGCAAGATCTTGATGCCCATTCTGACGCTTCTCACCCACAACGCCCTTCCCAAAAACTGGAGACTTTGACCCGTGCAACTGACCCCGCGTGAAAAAGACAAACTGCTGGTCGCAATGGCCGCCGAGGTGGCCCGCAAACGGCTCGGGCGTGGGGTCAAACTGAACTACCCCGAAGCGATTGCGCTGATCACCGACGCGGTCGTCGAAGGGGCGCGGGATGGCCGGTCTGTGGCGGATATGATGGAAGCGGGAGCGCATGTGGTGACCCGCGCACAATGCATGGAAGGCGTGGCCGAGATGATCCACGACGTACAAGTCGAAGCAACCTTTCCCGATGGCACCAAACTGGTGACCGTCCACAACCCGATCCGCTGAAGGAGCATGCCCATGATCCCCGGAGAACTCATTCCCGCCGCAGGTGATTTGATCCTCAACAAGGACAGAGAAGCGATCACCCTGATGGTTGCCAACACAGGCGACCGTCCCGTCCAAGTGGGCAGCCACTACCATTTCGCGGAAAGCAACGCAGCGCTGGATTTCGACCGCGACGCCGCCTATGGACGCAGGCTTGATATCGCCCCCGGCACAGCCGTCCGGTTTGAGCCGGGACAACGGCGAGAGGTCAACCTGATCGAACTCTCCGGCGCGCGTCGGATCTTCGGGTTTAACGCAAAAGTCATGGGGGATCTCTAGATGGCAACCTCTATCAGCCGCGCGGATTACGCCGCGATGTTCGGGCCAACAGTGGGCGACAAACTGCGCCTCGCAGACACCGATCTCATCATCGAAGTCGAACGGGATTTGACCGCCCTCGCAGGCGAAGGTGCGAATGAGCTGTCCTACGGCGAAGAAGTCAAATTCGGCGGCGGCAAAGTGATCCGCGATGGCATGGGCCAATCCCAAGCCACCCGCGCACAAGGCGCCGTGGATACCGTCATTACAAACGCGCTGATCGTAGATCACAGCGGCATCTACAAAGCAGACGTTGGCCTGAAAGACGGACGCATCCACAAGATCGGCAAAGCGGGCAACCCTGACACCCAACCGGGTGTGACCATCATCATCGGACCCGGCACAGAGATCATCGCAGGCGAAGGCAAAGTGCTGACCGCAGGCGGGTTCGATTCACACATCCACTTCATCTGCCCGCAACAGATCGAAGATGCGCTGCACTCTGGCCTGACCACGATGCTTGGCGGCGGCACAGGTCCGGCCCACGGCACGCTTGCCACCACATGCACCCCCGGTCCGTGGCACATCGGCCGGATGCTGCAAGCGGCAGATGCCTTCCCGATGAACCTTGCGTTCGCGGGTAAAGGCAACGCCAGCCAACCCGATGCTCTGGTCGAAATGGTCCAAGGCGGGGCCTGCGCGCTCAAACTGCACGAAGACTGGGGCACCACGCCCTCGGCGATTGATTGCTGTTTGTCTGTGGCTGATGACATGGACGTTCAGGTGATGATCCACACAGACACCCTGAACGAAAGCGGGTTCGTTGAAACGACCGTGGCGGCGCTCAAAGGGCGCACGATCCACGCCTTCCATACAGAGGGCGCAGGCGGCGGGCATGCGCCTGACATCATCAAGATCTGCGGCAATGAAAACGTGCTGCCGTCGTCCACGAACCCGACGCGGCCCTACACGGTCAATACGCTGGAAGAGCATTTGGATATGCTCATGGTCTGTCACCATCTCGACAAATCCATTCCTGAAGACGTGGCCTTCGCGGAATCCCGTATCCGGCGCGAAACCATCGCCGCAGAAGACATCCTGCACGACATGGGCGCCTTCTCGATCATTGCCAGCGACAGCCAGGCTATGGGCCGCGTAGGCGAGGTTTTGATCCGCACATGGCAGACCGCCGACAAGATGAAAAAGCAACGCGGTCGCTTGCCCGAGGAAACAGGCGAGAACGACAACTACCGCGTGCGCCGCTACATCGCCAAGTACACGATCAACCCCGCCATCGCCCATGGGATCAGCCATGAAATCGGCAGCATCGCCGAAGGCAAACGCGCCGATCTGGTTCTGTGGAACCCTGCGTTCTTCGGGGTAAAACCGGAAATGGTTTTGATGGCAGGCACAATCGTTTGCGCGCAGATGGGCGATCCGAACGCCTCTATCCCGACGCCGCAACCGGTCTATTCACGCCCCATGTTCGGCGCCTATGGCCGCGCAGTGGAACAGTCCGCCGTGTGCTTCGTGTCAGAGGCAGCACAGGCGAATGGG
Source organism: uncultured Sulfitobacter sp. (assembly GCA_964636575.1). GTDB lineage: Bacteria > Pseudomonadota > Alphaproteobacteria > Rhodobacterales > Rhodobacteraceae > CAZWSE01. The sequence goes on along the minus strand of CAZWSE010000002.1, from coordinate 22,020 downwards.
ATCGGCGAAAGCCTTGGTCTGTCCAAGCAAACCATCGCCGTCGACAACACCCGCAACATCGGCAAAAAGGATCTGATCTTGAACACAGCGACCCCGCACATGGAAGTGAACCCCGAAACCTACGAAGTCCGCGCAGACGGCGAATTGCTCACCTGCGAACCCGCGACCGAGCTGCCAATGGCACAACGGTACTTCCTGTTCTGATGGCCGATTTAAACACACATACCGTTTTGAAAGCGGGCACATGGGACAGCGCAGCAGACACATGCGTGCTGACCTATGACGAACGGTTCTTGCGCCGGCAAGTCATCAAAACCGCAGGGCAGCAAAGCCTGTTGGTCGATCTGGCGCAGACGACTTCGCTGGATCAGGGGGACGCCTTCGCCTTGGAAGATGGCCGTACCGTTGAGATCATCGCCGCCAAAGAAACGCTCCTACAAGTCACTGGCGATCTGGTGCAACTGGCCTGGCACATCGGCAATCGCCACACGCCATGCCAGATCGAAAAGGACCGTTTGGTCATTCAAGATGATCCAGTGATCGGCCATATGCTCGAACACCTCGGGGCTACAGTGACGCAAGTGGTGGAACCCTTCACCCCCGAAGGCGGCGCTTACGGGCATGGCCGCACCCATTCGCACGCGCATGGTGCCACGGCGCATGACCACTGATCTGCTGACCCTGACGCAGCTCATGTCGCCCGCCTTTCCGGTGGGGGCCTTTGCATATTCGCACGGGCTTGAAGCGGCGGTTGAGGCAGGCGTCATCAAAGACGCTCAAAGTCTTGAAGCTTGGATAACCGACCTTGTCGAAATCGGCAGTGCCCACGCAGATGCAGTGTTCTTAAACGCGGCGTTTTCGGCAAAGCAGGAAGCGCTCGATATGCTCGACGCACAGGTCCGCGCTTTTGCGGCCTCCTCCGAGCGGCTGATGGAAGCAGACCTGCAAGGGGCCGCCTTTTGCGACACGGTCAACGGGGTCTGGGGCCTTCATCTGCCGCACTTAACCTATGCAGTCGCAGTCGGACATGTGGCCCAGCGGATGGGCTTGGATGTTGAGCAAACAACCGCGCTTTACCTTCAAGCCTTCGTCGCAAACCTTTGCGCGGCGGCCTTGCGCGCGGTCCCCTTGGGGCAGCTTGACGGGCAAAAGGTGCAAATGGCATTGCAACCCATCTGCATCGCCAAAGCCCGCACCGTTGTAGGGGCCACGCTAGACGATGCCTACAGCAACACATGGATGTCCGACATCGCATCCATGCGCCATGAAACCCAGTATTCCCGCATCTTTCGAACGTAAAAGGACAGCCCATGCCATCGCAAAACGGACCACTTCGCATCGGGATCGGCGGACCTGTCGGGGCAGGGAAAACAACACTGACCGCCAAGCTGGCAAAGCTGATGCACCCGAAAATCTCCATCGGGGTAATCACCAACGACATCTACACCCAAGAAGATGCCGAAGCGCTGATGCGTATGCAAATCCTGCCACAAGACCGCGTGATCGGGGTCGAAACGGGGGGCTGTCCGCACACGGCAATCCGTGAGGACGCATCGATCAATCTGGCGGCCATTGCCCAGATGCGCGAACGCCACGCCGATCTTGATGTGGTGTTGATCGAAAGCGGCGGGGATAATTTGTCGGCCACCTTCAGCCCTGAATTGGCAGATGTGACGGTCTATGTGATCGACGTGGCCGCGGGCGAGGAAATCCCGCGCAAGGGTGGGCCAGCAATCACCAAGTCCAACATTCTGGTCATCAACAAAACGGACCTAGCACCGCACGTGGGCGCGTCGCTTGAGGTCATGGACCGTGACGCCACGCGCATGCGGGCGGGCAAGCCTTTCGTGTTCACAAGCCTGCGCAACGACGAAGGGGCGGAACAAGTGCTCGACCTGCTTGCAGAAATCGGCGGGATCGAACTGCCAGCGGCTTAAACCAGAACCTGCTGGTACAGCGCATCGCGTGTCAGATCATCGGACCGCTTTTGAAACGACACAGCGCCGCGTTCCATCACCGTAAAGGCATCACCAAGGTCATAGGCAAAGTCGAAGTACTGCTCGACCAGCACAATCGCCATTGTACCGCGTGCGCATAGGGTGCGGATAACCTCACCGATCTGTTGAATGATGTTGGGCTGAATGCCCTCGGTCGGCTCATCCAGCAGCAACACTTTGGGGCGCGTAATCAAAGCCCGCGCAATGGCAAGCTGCTGTTGTTGCCCGCCCGACAGATCACCACCACGACGGTGGGCCATATCATGCAGCACGGGGAACAACTCATAGATTTCATCAGGGATTTGATGGTCGGCCTTACCCAAACAAGCAAAGCCCGTTTCAAGATTTTCAACAACTGTCATCAGCGGAAAAACTTCGCGGCCTTGGGGAACATAGGCGATACCCGCCTTCGCGGCATCAAAGGCGCTCACATGACCCAGCGGGCTGCCATCCAACGTGATCCCCCCATCCGCAAAAGGATGACGACCAGCGATAGCTTTCAACAGGCTGGTTTTGCCAACGCCATTGGTGCCCATAATAACACTGACCTCGCCCACGTTGGCCTCAAGATCAATCCCGTTCAAGATCTGGCTTTGCCCGTATTTCAGGGTCAGACCCTCAACGCTCAGCATGGTTTACCGCCCCAGATAGACATCAACGACATCCTTATTTTGTGTGACATGATCCAGCGTGCCTTCGGCCAGAACCGACCCTTGGTGCAACACCGTGACCTTACAATCCAACCGGCGCACGAACTCCATATCGTGTTCGACAACGACGACAGCACGGGTCTTGGCAGCACGTGTCAAAAGGGCGGTCGTGTGCTCACGCTCGGACGGGGACATGCCCGCAGCAGGCTCATCCACCAGCAACAGCTTGGGGTCTTGGGCCAATAGCATCCCGATCTCCAACCATTGCTTTTGACCATGGCTCAACGCGCCTGCGGTTTGATCCAAAGCATCGGTCAAACCGATCTCATCGCTGATCTCACGGGTACGGTCCTCAGTATCTGACGCTTTGCGACCGAACAGCAAATCAACCGGACGACGCGGGTTTTTCAGCGCCATAACAATGTTCTCGCGTACGGTTTGTGCCTCAAACACGGTCGGCTTTTGAAACTTACGACCAATACCAGCCTGCGCGATCTGGCTTTCGTTCATACCCAATAAGGACACCGATTTATCGCCCCAGATGACATAGCCTTCATCGGGCTTGGTCTTGCCGGTCACGATATCCATGAACGTCGTCTTGCCCGCACCATTGGGGCCAATGACAGCGCGCAACTCGGTCGCGCCAATCTGAATAGACAAGTTGTTGATCGCCTTGAACCCGTCAAAGCTGACACTGACGCCCGACACTTCAAGCAGGGTGTTCATGACTTGGCCTCCTTGTCGCGGGACAGCAGATCAAACAAACCGCCGATGCCTTTGGGGAAGAACAGCGTGACTGCTACAAAGGTCAGGCCGAGCAATACCAACCACCAGTCAGTCCACTTGATCACATAAAAACCAAGGTTGATGTCCGGCGCACCGCCCCCTGTGAACCACGATGACATCAGTGACACCACGGCTGCCCCGATAACCGCGCCGTATAGCCGCCCGCGTCCGCCAATAGCGACCCATACCGCCAGATAGATCGACGCGATTGGCGCGATTTCGGCAGGGTTGATGATGCCGGCTTGGGGGTAATACAGCGCACCCGCGATGCCCGCGACCATGGCCGTCAGGGTGAAGACAAACAGCTTGTAGCTTTCCACATGGTAGCCCAAAAACCGCACCCGCGTTTCATCGTCTCGGATGGCGCGAATAACAGACCCAAGCTTGCCAGAAACAACCCAGGCAAACAGAACATACCCAGCGCCCAAGGCCACAGCCGACGCCCAGAAGAACCACAACGACAAATCAGCCTGCGATACGGCCTCAAGCCCGGGAATATTCTGCAACCCCGACAACCCGTTGTTGCCGCGCAGGCCGGTGTCGTTCTGGAAAAAGTACAGCGACAGCGCCAAAGTCATCGCTTGGGTCAGGATGGACAGATAGACGCCCGTCACGCGGCTCCGAAAGGCGAGCCACCCAAAGACCAGTGCCAGCAGCCCTGGCACCAGAACCACGGCAATCAGTTGCAAGGTCAGGGAATGGGAAAAAGCCCAGATCAAGGGAAACTCATTACTGCCCACCACGCCAAAGATCTGGGTTCCAATCGCATCCGTAATCTCGTCGGGGGTCGGGGGCAGGGCGCTGTTTGAAAGCGACGTCGCCACGATCCCTTCGGTGCGCGCATACATCAACCACATGCCAATAGCATAGCCGCCGATACCGAAAAACGCGAAATGACCAAGGCTCAGAATACCGCAATACCCCCAAACCACATCCATCGCGACGGCCACCAAGCAAAGACACAGCGTCTTACCAAGCGTCTTCAGAAACGAGGTCGAAATCAGCGCCGTACCCGCAGCTTCGCTCATCAATGTAACGATGACCGTGAAGGCAGAAAGCGCCAACAAAAACCACAGAACCGAAGGGTTGCGGGCGATGAACGTACGCTCCATGCTCAATCCCCCGCCGCGCGGCCTTTAAGGGCGACGATACCCTTTGGCCGGAACTGAATGAACAAAATGACAAACAAGATCATATAGGTCTGCGCCGCCAATGTGTTCGACGGGTTCAACCATTCAATCCCCTTTTGGCCAAAGCCGATCAAGGTCGCGCCCGCAAGGGTGCCCCAGACATTGCCAACACCGCCCACAACAACGGTCATGAAGCTCTGCACGATGTAGTCGGACCCCATCTCAGACGTCACCTTGGCATAAAGCCCAATCGCCACACCCGCGATGCCCGCAATCCCCGACCCAAGCCCAAAGGTCAGCATGTTGATGCGGTCAGGGTTGATCCCCATGGACGACGCCATGCCAGGGTTTTGGGTCACTGCGCGCACCTCAAGCCCCAGCCGCGTGCGTTTGAGGATGTACAAGATCAACCCCAAAAACAGCAGCGCCAGAATGAAGATGGCGATGCGGATATAGCTGATCTGGATCACGTCGTTCAGCACCCACGCGCCGGCAAGCCAATCGGGTGAGGTCAACGGGCGGGCTTGGGTGCCAAAGATGTTCTTGGCGATCTGTTGCAGGGCGATTGATATGCCAAATGTAGCAAGCAGTGTCTCCAGCGGACGATGGTAAAGCCGCCGGATGACCAAGCGTTCCATTGCAACCCCTGCGGCGAAGGTAACGGCAAAAGCCAAGGGCAGGGCCAGAAAGATCGACAAGGTATAGCTGGGCACGAACAGCTGCACCACGTAGCCGGTATAAGCCCCCATCATGATAAACTCGCCGTGGGCCATGTTGATGACGCCCATGACCCCGAAGGTAATCGCAAGCCCGATCGCGGCCAGAAAGAAGATCGACGTCAGGGATAGCGCATCCAAGGTCAAATCAACCGCTTGTGCCGTGGCAACGCGGGTCTCAACGGACGACAGGGCAAGGGTGGCAGCATCGGTAATGTCCGCGTTCGGCTCTTTATATTCCTCAAAGAACGCATGGGATGACAGGGCGGCGTTTCGCACATCTTCTGTCACCAGTTGCGGAACCAGATCGGCTTGGGCGAGTTGCGCGTAAGCCTCCAACCGCGCCGCCGGGTCATTCATACGCGCCACCGGCACACCACCAATTTTGCCGCCTTCGATGTTGGCCTCTAACGCTTGACGGATATCACCGGCAGATTGCAAAGGGGCGGCCAGTTCAGCCTCAACCAGCTTTGCATAGTAAGCCTCAGGGGCGTCCATCGGGTCAAAGACGCGGGCAATGTTGGTGTCGGGCAGGGTGTCGGCGACGCCCTCGCGCACCGTCAGAATTTGGTTCAGCACCGCGCGGGCCTCAACGGACGTGTCCGAAGACAGGCTTTCAATGGCAGCAATACGGTCCGCAGAGGTATCCGCGAAACGGGCAGACAGAAAATTGGCAAGCTGGATTTTGCGGGCCTTCAAACTCGCGTCAGGTTCGGCATCAACCGAAGCCAGCAAAGGCGCAAGCTGCGACGCATCAGGACGACGGGCAATAGAGGCAACAGCCGTCTCACGGCGGGTCAAATCAGGATCGGTCAGTTGAAACTGCACAAGGGCAGTGCCAATCAAACGGCGCACGCCACCATTGGGTTTAAGCTGTTTGAATTCGGACTTCGGGGCAGTCGAGGCTTCATCGGTGTCGATGTCACGCAGTTCAAGCGTATCGCCATCAGCAGTGGCAATGAAAAACGCACCATCAGCGCGCTGCCAAACATTCTTTCCCGACCACTCTTCCAGAAACACAGGAACTTGCGGCAAGCCAGAGCTTACAAGCGCATCCAATACGGTGCCAACAGACTTGCGGGACGGCTTGGCGATCTCATCCGCTTGGGATTGCAACAAAGGTTGAAGGTCTTGTGCTGCCGCGATCATCCCGCTGAACAGCAGGAACATGACAGTAGAAATGGTGCGCAGCATATTGATCTTTCAGTCGTCGAAATTTGAAAGCCCTGCGCGCCGCAGCAGTACGACGCGCAGGGCGAAGTGTTTAGTAGTTCGACGTCAACTGAACACAGGTCTTGGTTTCGGTGTTGTACATACCGCAGCCCAACTCTTTCCAATCAGACATTAGCACCGCTGAATCTGGCAAGAAGTCGGTCCAGGCATCGCCCGGAACTTCTGTGGTCTGGCTGATGATATCGAATTGACCATCGGCAGTGATTTCACCAATCAGAACCGGCTTGGCAAGGTGGTGGTTCGGCAACATGACCGCAGTACCACCCGTCAGGTTCGGGTACTCTTGCCCGTACATCGCGGTGCGCACTGCATCCACATCGGTGGTGCCAGCTGCGGTGACCGCGTTGACCCACATGTTGAAGCCGATGAAGTGTGCTTCCATTGGGTCGTTGGTCACACGCTCTTCACCCGCAAAGGCTTTCCAAGCGGCGATGAAATCAGTGTTGGCGTCGCTTTCTGCAGACTGGAAATAGTTCCAAGCCGCCAAGTGGCCGACAAGGTTCGTGGTGTCCAAACCGGAAAGCTCTTCTTCACCCACAGAGAACGCAACAACAGGAATGTCATCGGCAGAAATACCAGCGGCGGCCAGTTCCTTATAGAAGCCAATGTTCGCGTCGCCATTGACGGTTGAGATGACACCGACTTGCTTGCCGTCTTCACCCAAGGCAACGACGTCGGCCACGATTGTGGCCCAGTCGGAATGACCGAAGGGAGTGTAGTTCACAAAGATGTCGTCAGCGGCAATGCCCTTGTCTTGCAGGTATTGCTCAAGAATGTTGTTGGTCGTGCGGGGATACACATAGTCGGTGCCCAACAGCGCAAATTTCTCAATGCCAAGCTCTTCAAGGAAATAGTCCACCGCAGGGATCGCCTGTTGGTTGGGGGCGGCACCAGTGTAGAACACGTTCTTAGAGCTTTCTTCGCCCTCATACTGAACAGGGTAGAACATCAAGCCGTTCAACTCTTCCAGAACCGGCAGCGCGGATTTGCGCGACACAGAAGTCCAAGACCCGAAGATCACGTCAACTTCTGATACGGTCAAAAGCTCACGGGCTTTTTCAGCGAACAGCGGCCAGTCGGACGCAGGATCAACGACAACAGCTTCAATGTCACAGCCCAGCAAGCCACCGGCTTTGTTCTGCTGTTCGATCAACATCAACATGGTGTCTTTCAAGGTCGTTTCAGAAATTGCCATGGTTCCAGACAAGGAATGCAAAACGCCGACTTTGATCGGACTTGCACATTCGGCAACAGCAGCGGTCCCGGCGACAGACAGCGCCAGCGCAGACAAAGTAGAGAGCAGAGTGATACGTTTGGTCAAAGGAAAATCCCCCAAAAATTCGGCTACGCTCCCCTCTCTTGCGCTGCCTAGGCATCACATCGGTTGAGTGGTATCACGGATCCGCAGCTTATACGTTGCAGCCATGCGAGGGTTGTTTTCTGACAGGATCACGCCCTCGCGTGGCACTCGGATGCCCCTTGCGGGACGGCGAAAGCCTCATTCAGAAAAATGCGTGATGAAAGAGAAGACGCACGCGTAAAACGCGCAAGCACGCCCGTTTGCTTAGAAAAGGCGCGCTATTTGTGGTCTATGCCCAAAATTGATGCGTAATCCTGTGGTGTTTTGTTGCATGCGCAATGGTTGAACCCGTTCCAACGGAATCTTAAGCCAAACATAGCTTGCAGTTTTTGCGCTCAAGACGACGCGCCAATTTGAAGGTCGCCAGCTCTGCTGCGTTGATCTGATCCAAGAAGGTTTCCGCCTTGGTCCGGTCATCGCCAGACAAGGCGTCAAACGCGTCCAACGCAGCTTGCAGCCGGAACAGCGAAAACGATTGTGCCACGGTCTGCCCGTCACATCCTTCAACCTGAAACGGAACCATCCCAAAAGCACGCGGCACAAGATCACCCGAAACGGCAGTTTCGCACCACGCGGCAAACATATCGTTCGTGGCCTGCAACACAGGCAGGTGCTCAGTGGCGTGGCGTTTGAACATCGGCAAAAGCGTGGCTGGGATATCATCGTTGCCGACCAAACCGGACCGACGGTCAGAGGCATTAAGCGTCCGCTCCACCCATCGCGCCACAGGCGGGGCGACCCGTTCCATGATCTTGCGGCTTTCAGGATCACGATAAAGATGCGCATAAAGCGGACCAAACAGCGCGAAGTCCGCAAACGAAGGCCGCCCGCCAAAGACAAAGTCATGCGTGCCAAGATGCTGCGCAAACTCTGTCAGAAAGGCTTCATAGGATGCCTCAACACCAGGGATTGTCGCCGCGTCGATCCCAAGGGTCGGGACCATTCCGCGAAACCGGATGCCGCGCTTTTTGCCGATCGCGTGCTGTTCTTGCGGCGTCGCATCGGGATGGGTGGCGCGGCCAAACTCGGTGTACGCCCAGTCCTCATTGTAATTCCAGCGATAGTGCATCGCGGGCAGAACCAACCACTGGTCTGCATAGACCTGCATCAAGTACGATGCGAATTGCTGCACTGGCCCGTCCGGCATAACAGACGGGGTAGGGTGGGTCGCTTCAATGTCCGCGATAATGTCAGCCGTGTCTTGTACGATGCGGCTGTCAGGGGTTTGGACAACGGGCACAACAGGCCAGCCGACATGAGGTAGGATGATGGTTTTCATCACCTCTTCATCCACCGCGCAGTCCTCATAAGGAACCGCTTTCCAGTTGAGATAGGCGCGCACCTTGCCCGTGAACAAACTCGCGTGCGATCCATAAAGCTTGTAGGCGGTCATACGGGTCTGTCCTTTCGATGAAGGCAGCGTATCAAAAGACGTGCGCCTAGTCTGCCTCAATCACTTTTCGCGCAACGCGAAAACACTCCAAAGCCTGCGGCACACCGCAATAGATACCAATCACATGGATGATCGCACGGATCTCGTCTTGGGTGACCCCATTGTTGATCGCGCCTTTGCAATGGATTTCCCATTCATGCATTTTGCCCAAAGCACCGATCATCGACAGGTTCATCATGGACCGCGTCTTGGCATCAATCACATCGTCGCCCCAGCCAAAACCCCAGCACCACGCGGTCATCGCCTCTTGAAAGGGGCGGGTGAAGTCATCGGCAGCGGCGAGGTTCTTTTCAACGTATTCCGCGCCAAGGGTGCCCTTGCGCTGCTCCAACCCTTTCAAAAAGAGATCTTCATCAAAACTGCTCATCTGTCATCCTTTCAACTTATTCGCCCATGGAGTTTCGCGTTCAAGACAGCTTGATCGCGACATTCTTTGTCTGCACATAGTTCCACAACGCCTCGCGGCCTTTTTCGCGGCCATAGCCGGATTTGCCATAGCCGCCAAAGGGGGTCTCAACCCCGCCCGCGTACCATTCGTTTACAAAAACCTGACCTGCCCGCATTTGACGCGCAGCCGAAGTAGCACGGTCAAGATCACGGGTGAACACACCGCCAACCAGCCCATAAGGCGTGCCGTTCGCAATCTTGAGCGCGTCTTCATCGGACGAGAACTTGAGCACCGACAGAACCGGCCCAAAGACTTCCTCATTGGCGATGGTCATGTCTGGGGTGACATCCGTAAGGATCGTGGGTTCCAAAAACGCACCGGGACGGTTCAGCTTGTGCCCACCCGTGGCGACCGCCGCCCCTTGGGCCTGCGCGTCTGCAATCATCCCCACTGCGCGGTCACGTTGCGGCTCGGACACCATCGCACCCATGGTCGGCCCGAACTCCGGCTGGTCCATGCCCGGCATCACAGTCAAAGACTTCGCAACGCCGACCATGCGTTCGACCAAGGCATCATGGATACTGTCATGGGCAATCACTCGGCTCATCGCGGAACAGACCTGACCCGCGTTGAAATAGATGCCCCAGCGGACGTCATTCTCAAACGCATCAAGGTCCGCGTCATCATGCACAATGGCCGCAGACTTGCCGCCCAACTCCAACACGCAAGGCACCACATTCTTGGCCGCCGCCGTCGCAATGGCCACGCCCGTGGGGACCGACCCTGTAAAGACGATCTGGTTCACGTCCCTATGCGCAGACAAGGCCGCACCGGCCTCCGCCCCCAGACCACACAAAATGTTCACAGCACCTTTGGGCAACCCTACAGCCTCAGCCGCATGGGCAAACCACGCATTACTCAAAGGCGTCAGCTCAGGCGTTTTGATCACGCAAGCATTGCCCGTGGCCAGTGCCGCCGACAAAGACCGCGCGGTCATCTCAACCGGATAGTTCCAAGGGATGATCTGGGCAGACACACCAAAAGGCTCATAGGTGGTAAAATCAAAATACCCCTTACCCAAAGGAATAGACCGGCCCTCAACGGTTTCAGCCTGATTGCCATAGTACTCAAAGTACCGTGCAGCGCCTTCAATCTCGATGCGGGATTCCCACAGCGGCTTGCCTTGCTCCATCGTCAGCACAGGGGCAATGTCATCGATGTGATCCAGCAGATAACGCCCCATCGCCTGAACCATACGACCGCGCTCAACGGGGCGCAGATCGGCCAAAGCCCCTGATAAATGCACAGCACGGGCAGCCGCAACAGCACGGTCCACATCGCCCGCATCTGCAAGCGCCTGTTCGGCCAGCTTTTCACCAGTGCCGGGGTTGATCACGTCAATCCGCCCTGCGCCACCATCGACCCAAGCGCCGTTTATGTAGTTCTGCCAATAGTCTTTCATGAGGGTCTGATCCGGTGCTGATAAAGGTGATCGTAGTGGGGTTTCATTCGGGCATGGACGCGGCGCACCCGTTCAGGGGCGTCGGCCACTTCGACATAACGACGGACCTGAGGTTTCAAACCGGTTGAGGCACGCAGGTTCGCATGAAAACTGCCGCCATCCCACCAGCTATAATCGCCCGTGTCCGCACCTGGTTCCCAGCTTAGGGCCTCTGAGATGAAGGGAATGCCGACGGCATCGCAAAAGGCCGCAACCATGCCGTCGGGGTCTTCGAGCAGATCATCGCTGTCGATGACGGGCGGTGGGGTGCCGTTCAGGGCCGTCAGCAAATCGAACAAAGCGCGCTGTTCGGGAAAGCCGACTTCAAGCTCGTCAAAATCAGGCCACTTGTCATACATGGAAGAAATCGTCTTCGCCGGATCGCGGATCAGAAAAGCATGGGTAAAATGAGCCAGAAAAGGCGGCGTCCACATATGGTTGATGTAGTGGGGGAAATCCTTCAAGAACACAGGCCCAGCGGCGGCACGGGCCTTGATATCATCCCAAACGCTTTCAATCGTCAGTCCCTCGGTCGTCTTCTCACCCTCAGTGAAGCGGGGCCATAGCGGAGCCTCACCTTGATACCATGCCTCGCCAAACGGTTCGTGCAGGCAATCCAGATCACCCCGCTGGCGCATCATCCATTCAAACGCGGTAGAGGTGGAGCGTGGCACCGCCCAAAGCGCGACGATCTTATGCATGCAAACTCTCCAACAGCGACCCTTGCGGGGTGGTGGGGGCAATCCCAAGGTCCTTCATGATCCGCCAATACAGCGCGATGTCATGGCCAATAATCGGCTTGCCCAGTTTGGCTTCCATGTCGCGGGCAAGGTGCAAAGGACGTTGAGGCAAGCCATCCGGCCCGCTTCGAAAGTTGCACATACCGTTGATCAAATAGGCATCCGCCTGCGGGGCCTGTTCTGCGACATATGCAAAGCTGCGCTCAAACAAATCCCCATCGAAAATCCAGCGCTTGGCATTGACGGCGTCTTGATCGGGAAACCAACCTTGGTCCACAAAGTTGCCCGCCCAAAGCACATCAAATCCGGCCTCGCGCAGAAAGCCAGCGGTGCCTTGCCACCAATCGGGCCAATGATAGGCGGCGTTCAAGGCAACCTTTTCGACCCCCTGATCGCGCAGGGCCTCAACCATCGCATAGCCCGCCATATGAAAGCGGGTTTCATATTTGTCCGAAAGATCGACGCAATGCTGTCTGATCCCTTCAACGCCAAGCCCGCTGGCATGGACCCAGTTCGACCCGACCTGCCCACAGACATCAACGCCGTTGCGGGACATGCAATGCACGTAATCCTCCAACATCCCAAAGTTCTGTTTGCGCTGGTCCAGCCCGTGCACATAGTCCGGCACATGCAACATCCAGCCATGCACGCCCACGGTGTCCGGGGACATACGCAGAAAGTCGGACGGGGCGGCGTCAAAGTCAAACGGCGGCGCGGTAAATCCGACTTGATGCGGGAACAGCTTTTGATCCGCAGTCCATTGGGTTGGCATTGTCATGGGTCAGCTTTCCCTTCGAAACGGGGCAGGGCATCCGCAGTATGCAGCCACGGCAGCGCTTCTGCATGATGACAATGCAATTCCGGTACATAGTCCGTCGGATCATCCAGCGAGACCGCGTAAAGATGAATTTCACCGGGCCAAGCCGTGCTTTCAAAACTCATTTGCGTGCCGCACTTGGGGCAAAAGCCGCGTGTGGCGATTTGCGATGATTTGTAAAACGCACGCTCCCCCGTCCAATGAACGTGCGCGGTCTCAAACCCCATCCATGCAACGATAGGGGCGCTCGCCGCACGTCTGCAACTTTCACAATGGCACAGCGCCGTCCACTTGGGATCGCTGGTCAGCCGATAGCGGACAGCACCGCATTGGCATCGGCCCTCACGCTCAGCCATCGATCGCGTCCCGCATCCACGCCTGCAAATGCATGACAGGGTGTTCCGAATTCACACCACCTTCGGGATCAACCACCAAAGGACCGGGCCTGTACCCGCGCGATCCAAGCCCCCGTTGCACGGATTCGACCAGATGAATGTCCTCTTCAACCGTGGTCTCTCGGTCCTGTATCGCCAGTTGCCGAACCTTGTCGTCCTCAACACCGCCCACCGAATACCAGCCACGCCAGACCACCACATGATCGGCATCAATCGCGCGCCAGTGGTAAGTGTTCAGCACATTGCCGGGGTAGACCTGAAACGAAAACATGGGCCAGAGAAACCAGCTTGAATATTCGTACTGATGGGCAAAGCCGGAATGCACATCGTAAGTCATATCCTCAAGGCTCTGACACTCGGTCGTGTGGCGCAGGCACTTGCCTTGGGGCTGGATGTCATAGGTTTCGGGCTTGACCACACCATTGGCAAACGTCGGGTGATTGAGCGCGCAATGATAACACTCGGAATAGTTCTCGACCGAGACCTTCCAGTTGCAGTTCTCTGGGATATCGACCCATTCCAGCGGCTTTAGCTCGGCCCAATTTGGAACCCACTCTTCCAACTCGGCACGCGCATTCGGAAACCACTCCTCCATGGGGGCAGCCTCAGGATCAAGGTTCACAAAGACAAAGCCCAGAAACTCTTCAGCGCGGACTTCCGAAAGGCAAATGCCGGATTTATCAAACCCCTCGACGGCCTTGATGTTGGGGCCTGCGCGCAGCTCGCCCGTCAGCTCGTAGGTCCATGCATGATAGGGGCAAACAACCACGCGGGTAGACCCAGTGCCGCTGACCAACTGATGCGCACGGTGCTGGCAGACATTATAAAACACACGGATCTTGTCATCCTTACCGCGCACCGCAAACAGGCTTTCACCCGCAATCTCAAAGGTCGCATAGTCGCCCGCGTTCGCCACATCAGACGCGTGACAGCCAAACTGCCAAGTTTCGGCCAGCAATCCTGCAGACTCAATCTTGAAGATCTGCGGATCCGTATAGTACCGCGCAGCCAAAGAGCGGATCGGGTCGGTCATGTGGCCTCCGCGTGATATAGACCCAGCTCGTGGCGGCGTTTGTGAAAGGTCTCGACCCGTTCAACGATTTCATCGCTCGCAACGGCAATGACAAAGGACAGCAAGGTTTCAAGTAAAGCCACGATACTGACAGACGATGGAAAGAACTGCGGCGTGTCGACGGACACGACAAAGCTATGATCGGCGTCGCGTATGATCGGGCTTGCGGGGCTGTCGGACAGGGCCACAATCGTCATGCCTTGCTCGCGGGCAATCTTGACCGCTTCAACAACCTCGGACCGGTAAGGCTTGCAGGTCACCGCAATCAATATGTCGCGGTTGTCGGCCCATGCCAAATCATCAACAGGGGTCGATCCGGGGCGGGGGATGGCGTGAAACTCGGTCATGCCGGTGGACGCCAGATAGGTAAAGTTTCGCGCCACAGAATTGTTGACGCCCACACCCAGCGTAAACACGCGCCGCGCGGTCCAGATTGCTTCCGCCGCAGACTTCAGGTCTTGGGTCGATATGTCGGCAAAAGTGTCTTCGATATTGGCCAGCACATCGCGGACCATGTCGGCGTATAGCCCGCCAAGGTCTCCGGTCTTGCGGATGTCTTGCAGCCAGCGGGCACGGTCGGGGAAGTCAGCGGCACCGCGTCTGATGGCATCGCGAAAAGGGGCACGGAAATCCTCGTATCCGTCAAAGCCAACCTGACGGGCCATACGCACCACAGTGTTGGGTTTTACATTGGCCGCTTCGGCGATTTCGCGGACGGTAGACACGCCCACATCGCGCGGATTTTCCAGCACATAGGTCGCCGCCTTGCGGGCCTCTGGGGTCAGGTCAGGCAACTCGCCCGCCAACCGCTCCAGAATCGTATTTGATACATTTGTCCCATTCATGATTGACGATGGTACTGTTGTCCGCTTAGCCTGTCGAGCGAAAAACGGATTCGAAAAAGGATGGCAGGCCATGGCCGCAGAATTTCCAACCCAAGCCCGCGTTGTGATCGTGGGCGGCGGCGTTATGGGGGTAGGGCTTGCCTATCATCTCGGCCACGAAGGCTGGGGTGACGATACCGTCTTGTTGGAAAAGGCAGAGCTCACCTCCGGCAGCACATGGCACGCCGCAGGGCAGATCACTCATTCCACATCCAGCTTCGGATTGGGCAAATGCGTGGACTACAACATCGGGCTATATTCCGGCGGGCTAGAGGCTGAGACGGGCCAACCCGTTACATGGCACGGCTGCGGATCGTTTCGCTTGGCCTATACGCAAGACGAAATGGACTGGCTGCGACATACCCTGTCCGTGGGCCGGGCGCTGGGCTTCAACATCGAACTTGTCGGGCCAGACCAGATCGCAAAACGACACCCATTCTACAATCTCGACGGGGTCATAGGCGCATTGCACACCCCCGACGACGGTCACGTGGACCCGACCAATGTGACAATGGCAATGGCCACGGGCGCGCGGCAGAAAGGCGTCAAAATCATCCGCCAATGTCGGGCAACAAACATAACGCAACTGCCCAGCGGCGAATGGCAGGTCGAGACCGACAAAGGCACCATCACCTGCGAACATGTGGTCAACGCAGGCGGCACCTACGCGCGGCAGATGGGCGAATGGTCGGGGCTGCAACTGCCCATGACCTCAATGACGCACCACTACTTCGTGACCGAACCGGTGCCCGAATTTGAAACCCTCGACACCGAACTGCCCGTCATCCGCGACGATAAAAAAGTGTCCGGCTACATCCGCATGGAACAAAAGCGCGGCCTCATCGGGATCTATGAAAAAGAGAACCCGAATTCGGTCTGGCACGATCATTGCCCGTGGGACTATGAGAACTGGCTGTTCGACGCCGACTACGACCGCGTGATGCCCTACCTAGAGGAATCCCTGAACCGCATGCCGATCTTCGCAGAACTCGGCATTCAGCGCGAAGTCCACGGCGCCATCAGCCATCCACCCGACGGCAACCCGCTCATTGGCCCAGCCCCCGGCGTGCGCAACTACTGGTGCTGCTGCGGAACGCAAATCGGCATCGGCTGGGGGCCAGGGCTGACCCGCGAACTGGCGCGCTGGATGGTGCACGGGGCAGCGGACATTTCAATGCGCGACTACGACCCGCGCCGCTTTGGCAGCTATGCGACGAAAGACTGGCAGGTGGTGAAAGCCGAAGAAGACTACTGCCTGCGCCACGAAATCCCGTTCCCGCATTTCAACCGCTTGGCAGGACGCCCCATCAAACCGTCGCCTTTGCATGATGTGTTGAAAGCCAAGGGTGCCGTGCATGAAGAGGTCTACGGGTTTGAGCGCCCGCGCTTCTTTGCCAAAGGCATCGCGCAGGAAGATCACTATTCATTCAACCGCACCCCGGTCGACGATATGGTCGTTAGGGAAGTCAAAGCCGTGCGCGATCACGTCGGCATCATGGATGTGACGGCCTTCACCAAGGTGCTTGTCGAAGGGCCAGACGCCTATGCGCTGCTGGATCGGCTGACGGCCAACCGAATGCCGCAGAAGGTGGGGTCAATCACACTGACGCATATGCTCAACCGCGCTGGTCGGATTGAGTTGGAAACGACAATCGTGCGCATGGCCTCCGCCTCAAGCAGCGAAGCGATAGGCGATAAAACAAACGATCGGTTTTACTTGGTTTGCGCAGCCTTCTTCGAACAACGGCTCCTAGATCACCTCAACCAGCACCGCGCAGACGAAGACGTCACAATCACAGCACTCTCCGCGGACTGGTCGGCGCTCTCGCTAAACGGCCCCCACGCGCGCGACGTTCTATCGCAATGCACCAATGCAGACCTCTCTAACGCAGGCTTCCGATGGCTGTCTGCACAGGAAATCACTGTGGCAGGGCATCAAATCTGGGCCTTCCGCATGTCCTACGCGGGCGAGCTGGGCTGGGAATTTCACATGCCCGCAGCGGCCTGTCTCGATGTCTACAACGCGCTTTGGGAAGCGGGCGAGGCTTACAACATCACCGACTACGGCTCTTTCGCGATGAACGTTATGCGAATGGAAAAGGGGTTCAAAGGGGCGGGCGAGCTGACCAACGAAGTGACCCTTGCCGAAGCCGACGTGCTGCGGTTCGCGCGCACCGACAAAGACTATCTGGGCAAAGACAAAACCCTGAACCAAGACCTGCCATGGGTTTGCGCCTATCTCGAAATTGAACCTGATGGCAAAGCAGACGGTCACGGGGGTGAGGCCGTCTTGATGAATGGCAAAGTGGTGGGGTCAACGGCCTCGGTGGCCTTCGGTCCGACAGTTGGCAAGGTTCTGGCCTTTGCGTACATAAAGCCAGAAGCAGCCACCCCTGACACGGCGCTTGAAGTCATTGTTCACGGTACGCCGCGCAAGGCCCGTGTTCTGGGGGAACCGGCATATGACCCTGAAAGCCTGAAACCAAGAACGGATGTGATATGACCCTGCCCAAAACGATGAATGCGATGGTGACAATGGGGCATGGCGACCTCGACCAGATGCAATTCCATACCGATTGGCCACGGCCAGACCCGGAAGCAGGCGAGGTCTTGATCCGCGTCGGCGCATGCGGGCTGAACAACACAGATGTGAACACACGCTCAGGCTGGTATTCCAAAACGGTGACCGCGCCGACAACCGGCGGGGCTTTTGAAGACGTGGGCGAAGAAGACCCCACATGGGGGGCAGCCCCCATCAGCTTTCCACGCATTCAAGGGGCGGACGTCTGCGGCGAAATCGTGGCTGTCGGTGCAGGCGTTGACGCCACTCGGATCGGCGAGCGCGTGATTACCGACAACTGGCTGCGCGACGAATCCGACTTGGATGACATCAACAAGACCGGCTACTACGGGTCCGAGCGTGATGGCGGCTTCGCACAATACGCGACCATCCCAGCACGCAACGCGATAGCAGTCCAGTCAGACTTCTCGGACGCCGAACTTGCAACATTCTCCTGTTCCTACTCCACCGCCGAAGGCATGCTGACACGGGCGCATGTCACGGCCGCAGACACGGTGCTGGTGCCGGGTGCATCAGGCGGGGTCGGGGGCGCGCTTGTGCAACTTGCGAAACGGCGCGGGGCGACGGTCATCGCAATGGCGTCCGAGGCAAAGCACGAAGACGTTGCAGCCCTAGGACCAGACGTCATCCTGCCACGCGCGCCCAAAGATCTGCGCGCCGCATTGGGGGATGCCAAGATCACAGTCGTCGCGGATGTCGTAGGCGGGCCGTATTGGCCAACGCTGATCGATGTGATCGAACGGGGCGGGCGCTATACATGTTCAGGGGCGATCGCAGGGCCAATGGTCGAACTCGACCTGCGCACATTCTACCTGCGTGATCTGACTTTCACAGGATCAACGGTAATCACGCCAGAGGTCATGCCAAACCTGATCCGATACATCGAAAACGGAGACATCCAACCCGCCTTAGCCGCGACCTATCCGCTAGACCAACTGCGCGAAGCACAGGCCGCCTTCATCGCCAAAGAACACACCGGCAACATCGTCGTAACGCCATGAAAATCACCTCGATCACAGTCTATCACGTCGATCTCCCGTTAGAGCATCCCTACTGGCTCTCCGGTGGCCGTCTCAAGTTCGAACAGCTCGATGCGACATTGGTCAAGATCGAAACGGATGCAGGCGTGACAGGCTGGGGCGAAGGCACCCCTTGGGGGCACACCTATGTGCCCGCCCACGGCCCCGGCATTCGGGCAGGGATTGAGACAATGGCGCCCTTCATCATGGGTCTTGATCCGCGCCGCGTGCTCGATGTGGAACGGGCAATGGATCTGGCGCTGCCGGGGCATCTCTATGCAAAAAGCCCGATTGATATGGCCTGTTGGGATATCGCAGGGCAGGTGGCAGGCATGCCCATCGCGGATCTGATGGGCGGCGGGTCACGCACACCGCGCCCGATTGCGTCCTCGGTCGGGGCAAAAACGGTGGAAGAAACACGCGCCGTGATCGACCGCTACCGCCAGCGGGGATACATCGCGCATTCGGTCAAAATCGGCGGAGACGTGGCGCGTGATATTGCCCGTGTCCGCGACGTCGAAGACATCCGCCGCGACGGCGAAATAGTGCTCTATGACGTCAACCGTGGCTGGACGCGGCAGCAGGCCTTGCGGGTCATGTCGGCAACGCAAGACCTGAACGTGATGTTCGAACAGCCCTGCGAAACGCTCGATGATATCGCGGCCATATCAGACAAACACGCGGCCCCGGTATCAGTGGATGAAAGCCTTGTGACCTTGCAAGACGCCGCACGGATCGCGCGTGACGGCATCGCAGAAGTCTTCGGCATCAAACTGAACCGCGTCGGCGGGCTGACCAAAGCGGCACGGATGCGCGACATCGCATTGGCGCATGGCATTGATATGTTCGTGATGGCGACAGGCGGCTCGGTGCTCGCAGATACAGAAGCGCTGCATCTTGCGGCCACGATCCCCGATGCGAACTGCCATGCCGTCTGGGCCTGTCAGGATATGCTCACCGTCGACATCGCAGGCGGGCGCGGTCCACGCAACATCGACGGGCATTTGCACCTGCCCGAAACCCCGGGGTTAGGGGTGCATCCGGATGAGAACGCGCTGGGCGATCCAGTGGCAGTCTATAGATGAAAGTCGCATCGATCACCCTTTGGTCGGTCGATCTGACCAGCCATGAAACCTACTACATGGCCGAAGGCAAAACCTGCGCGACGGTCAAAACCCATGTGCTCTGCCTAGAGACGGACACAGGGCTTAAAGGCTGGGGAGAGGTCTGCCCGATCCCGCATTACCTGCCCGCCTTCGCAGACGGTGTGCCCAGTGCGATCACCGAAATGGCGCCCGAAATCATTGGCATCACGCCCACAGGGGTCGATGCGCCCATGCGCAAGCTCGACGGGTTTTTGCAAGGACACCTGCACGCAAAATCCATCGTCGACATGGCGCTGTGGGATCTCTACGGGCAGGCGACGGGATTGCCGCTGTATCAACTGCTGGGCGGACGCACCCGCGCCGACATGCCGCTTTACCATTCGATCACGTGTATCGACCCCGATGAAATGGCCCGCATCGCACGCGAGGCTTACGCGACAGGCATCCGCCAGTTTCAGGCCAAACTCGGGGCAGATGCAGATTGGCAGGCCGATGCCGAAAGGCTTACCAAAGTGCGCGAGGCCGTGGGCGACGGCCCGCTGGTCTACGGCGATTGGAATTGCGGGACCACCAAATTGCAGGCCACACGCACAGGCCGCGCTGTGGCGCACCTTGATGTGATGCTGGAACAACCCTGCAAAACGCTCGAAGACTGCGCCGCCGTGCGACAGGCCACAGGGCTGCCCATGAAGATCGACGAATGTGCCCATGATCTGGCGTCGCTGATGCGCGCGCATGAACTGGGGTGTTTGGATGCGGTCGCGCTGAAATTGTCGAAATTCGGCGGCTTGTCCGCAATGCGTCGCGCACGGGATTTGACGGTGCACCTCGGGGCCGAAATTTGCGCCGAATGCACATGGGGGTCGGATATCGTCACCGCAGCGTCGCTGCACTTCGCGGCCTCAACCCCGCATGGGGCACTGCTGAACACCTGCGATCTGTCGGGCTACGTCAGCCCCCGCATCGCACCTGATTGTCCTACGCGCAAAGACGGCCGCATCGCACCCCCGGATGGCGCAGGCCTCGGGGTGACACCTGATCTTGATATCCTTGGCACACCTCTTCTTGAACTGGCTTAAGCTCATGCAAAAACTGACCTCACAATCGGAATGGATCGAACGGGCAGGGCAGGTCCTGCCCGCCGCAGGGTTCGGGAATTTTGACCCCGGTATCGTCATCGCCAAAGGGCAGGGGAGCCACGTCTGGGACGAAGACGGTAACGCGTACATCGACTACCTGATCGGCTCCGGTCCGATGCTGCTGGGGCACGGCCACCCCGAGGTCATGGAAGCCGTGCTTGAACAGCTTCCCAAGGGCATGACCTTCTTTGCCAACAACGCCAAGGGGATCGAACTGGCCGAGGCCATTGTCGATGCAGTGCCCTGCTGCGAACAGGTGCGCTTTGTGGCCTCGGGCGGCGAGGCCGACATGTACGCCATCAGGCTGGCCCGCGCCTACACCGGCCGTGACAAGATCCTGAAATTCGAAGGCGGCTACCACGGGATGAGCGCCGAGGCCCAGATGAGCCTTGCCCCCGCCGCCCGCGTCAACTTCCCCCAAGCCGTGCCCGACAGCGCAGGCATCCCGCAAGGCGTCGCCGATCAAATGCTGATCGCGCCCTACAACGATCTGGCAGCGGTCGAAGCACTCTTGTCCGAACACAACGATGTAGCGGCCATCATCGCAGAGCCGTTGCAGCGGATCATTCCGGCCGAGGACGGCTACCTGCAAGGGCTGCGCGACCTTTGTGACAAACACAATGTCCTGCTGATATTTGATGAAATCGTGACGGGATTCCGGCTGGCCTACGGGGGCGCACAGGAACGCTACGGGGTGACGCCTGACATCTGCACCCTAGGCAAGATCATCGGCGGCGGGTTCCCCTTGGCAGCGCTCGGTGCCACCGCGGAAATCATGCAGCACTTCGACAAATCAGTGGTGGGTGGGGACAAATGGCTGATGCAACTTGGGACATTGTCAGGCAACCCAATCGCAGCAGCAGCAGGGCTCAAAACGATGGAAGTCCTCAAACGAGACGGCAGCTACGACACCCTCAGGTCCATCGGGCGCAGCCTGCAAGATATGCAATCAAGCGCGCTGACGGAAGCAGGCATCGCACACCGTATCTGCGGGGATGAAACCCTGTTCGACATCTTCTTCACGAGCGCGAATTGCCGTGATTTCAGATCAGC
>CAZWSE010000001.1:23903-150959 GCA_964636575.1 uncultured Sulfitobacter sp. | reverse complement strand
GACGGTTCAAGCGTCCAGTTTTGGGCATGCCCGCCTGCAAAGCTGGTCGATGCCAAAACGGTCAGAGCCGTTGCTGATAACAGTGTTTTTAGTTTGCACATTGTTTTTCCTCCAATAAGACTTGCGCGTTCACACCGCTTTTTCGGGCGGCTAATGTAGTAACACTTCGAAAGACGTAATTATTCGGTGGCTCGGTAAAAACAATGCACACGCTGTTGTGTCTTCCGGCCTGCCCGCCCTTTATCCAAGGTTGTGGCGGTTCTGCTATGTTCTGACCAAACGTCGCGATGCCGCCGATGATCTGGCGCAGGCCAGCTGCGCCCGCGCGTTGGAGCAATCAGACAAGTTTGAACCTGGCACATCGTTGGACCGCTGGCTTTTCACAATTGCCCGCCGCCTTTGGTTGAATGACCTTCGATCCGCTAAAACCCGACGTGGTCAGGGTTTGGTTCTGGTCGAAGAGGTTGATCTTGAAGATTACAAACCCTCAGTCGAAACGAATATTTTGGCCCGTGAAGTGTTTACCGTTATACAAGACCTGCCTGAGTCTCAGCGGCTAGCCGTTTTGCTTGTCTACGTCGAAGGCAGTTCTTACCGCGAAGCCGCTGATGTTTTGGATGTTCCTATCGGCACCATCATGAGCCGCCTTGCAACCGCCAGAAAAACGATCGCCCACCGCACCGGACACAAAAGGACAGAAGAATGACTGGGGCACACAATGAGATTTCAGATGTTGAACTGACTGCCTATCTGGATGGTCAGGCCACACCTGAGCTTTCTGCTCAAATCGACGCTGCTTTGCAGACCGATCCCGCTTTGCCGGCGCGGCTAGAGGCTTTGACCATTCCGATGGCGGGCTTGAAGGATGCCTTTGATCTGACCCAACTCAACGCTCCAGATATGCCCGAGATTGAGCATACCTCGACCCGGTCGCTGTCCACGCGGATTTTGGTGCCTGCCGCGCTCGCTGCCTCTTTCGCGCTTGGGATGTTCGTGAATTCTGCCACAAAGTCTGCGCCGGATTGGGTTGAACAGGTTGCCCTTTATCAAACGCTTTATGTCACTGAAACACTGTCTGGACCTGTGCAGGATTCCGATCTGACGCAGGTCGCGTTCACCCGCGCCAAAGAAGGTCTGGGCCTGAAGTTCGATACAGCCCCGGCCATAGACGGAATGACGTTCAAGCGTGCCCAGATGTTGGCGATTGATGGCGCACCACTGGTCCAAATTGCTTATCTGGATGACGCAGGCCAGCCTTGGGCTTTGTGCATTACCAAGGCGGTTGAGGCAAACGCTCCGGTGTCTGCGTCCTCATTCCACGATCTGGCCACCGCCAGTTGGGTCAAAGACGGTTTGGGCTATGTTCTGGTTGGTGGGTCAGACACAACGCGGGTAACAGCTTTGGCTGAAAGCCTGACAGACCGCCTATAACGATACGCTTTGAAGGCCGCCAACCCAATTGCACCCTTCCACCGTTTCGTGTCTAACCCCCTTCAACTGAACTTTAGGGGATTCCATCATGTCGAACGCTCAGCTTGAAACCGCAATCGAAGCCGCTTGGGAGGCCCGTGATACGATCACGCCCGCCACCACAGGTGAACAACGTGAAGCGATTGAAGATACGCTGGATGCGCTCGATTCAGGCAAGCTGCGGGTGGCTGAAAAGCAGGCCTCCGGTGACTGGCATGTGAATCAATGGGCCAAGAAAGCGGTCCTGTTGGGTTTTCGTATCAAGGACATGGAACAGCAAGATGGCGGCCCGCAAGGTGGCGGCTGGTGGGACAAGGTCGACAGCAAGTTCAAAGGCTGGGGCGACAACCAATGGAAGGCCGCCGGTTTCCGTGCGGTGCCCAACTGTATCGTTCGCAAGTCCGCCTATATCGCCCCTGGCGTTGTCTTGATGCCGTCCTTTGTGAATCTTGGCGCCTTCGTTGATGAAGGCACAATGGTCGACACATGGGCCACTGTTGGCAGCTGTGCCCAGATCGGCAAGAACGTGCACCTGTCTGGCGGTGTTGGCATTGGTGGCGTTTTGGAACCCATGCAAGCAGGTCCGACCATCATCGAAGACAACTGCTTTATCGGCGCGCGGTCTGAGGTCGTTGAAGGCTGTATCGTCCGCGAAGGGTCCGTTTTGGGCATGGGCGTTTACATCGGTCAATCCACCAAGATCGTGGATCGCGAAACAGGTGAGTTCACCTATGGCGAAGTCCCTGCGGGTTCGGTCGTTGTGTCTGGCTCCATGCCTTCAAAGAACGGTGTTAGTCTGTATTGCGCGGTTATCGTCAAGAAGGTCGACGCGCAGACCCGTTCCAAAACTTCCATCAACGAGCTTTTGCGCGATTGATCCTGTCGCGGACACTGGCTAAGGCGCGCATCGCCCGAAACGAACGCCCAAGTTGGCTGGCCGCTTGGGGACCTGTCGGGTTTGATGCCGCCTGTTTGGTGTTCGTTTTCGCGCTGGCATATGGCCCGTTTCAAGCAATGACGGTCGCGTTCAACTTCCCTGTGTGGGCGACGATTGCCGCCTTGCTTGCAATCGGGTTGGTGCCCATTCAGGCGGTTCTTATATTCTCATCCCTTTGGGCATCAAAATCCCGATGGGTAGACGAAGAAAAGCCTTAGCTGGCGTCACTTCCAAACCACTTGCGCAGCAGTGTGTCGTAGGTTCCGTTTTCGCGCAGCCGCAAGAGCGATTGATCGATTTGTTCACGCAGGCCGCTGCCTGTCGGCAAAGCAATCCCGTAGTTTTCCGGTTTGTAGGTTCGGTTCATCAGCTTGACCGTGCTCGAATTGCTTTGCCGCACATAGAACGCAAGGATCGGGGCATCGAAGACGACGGCCTCAATCCTGTTGCTCTCAAACGCGTCCAGCATTTCGACTGGATTTTCAAAAGAGCGATATCCTATGTCGCGGGCATCCAGAAAATCTGCCGAGGTCGATCCGTTGATTGTTCCGACGGTTCGCCCTTCGAGATCATTCACACTGTCCACCCCATCTTGAAGCGCCCCGACGGTCATCGCCGCTGTAATGTTCGCCACAAAGATC
Organism: uncultured Sulfitobacter sp.; assembly: GCA_964636575.1. Taxonomy (GTDB): domain Bacteria; phylum Pseudomonadota; class Alphaproteobacteria; order Rhodobacterales; family Rhodobacteraceae; genus CAZWSE01. Next base: position 147,911 of record CAZWSE010000001.1, on the reverse strand, counting down.
GATACGATGAACAGGCTAGAGATCACCATTAAAACCGCGAACCATCGGCCCATCCGAGACTGCGGCATCCGTTCTTCGAACCCGCCGTTGACCACAAGGTTTAACGCCCACCAGAACGAGGGGAACATCGCGTCTTTCACGGGCCTGTCAAAATAGGGCTGGGCGCGCCGTTCGAATATCCACATCAGCATTCCGCCACCAAACAGTAGCCCAAGTGCGGCAACCACCATGATCAGGAAATCACGGGTGAATAATGCGCCCAGCAAAGTGCTTCCCGCAGCGTCTTGCGACAGCATCACCCCGATCCCGCTTGCAAAGATGGGTTGGGTGAAATCGAGCACTTCTTCGCGCGCGGCCGTGATAGAGATATTTGCGATTGCGCCGTCGAACTGGCCAGCCTCGACCGCGCCAAGCATATCTGAGAACCCTGTCGCGTAGGTAAAGGACACTGTGCTGTCCAGCTCGGCTGCGATGGCGTTCATCAGATCGATGCTGAACCCTTCGGGACCGTTATCACCTTCCGTAGAAAACGGTGGCCGGTCCACTGTGATCATCCGAAGTGTCGACTGCTGTGCCTGTGCCTGCAAGACAGACAATACCACAAAAGATGCTGTCCAGATCGCCGCCCAAATCCGTTTCATCGCATGCCCCCAAGAAGTTCCGTCAATGTGCGGCGAAGAGGCGGTCTGCGTCAAGAGATTGACCGCGCAGGGTCTCCGAGGTAGGCGGGGCCTATGACACAGCCCAAGAAGAAACCCAGCCGCCAGCAAGTCTATACCTTGGTCGTTCAAATCGGCCGTAAGGATGATGACGGGTTACCGGATGGATCAACTGGTGCCGCTTTGATGATCTATGCCAGTGGTATTGATGAAGCCGAAGCTGTGCGTGAAACCGTTGCTATCCTAAAACAAGCAGGCACTGCGCCCTTGGATGTCACTGGATACGGTACCCTCGCCGAACGTGAAGCAGAGGGTCATGACATCAGCCCCGAAGAACGCGATCTGATGCAAAAAGCGCTAGATGAAAATTCGGTGATTATTGCCCAGATGGACCCGTTCTACGACTGACGCTAATCAAGCGGCCCGACGCTGCGCCAACGTGATCGCCTCAAAGGGCTGTAGAACCGGATGCGCCGTGCGCCCGTGTTCCGGGATCAAGTTCCGATGCATCCGTCCCAAGAGGCTGGCTTTGAATTTCCGCTCGTCCCGACGCAGCCGTCCTACGAAAAGCGTTTCTGCACAGGCTCCTTGCATGCGAACCGCGTGGGCTTGTTGGAGAATGAGTTGCGTGTACCGGATTGTCGGCGCTGGTGCTGGGATAACTGCCGCCCTGCCGTTGACCAAATGGGTCGCTGCGGCGAGCACACCTTCGCTGCCAAACATGTATTCGACATCCGACCCGTCCAGAACGATCCGCTGTTCTGATCCGACAATCATGTCGCGGGTCAATCCGAAGTAAGGTGCCCGCAAACGGACCGGTGCGAAACTGCCCCGCGCTGGTACGGTTTGGTGGACGGTTTGTAGAACCGGTACTGTTTCGCCCTCGTCTGTGATCACTGTATCACCACGTTTCAGACTGTCGGCGCGCCGATAGCCCATCGGGGTCAAAACTTCGGTTGATCCGGTCAGGTTTGGGGTCGGACCAGCTGGTTCGATCCGATCGGACACAGCCAGAAACACGACGTCTGGATCCAGTTGAACACTGGCATGGCGCAGGATCATCGCCCGAAGATCTGCCACGCGGATGGGACGCGGATTGTGCACCAATGCGACCTCGGCCATCACACTGTCGGGGTGCTGAACCGACAATCGGCCAAGTCCGGCGACAGAATCCCACGCATAGACGATCCGCAAGGTATTGGTGCGGCCTTTGGCAGGCTGCTTTACAGCACTGTGGATTATTTCATTGCCTTGCGTGACGATCAGCACAACGCCGCCATTTGGCACCGCTTTCAACATAAACCCACTTGGCCAGATCCCATGGCTGTCAAAGTCGATCAGCGTTTGCAAACGGTCTTCAGGAGACAACCGTGTCTCTAACATCAAAGTGCCGCGCGTCATCAAGCCGTTCTCGGACATGTCGATCAAAGGACGGTCTTGCCGTTCTGCCCCCAATCCAGAGGCACAGAACATGCGTTCCGTTTGCGTGGCGAGACCAACCCATGCCATCTGTCAGGCCGCCTCTACGTTGGCGGCCAGCAGCAATTCGGCCTCGAACTTGCGCAGAGTGCGACGTGCGGCGGGGCTGTATCCGCCGCCTGTTTCGGGGTCTAGCTCTGGGAAGATCGCACAGATTTCATCAACGATTTCGGCCTCAAAGCTGTCTGTTGTTTGCGGACCGGGCAGAAAGCTTTCGGTTTCTAAACCTTCGGAGACGATGACTTGATGGGCATCAAAGAGCAGATGAACGTAGACGACTTCACCGCCTTCTTTGCGCAGAACTGTTTTGTCGTTCAAAAGATCACGTGCGGTGACGAGCACTTCGGATTCCCCAAACAAAAGCTCAGCATGTGAATTGTTGATCAGCACACGATGCAGGGGAGACACAAGCAAGTCACGGTGCGTTCCAAACGTGTTCGCCTGAATATGGATGGGCGCGAAATCACCTTCTGCCTTGACCAACCGCTTACCGATCCAGCGCAAGGGTTGCGGGCCATCGTCTTTGGTGACCACCAGATCACCTGGGCAAAGCGTCTCTACTGGCACTTCGCCGTCCGGTGTCAAAATCATCGTTCCGGCAACGAAACACGGAATGGACGATACGTTGACAATGCCGACATCCGTGTCTGTTCCGTTGTCGATCGTATAGGCAAAGTTCCAGTCTTCTTGGTCACCGTCACCTGTGAGTGTGAAGTTTCCGTTTGCGTTCAGGGTTACGCTTTGGCCGGTCGCCAATGTGACAGTCGTGCCGGCAGACACGGCCTGACCGTTAATATGTGTGACAACCATCGAACTGGACGGCGTGCCGTTGTAGTCATTGGCCAGCACGTCAAGCTGTCTTGTGCCATTCAGCGGCATCGTGATTGAATCGTCGTTTGCGATCAGGGCCGTTTGCACGCTGTCGCCAGCGATCAACACGTTGGAATCGTATTGGGTGTCGAGAACATCTGCGATCCCGAACCGGACCGAGTTCACAACACCTGCGGTCACTGGCATAGTCAGGGTCATTGATACCGTGAACCCGTCCATTTCGGTGTTGAACGCATCTGTTGTGTTATCGATGTAAAGGTTCTGGTTCTCGACCGCGTTGACGTTGCCGGGGTCGATATCCCCGTCCCCAACGCTCAGCGGAACGAGTGATCCGTTGACCCAAACGCCAAAGAAGTCCTGATACTGCGAGAGGGCGTATTCCGGATACTCTTCAGACGCGAAGATGAACTGCATCGTCATCACATCCCCGGTCGGGATGAAATCTACGTCCAGATAAGACGCATCAAGCGTGTTCGTTCCCGCCGCCGCATTGAAGCTTGCGACGTTGTTCGGACCGGATGTGTTGGTACTGTTTCCTGTAAATTGATTGGAATCCCCGCTGGCGTTGGTGAAATCCTGCGCTTGGCCAGTGGACAGAATGATACCGGTGTCGCCCGGCGTAACGCCCGGAGACAGTGCATCACCGTTTGAGAAAATTCCCGAAGATCGGTTATCACCGGTGTATGAGGCGCTGACAACAGTCACGCCGTTGCCGAAAATCTCATTCGCCATCGCTGTCGCGTTGGCCCCGATGTTCACCGGAAGCTTTGCTGCTGCTACCATGCCCTTTGCCCCTTTTCAGAGACACGGCCCACCAGTCCGCAAGGGTGCTACCCTTGTTCGGTTTCGCCTTACGTAATTTGGCGGGTTTGAAGGCTTTTGCGCCTTCGACTGCTGAATGCCCTGCCTCGGGTCTATTTATTTCCCAAAGGTTAACACCTGCATGGACAGTCTGTTAAGAGTGACCCGTCCGATAGCTCTTTACATCGCGCCATTTTCGCCACATTTGCCATTTTCTGTGCTTTTCCTATTCTGCTCCAAACCGTTCAAAGGACTGATAAAATGACTGACCCTGTAGCTTTGACGGCCGAGCTGATCCAATGCCCTTCTGTTACCCCTGCCGAGGCCGGTGCATTGACCCTGTTGGAAAGCTATCTGACCGCTGCCGGGTTTGCCTGTACCCGCGTGGATCGGGGCGATGTTTCGAACCTATTTGCGCGATGGGGTGACAAGGGACATTCAAAGACATTTGGCTTCAACGGACATACGGATGTCGTTCCCTTGGGCGATGAAACCGCGTGGACCAAGCCGCCGTTTGGTGCCGAAATCCACGACGGAGTGATGTTTGGTCGTGGGACGACGGATATGAAATCGGGCGTCGCTGCATTCGCGGCAGCCGCGATTGATTTTGTGACTGATACTCCCCCGGACGGATCCATCATTCTTGCGATCACTGGTGACGAAGAAGGCGATGCCGTCGACGGAACTGTTGCCTTGCTCGAGTACATGGATCGCGAAGCTGAGCAGATGAGCGTTTGTCTTGTTGGCGAACCTACCTGCCCTGACCGAATGGGCGAGATGATGAAAATCGGGCGGCGCGGGTCATTGACCGCAAAGTTTACTGTGACGGGCACCCAAGGGCATTCCGCTTATCCACACCGCGCCAACAACCCTTTGCCTGCGATGGTCAGATTGATGGACGGGTTGGCCAGCCACACCTTGGATACCGGCACCGATCATTTTGATGCTTCGACGCTGGCGGTGGTGACAGTCGATACCGGAAATCCTGCAACCAATGTTATTCCTGCGGACTGTCGCGCCACTGTAAACATCCGCTTCAACGATACACATACTGGGGCGGGCCTGTCTGACTGGTTACGGAATGAGGCAAAAAAGATCGCTGATGCGTTCGGCGTGGCGGTCGATCTTGAGATCAAGATTTCGGGCGAGTCCTTTCTGACCCCACCCGGCCCGCTGTCTGATCTGGTTGCCAAATCCGTTGAGTCCGAGACAGGCGTCGTCCCGACGCTTTCGACAACTGGTGGTACGTCAGATGCTCGGTTTGTCAAAGATCACTGTCCTGTTGTTGAGTTCGGACTTGTTGGCAAAACCATGCATCAAGTCGATGAAAACGTCCCGGTCGCGCAGATTGAACAGTTGAAAACAATCTACACCCGCATTTTGAAAGACTACTTTGCATGAGCGTTCTGGTCGCTGTTACCGACGATATCGCCAGTTGCCGCGCATTGCGTCGCGTTGTTTTCATTGAAGAACAGGGCGTGTCCGAGACGGATGAGGTTGATGATCTCGACCCTGTTTCCATTCACCTGCTTGCGGTCAAGGACGGTGTCGCCGTTGGGTCCGCCCGTATCGTGCCCGTTGATGACACCGCCAAGATCGGACGGGTTTGCGTTGTCAAAGACGAACGCGGCGATGGTCTTGGCGCCGAATTGATCCGATCCGCGTTGTTAGAGGCGAAAGAACGTGGATTTGCCCGCGCCAAGCTTGGCTCGCAAGTTCATGCCATCGGGTTTTATGAAAAGCTGGGGTTCATAGTCTATGGCCCCGTTTATGATGACGCAGGGATAGATCACCGCGATATGGTGTTTGAGCTGTGAAGCCTACACTTGTTGTGATGCTGAAAGAGCCGCAGGCGGGCCGTGTCAAAACGCGGTTGGGGCGCGACATTGGCATGACCGCTTCGGCGTGGTGGTTTCGGCATCAAGCGCTGTCTTTGCTACGCCGTATCGAAAGCTCGCGCTGGGACGTTGTGCTGGCTGTTTCACCTGATCGAGCGGGGATGGAAAGCCGCGTTTGGCCGGCGCACTTGCCACGGTTGCCGCAAGGACATGGTGACTTGGGCGACCGAATGGCGCGCGTATTTCGGGTTTTGCCAAAGGGGCCTGTCTGCGTAATTGGCGCAGATATTCCAGGGATTCAACCTGCGCATACGAAGGCGGCCTTTGACGTGCTTGGATCTAAGGATGCTGTCTTTGGTCCAGCCTTCGATGGAGGATATTGGCTTGTCGGGTTGAATACGCGACGCCCCATACCACCGCGCTTCATGCAAGGCGTGCGCTGGTCGTCCGAGCATGCCTTAAGCGATACCGCGGCGACGTTGGAAGGCCGATCCATAGGGTATGTCACCCGATTGCGGGACGTCGATACGGCAGCAGACTTGCCGCGCTGATTTGGGCATGACGTGACAGGGTGCGCGTGATACGCAGCGCCCATGAAACAGATCCCAACAAAAGACGAAATCCTGAAATGGATCACCGAAAACCCGACCAAGGCAGCCAAGCGTGACATCGCCAAGGCCTTTGGGATCAAGGGGGCTGCGCGTATTGATCTCAAGCACATGCTCAAAGAGCTTGAAGCCGAAGGGCACATTCAAAAGCGCACCAAAAGCTACCATGACAAAGACCGTCTGCCGCCTGTATCCGTGCTTGAAATCACGGACGCGGATACTGACGGCGATCTGTTTGCCCGCCCCGCCGAATGGCACGGCAAAGGCGCGCCACCACGGATCTTGATTGCGCACCGCGCAGGCGAACCTGCGATGGCCGTGGGGCATCGTATCTTGGCAAAGTTGCGGATCACCCAAGGCGAAGATCATGCCTATGAAGCGCGATTGATCCGTCACATCGGGACCAATCCGACCCGCATCCTGGGCATCTTCCGCAAAACCGCCGAGGGCGGTCGCATCCTGCCCATCGACAAGGGTCAGGAAAAAGAGCGGGTCGTACCTACGGGATCAACACTGGATGCCAAGGACGGCGAACTGGTTGAGGCCGAACAGTATGGCCCCAAAGACCGCATGGGCTTGCCGCGTGCGCGCGTTGTGGATCGGCTCGGTGATCCAACTGCGCCGAAGGCTGTTTCACTGATTGCCATTCATCAGCATGATATTCGCGATGCCTTTCCAGATGAAGTTGTGGCGGAGGCAGATGCTGCTGGCCCGATGGAAATGGGCGACCGCGAAGACCTGCGCGATTTGCCACTGATTACGATTGATCCCTCAGACGCCCGCGACCATGACGATGCTTGCTATGCGCATGCGGACGATGACCCTGCAAATGAGGGCGGCCATATCATCTGGGTCGCGATTGCAGATGTGGCGGCCTATGTGACGCCAAAGTCTGAGCTGGATCAAGAAGCACGTATTCGCGGCAATTCCACTTACTTCCCTGACCGCGTTGTGCCGATGTTGCCCGATGTGTTGTCTGGTGATCTGTGTTCTCTGCATGAAGGGGTCGAACGCCCATGTATCGCTGTGCGCATGCAAATTGATGAGAACGGACAAAAACTGTCACACCGGTTTGTGCGTGGGCTGATGAAATCACCTGCGGCGCTGCACTACGAAGAAGTGCAAGACGGGATGGATGGCAATCCGAATGATCGGGTGGCGCCTATGATGGGCGATGTGATTACGCCGCTTTACGCAGCCTATGATGCGCTTGTAACAGCGCGAAAAGATCGCCAACCGCTTGATCTGGATTTGCCAGAACGCAAGGTTGTGCTGTCGGATGCGGGCGAGGTTCAATCGGTTCAATTCAAGGACCGTCTGGATGCGCACCGTTTGATCGAGGAATTCATGGTGCTTGCCAATGTGGCCGCGGCTGAAACGTTGGTGGCAAAGAAGTCGCCCCTTTTGTTCCGTGTGCATGAAGAACCAACACCTGAAAAACTAGAGGCTTTGCGCGAAACTGCGCAAGCATCAGGTTTCAACATGGCCAAAGGTCAGGTTTTGCAAACACGTCATCTAAACAAACTGCTCAACGATGCGGCGGGCACGGACACGGCAGAGCTGATCAACATGTCGACGCTGCGATCCATGACGCAGGCCTACTATAGCCCGCAAAACTTCGGGCACTTCGGGTTGGCTTTGAAGAACTACGCGCATTTTACATCGCCGATACGGCGTTATTCTGACCTGATCGTGCATCGTAGCCTTATCTCTGCGCATGGGTGGGGCGAGGATGGTCTTAGCCCTTGGGATATCGAAAACCTGGAGCAAACTGCGCAGCAGATTTCTGACAGTGAGCGGCGGTCCATGGTCGCCGAACGTGATACTAACGACCGCTATCTGGCCGCCTATTTGTCCGAACGTATTGGCAATGAGTTTGACGGTCGGATCAGCGGTGTTGCGCGATTTGGCGTCTTCATCCGGCTGGATGAAACGGGGGCCGACGGGCTTGTTCCGGTGCGGTCCTTGGGGCACGAATACTTCGACTTCGATGCCGACAATGGAACCCTACGCGGCACTGACAGCGGGCGGACCCTTGGGATCGGGCAGCGCGTGACCGTTCGGTTGGCAGAAGCGACACCCGTAACAGGCGGGATAGAGCTGGAGCTGTTGACCTTGGATGGTCAGCCTATGCCGAAGACGAGCCGTTCGCCTGCGGGGCGCGCGCCTCGTCGCAAGGTCGCGAAGGGAAAACGCAAGGCGGACAAAACCAAACGCAAGGTGTCGCGCACCCGTCGCTAGGATGTCGCCTTGCGATGATAGGTGAGCGCGTGCCGGATCAACAGACCGTGGCGCACGTCATCTATATCGTCGGTGTCATCGAACAAGACAGCACGTGTGCCTTCGATCTTGTCCATGTTTGGAAAGGTCTCCGCGAAGTCGCCGATCAAACTGGTTTGACATATCGCATAGAGCGCGAAGCCGCCGTCTTTCCGAGGCGCAACCCGTAGTGGGCTGCCGCCCTGAACCACAAAGGAAGGCTGGCCCCATTTGAGTGTCTCAGAGACGGTCAGATCGCTGTCTATGTCATGCGCTACTTCAAAAATCAGATCGCGCAACCTATGCATTCCGGTTTGAACTTGGCGCGGGGCACTTTTGAAAACGTCTTCGACTGCGGGCGATGCAAAGGGCGGGTGCGTGCTCATTTCAACACTCCTGAAACCCGGTTGGCATAGGCCGTTAGCACAGGGTCCGCATTGATGTGCCGCGACAACATCGTCTCGTAGGGGCACACCATCATGTTCGATATCATCGGGCCAACGGAATAGTCTGCGGCTGTTGGTGTGTCGCCAAACAGATAGGGTTTGCCATCAAGCATTTGCCGCAGTGCTGCGAGGTCGCGTTCAATCCGGTCAAGCCGTTCTTCTTCCGACATCCGGCCAATGCCCTGCGCGCGTAGGCCTGCCATCGTGTCACGCCGGATCAGATAGGTGATAGGGCGGCGCACCAAAGCGGGGATACTGTTGAAGTATTCTTTGCGGATAAAGCCCCAAACATCGTCGTTCCCCCACCGATCCATAACAATGTGAAAGTACATGTGCTCTTCCGCCATCCTGATAAGCGCGCGGCTCGTGGCCTTTTGATCGCTTGTCAGTCCGGCATCAAAGTCAGCGCCCTTGGATTCCAGATATGTTCGAATGCCTTCACTGTCGTGGATGATCTTCCCATCGGCCTTTAGACACGGCAATTTGCCGTTTGGCATCTTGCGGGGATCAGGAAGATCTTCGCGGGTCCAGTCAAGACCTGACGCCTGAAGCATCAGAGCGGCCTTAACGCAGAACGGGCTGAGTGAGAACTGGCCGTAGCCTTTTTGATATGTGAGAAGTTCAATCATTGTGTTTCCTTTCGCTCTCTCACACATAACACGCACATACTGTCAATTTCTGTCAGTAAGAGATATTAGTCTGTCACTATGAATCGCACCGAACGTCTTTTTCAGATGATGCAGCTTTTGCGTATGCTACCGCCACCTGTCACGGCAGAGCAAGTCGCAATGGACATGAGTGTATCCTTGCGGACCGTCTATCGCGACATTGAAAGCCTGCGCGGGCTGGGTGCGGTGATCGACGGGGAAGCCGGGTTTGGCTACACGCTGATCGAAGATGCATCATTGCCCCCGTTGAACTTTGAGGATGATGAAATTGAAGCTTTGGTGTTGGGGTTGCGCGATGTCACCCGCATCGGCGATCCGGCTTTGGCGAAAGCAGCCCGATCATCCTTGGCAAAGCTAAAAGCCCGTTTGCCCCCACGCCAGTCGCACCGATTGGAACACGCTGTCTTGAACATTCGAAGGTTTCGTAACCCGCCCGATCCGACTGTCGATGTATCCAAGCTGCGCAGTGCAACATGGGATGAAGCGATTGTTTCTTTCAATTACAAAGACGGGTCTGGCGCGCTGACGAATCGCAGCGTCAAACCCTTGGGCATCGTCTTTCTGGACGATTGTCACATGCTGCTGTCTTGGTGCCTGTTGCGGCAGGATTTCCGGAATTTCAGGCTCGACCGTATGTCTGACCTTGCGACAACCGGCGAGCATTTTCGCCCGCACCGGATACCTTTGTTGCGCGATGCAGTGGCCCGCGTACGTGGTGAAATTGATCGGATGGCAAAGGTTCGCCCGCCGCAGGAATGACCGCTTTGCCGAAAGAGCCTTTCCAGCTAGACTGTGCCACAAGATGCCAAAGAGCAGCGATGAGGCGGACCTATGACCTACAGACTTTTGACGGCCCTACTGTGTCTGGCACAGACTGGACATGCCTTTCCTGTAACTGAGTCTATCCGCCCTTTGGCGCGTGAAACGATGGTCGAGTCTGAAAACGATCTTCCGGCGCCAACGCTGGTACAGCAAAGCGACGCGCCTGCGACCAACGCGGGTTTTCAAAGGTGGATCACCGACTTCAAGGTCCGTGCCCAAGCAGCAGGCATAAAGCCCCAAGTTCTGGATCAGGCTTTTGCAGGCGTTCAACTGGATCTAAAAGTCATAAAGCGCGACCGCAACCAATCGGAGTTCACCAAAACGATCTGGGACTATCTGAGCACCGCAGTGTCGGCGGCGCGGATCAAAAACGGCTCTTCCGCGCTTGCGAAGAATAAGACGGTCTTAACCCAGATTGAAGCCAAGTATGGCGTGGATAAAGAGGTCGTCGTTGCGATCTGGGGACTTGAAAGCGCATATGGCAACTTTCGTGGTGGCAATAGTATCATTCAATCATTGGGCACCCTTGCCTATGACGGGCGCCGTGCGAACTTCTTTGAAGAACAGCTTATGGCGGCGCTTCGGATCCTGCAGAACGGGGATACGGTGCCGCAGAATATGACTGGCAGCTGGGCGGGTGCGATGGGTCATACCCAGTTCATGCCGACGTCTTATCTGTCTTACGCTGTTGATTTCACAGGCGACGGAAAGCGCGATATTTGGTCCGATGATCCGTCAGACGCACTTGCCTCGACTGCGGCCTATCTAAAACACTTTGGCTGGGTCAGCGGGCAGCCTTGGGGCGTTGAAGTGCAGTTGCCGGATGGATTTGACTATACCTTTGCGGATCGGAAAATCGAAAAAACGCCCAGCGCATGGGCCGCTTTGGGTGTGCTGGACGTTGGCGGAAAGCCCGTTCCCGATCACGGCTTGGCTTCTGTACTTTTGCCTGCCGGTGCCAAGGGCGCGGCTTTTATGATTTTCAAGAACTTTGAAGTGATCGAGCGGTACAACACGGCTGACGCTTATGTCATCGGCGTGGGTCATCTAAGCGATCGACTGAAGGGCGGGCCCGCCATTCAAGCGGACTGGCCGCTTGAAGACCGCGCCCTGAGCTTTGATGAGCGGACTGAAATGCAACGCCGTCTGACGGCGGCTGGTTTTGACACGCAGGGCATCGATGGGAGAATCGGTCCGCTTACGATTGACGCTGTGCGCGCGTTCCAGCTTTCAAAAGGTTTGGTGCCGGATGGCTATGCGTCGCTAAGATTACTGACTGCGCTGCGATAGACGGTTTCCGTGCACTTTGCCCACCTTAAGACGCCGCTTTCAGCAGCCCATCAGCCTTCAATTGCGCATGGGTTGAATCGAGCGCGCGACGGGCGCGGTCTATCACCATGTCGATCTCGGCTTCTTCGATAATCAAAGGCGGTGAAATGATCATCCGGTCTCCGACGTGGCGCATGATCAATCCGTTCGCAAAGCAATGATCGCGGGCGATCAAACCGGCTGTGCCTTTTTCAGCAGCAAACGCAGCGCGGCTTTCTTTGTGGGGTGTCATGGCGAGAGACCCCATCATGCCGACGATCTTGGTTTCGCCCACCAGAGGATGATCGCCAAGCGATTCCCATGCTGCCTTCAAGTAAGGCCCGGTCCGGTCACGCACTTGTTCGACGATCTGTTCTTCTTCCAGAATACGCAGGTTTTCAAGCGCGACCGCGGCACACACAGGATGGCCGGAATAGGTGTAGCCGTGATTGAACTCGGTCGCGTTTATAACCTCGGCAACCTCATCACAAACAACAGAACCGCCGATGGGTTGGTATCCGGATGACAACCCTTTCGCGATGGTCATGATATGCGGTTTGATGCCGACTGTTTGGCTGCCAAACCAATTTCCGGTGCGGCCAAATCCGCAGATGACCTCGTCAGCGATCAAAAGAATATCGTAAGCGTCGCAGATACGTTGAATTTCAGGCCAGTACGTAGACGGCGGAACAATCACGCCCCCTGCCCCTTGGATCGGTTCAGCGATGAAGGCCGCGACGTTGTCTACACCAAGTTCATTGATCTTCGTTTCGAGTTCCTGCGCCATTGCGAGGCCGAATTCCTCGGGTGTGTGATCGCCGCCTTCCGCCCACCAGTTCGGCTGGTTGATGTGCACAATGTCATGGATCGGAAGCCCGCCCTGCCCGTGCATCGGGGTCATGCCCCCGAGACTGGCTGACCCGACAGATGATCCGTGATAGGCGTTCTTGCGGCTGATGATCGTCTTTTTATTCGGTTTGCCTTTTTCATCCCAATAGGTGCGGACCATGCGAATGTTGGTGTCATTTGCCTCTGATCCAGAGCCTGCGAAGAATACGTGGTTCAGATCACCCGGCGCCAGTTCGGCCAGTTTGTTGGCAAGCGCGATGACGGGCACGTGGGTCGTTTTGAAGAAGGTGTTGTAGTACGGCAGCTCGGTCATTTGACGGTGCGCGACGTTCGCTAGCTCGTCACGGCCATAGCCGATGTTCACACACCAAAGCCCTGCCATTGCATCCAGAATTTCATTGCCATCGCTGTCTGTCAGAAACACGCCCTTGGCCCGCGTAATGACCCGTGCGCCCTTGGTGACAAACTCATTCCCCATTGAGAACGGGTGCATATGATGTGCGGCGTCCAGCGCCTGCAGTTCTGCGGTGGGCAAGTGATTCGTGATCGCAACCATGGGATTTCCTTCCAAACAGACGGTCACGATCACAATATGGGCGATCTGAACGCTGTCAATTGACCGATGCGACCAAATGCTTGCGAAACCGACCGCCCCGTGAAAGCGTGATTGGTATCTTGCCACGTCCCAAAAAACTTGGCTTAGTCACTAATGGGCTTCCACGGCCCAATTCATTCCTATGGGGAGACACTCATGAAGAACATCACCTTGACGCTGACAGCGGTCGCGGCGCTTTCCGCTGGCTTTGCGCAAGCCGACGAAGTCCGCGTGTACAACTGGTCGGACTATATTGACGAAGCATTGCTTGAGAAATTCGAAACCGAAACCGGTATCAAACTGATCTACGATGTGTTCGACAGCAACGAAGTGCTGGAAACCAAAATGCTGGCTGGCGGGTCAGGCTATGACGTTGTTGTGCCGTCCGGCACCTTCTTGCAACGCCAGATCACGGCGGGCGCGTTCCAGAAGCTGGATAAGTCGAAGCTCAGCAATATCGGCAACGCGTGGGATGTGATCCAAGAGCGTACAGATCAGTATGACCCCGACGGCGCTTATTCGATCAACTACATGTGGGGCACCACTGGCATCGGCTATAACGTTGGCAAGGTCACAGAGATTCTGGGCGAAGACGCGCCTGTGGACAGCTGGGATCTGGTTTTCGATCCGGCCAACATGGAGAAGCTGGCGGCATGTGGTGTGTATTTCCTTGATGCTCCGTCCGAGTTGATTCCGGCGGCGCTGAATTACTTGGGCGAGGACCCTGACAGCCATGACCCCGAGGTGATTGCCAAGACCGAAGCGGTCTTTGCTGCGGTGCGCCCCTACATCCAGAAATTCAACAGTTCTGAGTATATTACGGCGCTTGCCAATGGGGACATCTGCGTTGCCGTCGGATGGTCCGGGGATGTGTTCCAAGCGCAGTTTTCTGCATCCGAGGCCGAGAATGGCAACGAGATCGACTATGCGATCCCGAACGAAGGGGCGCAGATGTGGTTTGATCAAATGGCGATTCCTGCGGACGCGCCAAACCCTGAGGCCGCGCATGTCTTTATCGACTTCATTCTGAACGCCGAGAACTCTGCGGCTGCGACCAACTATGTCTGGTATGCATCTGGCAACAAGGCGGCGCAGGAATTCATCGATCAGGAAATCCTCGATTATCCGGCGGTCTATCCTGACGAAGCGACGCTTGGGAAGCTTTTCACAACGACGCCTTATCCGGCGAAAGTGCAGCGCACTGTTACGCGGCTTTGGACCAAGATCAAGTCTGGCACCTAAGTCTTACAATATCAGCCTGTCCCTTGATCGGGGCAGGCTTTTCTGATTGCGAGGAAACCTATGGCCCCGCCTGTGTTCTCCCCTTGGGACGACCCGACTGAAACCCCTTTGATCCAGTTCAAAGGTGTGACCAAACGCTTCGGTGATTTCACTGCAATCGACAATCTGACCCAAGACATTTTTGAACAAGAATTCTTTGCCCTGCTTGGCCCCTCTGGCTGTGGCAAGACCACGATGATGCGGATGCTCGCAGGGTTCGAACACCCGACGGAAGGGCAGATACTCGTCGGCGGGCAAGACCTTGCAAAAATCCCACCAAACAAACGACCGGTGAACATGATGTTCCAGTCCTACGCGCTGTTCCCGCATCTTTCCGTGTGGGACAATATAGCCTTCGGGTTGCGCCGCACGGACATGTCAAAGACCGATATTTCAGACCGCGTTGAAGAAATGCTGAAGCTGGTCCGACTAGAGAAATTCGCGCGCCGTAAACCGCACCAAATCTCGGGTGGTCAACGGCAAAGGGTCGCGCTGGCGCGGTCTTTGGCCAAGGCCCCGAAGTTGCTTTTGCTGGATGAGCCCTTGGGCGCATTGGACGCAAAGCTGCGGCAGGCCACCCAGTTTGAGCTGATGGATATTCAGGAGAAAACCGGCACGACCTTTGTGATCGTCACCCACGATCAAGAAGAGGCCATGACCGTCGCCACCCGTGTGGCCGTGATGGATGAAGGCCGGATCATGCAAGTCGCTACGCCAGACCGGATTTATGAAACGCCAAACTCTGTCTATGTCGCTGATTTCATCGGAGACGTGAATATTCTGCGCGGAACGGCCAGACCTTCCGGCGATGGGATGTATGACATCGTCCAAAGCGAAGGGGCGCCTGCGCTGGTTGCCAAATCAGAACGCGCATTTGCGGAAGATCAAACTTGCTTTCTGGCGATCAGGCCCGAGAAAGTATCGATCTCGGTTGAGATGCCCGCTGCTGACAATGCGCTGCAAGGAAAGATCCTTGATATCGCGTACCTTGGAAACCTCAGCACTTACCATGTAGAACTGGCAGACGGGCAAATCATCAAAGCCCAAACCGCCAACACGCGCCGGATCTCGCGACGGTCCTTTACGTGGGAAGACCCTGTGTGGGTCAGCTGGACCGCAACCGCAGGGGTGATGTTGGAGGGATGATGCGCCGGTTCACACTAATTGCCGTCCCCTACCTTTGGCTGCTGGCGCTGTTCCTTATCCCCTTCGTGATCGTCTTCAAGATCTCGCTGTCTGACATCGCACTGTCGATCCCACCCTACACACCGACCCTGAAAGACGGGCTGCGCGACATGCTGGCAGGGCTTGATTTTGAGAACTTCGAGTTTCTGGCATCTGATGATCTGTACTGGAAAGCCTACCTAAGCTCGGTCTGGATTGCGGCAGTTTCAACTGCGCTGACTTTGCTGATCGGATACCCATTGGCCTACGGCATGGCACGCGCGCCGGAGGAATGGCGAGCAACCTTGATGATGCTTGTGATCCTGCCATTCTGGACAAGCTTCCTGATCCGCGTTTACGCGTGGATGGGGATCTTGTCCAACGAGGGGCTGCTAAACCAGTTTTTGATTTGGCTGGGGGTCATCTCTGGCCCGCTGACAATCATGAACACGCCGACGGCCGTCTACATCGGGATTGTCTATACCTATCTGCCTTTCATGGTTTTGCCGATCTATGCCGCGCTGGAGCGGATGGACGACAGCCTGATTGAGGCGGCGGAAGATCTGGGATGTTCTCGGTTTCAGGCCTTTTGGTTGGTGACCGTTCCACTGTCGAAAAACGGGATCATCGCAGGCTGCTTTTTGGTGTTCATTCCGGCGCTTGGCGAATTTGTGATCCCGTCGTTGCTGGGCGGGTCAAGCACGTTGATGATTGGCAAAGTCCTGTTTGAAGAATTCTTCAACAACCGTGACTGGCCGGTCGCATCGGCAGTTGCCGTGATTTTGTTGTTGATCCTGATCGTGCCCATTGTGCTGTTCCAGTTGAACCAGCAAAAACAGGCAGAGGCAGAGCAATGAACAGGCTGAGCTGGTTCAATGTGGTGTCCTTAACGCTTGGGTTTGCGTTTTTGTATCTGCCGATGGTCATACTGGTGATCTACAGCTTCAACGAAAGCAAACTGGTGACCGTCTGGGCTGGGTTCTCAACCAAATGGTATGGCGAGCTTTTGCAAAACGAAGCCTTCCTGGAAGCCGCATGGGTCACCCTAAAGGTGGCGTTGATATCGTCGACAATCGCGACAGTGCTAGGAACCATGGCTGCCTATGTGTTGGTCCGTGGCGGGCGGTTTTTGGGGCGGACGCTGTTTTCAG
Source organism: uncultured Sulfitobacter sp. (assembly GCA_964636575.1). Classification (GTDB taxonomy): domain Bacteria; phylum Pseudomonadota; class Alphaproteobacteria; order Rhodobacterales; family Rhodobacteraceae; genus CAZWSE01. Next base: position 131,152 of record CAZWSE010000001.1, on the reverse strand, counting down.
GGATGATCTACGCACCTTTGGTGATGCCAGAAGTGATCACCGGATTATCGTTGCTGTTGCTGTTCATCGGGATCGGCTTGGACCGTGGCGTGCTGACTATTGTGCTGGCGCACACGACCTTTGCGATGTGCTATGTTTCGGTGGTTGTGTCGTCGCGGCTGGTGACTTTTGATCGGTCGCTTGAAGAAGCCGCGCTCGATCTTGGGTGTTCGCCGTTTGAGGCCTTTCGGCTAGTGACTTTACCGATTATCGCACCAGCCGTCATCGCGGGATGGTTGCTGGCCTTCACCCTTTCGCTGGACGATCTGGTGATTGCATCCTTCGTGGCTGGACCGTCTTCCACGACCCTACCGATCAAGATTTTCAGCGCCGTCCGTTTGGGTGTAAGCCCTGAAATCAACGCCCTGTCTACGATCATGATCGGGATTGTCACTGTCGGGGTTATCGCGACATCACTGGTCACAAAACGCAATGCGATGCGTCAAACCGCAGAGACCAGAGCCGCCGACCGCGCCGCATGACCCGCATCTACCCAGATTATGCCTATTCGGACGCCCCGCGTGAAAGCTGTTGGTGGGATGAAACCTGCGCAATGCCGGATGTATTGACCGTCAGCACAGATGTACGAACGCAAGTCGCTGTGATCGGGGCCGGATTCACAGGGCTGTCTGCTGCTTTGCGCTTGGCCGAAGCGGGCTGCGGTGTTGTTGTTCTGGATGAACACGCACCAGGCTGGGGGGCCTCTGGCCGGAATGGTGGATTCTGTTGCCTTGGCGGCGCGAAGATTTCTGACGCCACGATGGACCAGCGGTATGGCAAAGCGGAAAGACAGGCTTACCGCCGCACGGAAGCCGACGCGGTCAAGTTTGTCGAAGGTCTTTTGAACAGACTGAAAATTGATGCCGATACCCATTCAAAGGGTGAAACGGTTCTTGCGCATCGGGCCAAGGATTTTGATCTTTTCGAACAGGAAGCACACGAGATTGAGGATACTTTGGGGGTCACTCCTACGATTGTGCCGCAAGCTGATCTCGGTGCCGCAGGTATGGCAGGTCCGTTTTTCGGAGCCATGACAATTCCCATCGGGTTCGGGTTGAACCCCCGCAAGTATGTGGCCGGTTTGGTCTCAGCGCTTCAGGCGCGGGGTGGGCAAGTCTTTGGAAACAGCGGTGTTAGGGCCATTGAGCGTGTTGGGAAGGCCTTTCGCTTGAATACGACGCAAGGCAGTGTTCGTGCGGATCGGGTGATTATTGCCACCAACGGGTATTCATCCGATTCCGTCCCCAAAGAGCTTTCAGGCCGTTATCTGCCCACTCAGTCCAATGTTCTTGTGACCCGTCCCCTAAGCGACCAAGAAATTGAAACTGCTGGATGGAGCTCTGATCAAATGGCCTATGACACCCGCAACTTGCTTCACTATTTCCGGTTGATGCCGGACAGGAGATTTCTGTTTGGGATGCGAGGCGGGTTGCGCAGCGGCGCTAAGGCAGAAGCATCCGCACGCGCAATGGTTCGTCGAGATTTTGAACGGATGTTTCCGGCATGGAAGACCGTGCCAAGCGCACATTCGTGGTCGGGATTGGTGTGCTTGACGCGCAGCGGGCTGCCTTTTGCAGGGGACCTTACCGGAGAAGGTCGGCTGTTCGCGGCCTTTGGATACCACGGCAACGGGGTGGCTATGGGCAGTTACATTGGCGCGAGGATTGCTGAAAAGATAATTGGCAACCCGACAGGTCCAATATTACTTCGGTCCGTTTCGACCTTGCCGAAGAAGTTCCTGCTTGGTCGCTACAGACGCGCTTTGTTACCTCCTGCCTATGCGCTCAAAGGCATTGGGGATATCTAACGGTCATCCGCTTTCCGGTGCACGTAAGGCGGTCACTTCTGCTGAAGACACAGTCGCGCCTCCTGACAGGACGACACGAATTTCACCGTTCTCCTGACGGGTTTCAGTCACTTCGGCATAGGTTGCAGCGGCCTTGATCCCAAGGCTTTCACCATTGGCATAACTTTCAACGGCAAAGCTATACTGACCAGCAGGAAACGGAACACCGTCATCGGTAACGCCGGCCCATTGCAGCGGTTGCGCGGTCGTCGGAATTTGCTGCCGCTGTAGTTCGGTACCAGCACCATCACGGACGATCAAAACGGCTTGGTCCGCTACAGTTGCAGGCTCAGAAATGATGGTAATGGGTGCGCCGCTAAATCCGACTGGTGCAGTGGTGCGTGCCTCCATCCCGATCCAACTTGCAAGCTGGGCCATTGAACTGGACCCCATTTGCCCGCCTAACGAGGTCAGTAAATCATTGCTGAGCACTTGTTGCTCGACCATCGAAAACTGCGCCAGTTGGGCCGCGTATTCAGATGAATCAATGGGCTCAAGCGGGTCCTGGTACTTGGCTTGCGCGGTAAGCATTTGCAGAAAAGTTTCAAAGTCTGACGACAGTACGGCATCAGCCTGCTCTGTCGTTGTGGCAGTGGTTGTCGTGGCGGTGCTTGCTGCTGTTGTCGCCGTCGTGGAGAGAATATCCATGAGAGTAACCTTTCAAAGTCTGATATCGACGCCCTGCGTCACAAGGGTTTGCGGCGTGGAAACTGAAAGCTCCGATACGTCGGGCGAGGTGTTTTTCGACGTTTCATTGCTGCGTGTGTTTTCCGAAGGATCATCCGAGTTGCCGGACATTTCGCCGTCGGATGTATCAAAGCCGAAGTTCACGGAGCCAAAGCCCAGATCTTTGAACTCCTGACTAAGCAAATCGGCGTTGCGACGCATCAAGTCCAAAGTCTCTCCACGTTCTGCAAAGATGTTGATCATAATGCCCCCGTCTTGGAGACTGATCCGCATGCGCACTTTCCCGAGCTCTTCTGGGTTTAGGGCGACGTCAACAGGACCGTCCGTTCCTTTTTGCAAGACCTCCGCCATCTGCCGCGCGATGTGCTGTGGCATTTGAGGATGCTGAAGAATCGCTGGTTGGATAGGTGATTGCATCGAAGGTCCGTCTGATCGAGACAGTGCCGAAATCGCAGGCGCTTCTTCAACGTCACCTTTCAATTCAGAGCGGGTCAACACATCGAGCGTCTCACCTTTGGTTTGTTTCACAAACGTCTGGGGCATAGCGGACGCGTGGGGCATGGCGGCACTGCTTGTCTGCAAAACAGGCTGCGGCGCTTTGGGGTCTGGATCTGTCAACGAGAGACCTTTTTCATCGCTTCTTGCCGCCAATTCCGGCCGGTTGACCTTGGTTTTCCCGTTGATCTCTACGGCCGAAAACCCCGATGCCTGAACAGCTGCAGCCTTTGGCAAAACCATGGCCGGTTTGACCTGTTCAAGTTGCGGTGTTGTCTGCTTGCCTTGATTGAAAGGGAGCAGATCCTTTTCCAAACCCGCTGTTCGAACCGGCATTTCTTGAGATATGGCCAAGGGAATCTGGTTCGCAATCGTCGCAGTTTGGGTGTGTGCTAAAGTCGGTAAGGTCGGTGTCTTGATATCGACTGAGGGCACCAGCGGTTCAGTCCGCGCAGGTTCAATTGGCAAAAGGCGGTCTTGAATTTCAGCCCCGTGAGGCGGAACTGGTCTTTGATTCTGGACCAGTGAAGGAGCGTTTTGCGGAACCGGTGTTGCTGTCTTTGGTATATCCTTTAACGGCCGCTCAGCAGTCTGCGCGGCCAAATTTTGCGGCGCAGGGTCGGGTTTCGCGGGAACACTGTTCGGGAGTTCAGGACCCGAGAGATCAAGATCAGCCAAGTCTGTTATGTCTGTCGCATCGACGGAATCATTATTGTTTTCGTTGGATCCCCTAAGAACGGCCTGATCCGGCACGTCATGATCCGGATCTGGATCGACTTCCACATCCGTCGGCAGCAAGACTTCACCTTCTGAAGTCGTCTGGGCATCGACATCCATGAATGTAGTCTCGAAATCTAGAATGGCTTCAGCGCCCTTCTCCTTGACGGGCGTTTTCGGGGGCGTTGTACCTTCTGTAAGCGCGGCGAGGATGTGCATGGATTCTCCAAAACAGTTGTGTTGGCGACACCTAACCACGGTTTCGGTTACCAGTTCTTTACGCGTTATGGGTCATGGTCGAAAAAATTCGCACAATTTGAAAGACCGCCATGACACTCTCTTTACCGCAAACGCTTACACCTTCTGTTCCGTCCCCGCGCGATGCGGCGCTTCGGGAGGTAGCTCAAAAACTTGAAGCGACTTTTCTTGCTGAAATGCTCAAATCCGCCGGGCTTGGGTCTCAGAAGTCTGAGTTTGGAGGCGGCGCGGGTGAGGATCAGTTTTCATCATTTCTTGTACAGGCTCAGGCAGAAGAAATGTCAAAGGCCGGGGGAATCGGTCTGTCTCAAACACTCTTTGAAGCACTAAAGGAACGCAGCAATGACACATGAAACACCTCAAGAAATTATCGACGCGCTCGACGGATTGCTGGAAACGGAGCGCAAGCATCTGCTGGATGGAGACCTTGAAGCACTTGGCGCGCTGTTGGTTGAAAAAGAAGTTCTTATTGATGCGATCAATGAGATGCGCCCCATGGTGACAGAAGCCTTGTCGGGGATTCAGTTGAAGGTTGTTCGAAACCAAGCCCTTTTGTCGAGTGCGCTGGAAGGTATCAGAGCCGTTGCAGAACGCGTGGCGAGCTTGCGGCAGGTCCGTAAGTCATTGGAAACCTATGACCAATCCGGCCGCAAACAGACCTATGAAACGAAGGCCAAGACATCTGTTGAGAAACGCGCCTAGTTCTGAATTGAATAAAACTCAACATATTGAAAGTACTAGCCTTATCGCTTCGTTTACCGATCTGGGACCATAGTGGCGCTGCATCTCAAAAAGAGGTGGCGCAAGGTCGGTTCAGCCGAATTGCAGCAGTCAGAATGACAGAGTGTTCGTCTCACAAGATGTGAGGCGTGTTGTAAACGGCGCAAAAGCGTCAAGTGATAAGGAAAATGCAGTATGTCCAGCATTCTGACAAACAACAGCGCAATGGTTGCATTGCAAACTCTCAAGTCGATCAACGGCGATCTGGCGAAAACTCAAAGCGCGATCTCTACCGGTAAAGATGTTGCCGGCGCGAAAGACAACTCTTCCATCTGGGCCATCTCTAAAGTGATGGAATCCGATGTGAACGGTTTCAAAGCGGTCTCTGACTCGTTGTCTTTGGGTGAGTCAACAGTTGCGGTTGCTTTGGCCGGTGCAGAGCAAATCACCGAAGTGCTGAACGAGATGAAAGAAAAGGTTGTCGCCGCAACTGGTGAGAACGTTGATAACGCGAAACTTGCCGCTGACGTGACCGAAATGACGGCACAAATCACGTCGATCATTGCAGCGTCGCAGTTCAACGGGATGAACCTTTTGGATACTGCCGGCAACGCTGGTATGTCCGTTCTGTCTTCGATTGACCGCGATGCGTCCGGCGCAGTGTCTGCATCAAACATTGATGTGGCTTCTGTTGATTTCGAAGCAAATCTCGATCTTTCGGATATTGACGTAAGCACTGCCGCTGCAGCGGAAACTTCGATCGCTGCACTCGAAGCTCACATTCAGACTGCCGTTGACGGGGCCGCCGCACTTGGTGCGTCCTCTAAGCGGATCACAGATCAGAATGAGTTCGTCGGTAAAGTGATGGACGCAATGAAGTCTGGTATCGGCACACTTGTCGACGCTGATATGGAAGAACAGTCCGCGAAACTTCAGGCCCTGCAAACACAGCAACAGCTGGGTGTTCAGGCTCTGTCCATCGCGAACCAGTCTCCACAGACGATCCTGTCGTTGTTCCGTTAAAGTGATCTATGAGGGCGAGATAATCGTCTCGCCCTCATTTCACGAACAAATCAGAAACATTTTTCCTTGAGGGGTCACCCTGTGAACGCGATCAGACAAGCGCAGCAAGCCTATGCGCCAACCAGCGGACCTATGCGCTCCATGCGCAGCACTGAATACGAGGTCATCGCGCGGATAACGCATCGGATTAAGGCTGCCGCTCAGAAAGGGAAATCAGGTGTTCCAGAACTGGCAGCTGCCCTTCATGAGAACCGGCAGTTGTGGACTGTGCTTGCCACCGATGTAGCAGATCCGGACAACGCTCTGCCTTCAGACTTGAGAGCGCGCATTTTCTATCTTGCGGAATTCACACATCATCACACAAGCCTTGTCCTTTCCAAAGAGGCCGGCGTGGCGCCTTTACTTGAAATCAACACCGCCATTTTGCGCGGCTTAAAATCAGGAGGCAGCCAATCATGAGCGGTCTTGTCCTAAAACTCGGGCCCAAAGAACGGGTTCTTATAAACGGTGCCGTCATCGAGAACGGCGATCGTCGTAGTAAGCTGGCGATCATGACAGCTGATGCGAACATTCTGCGCTTGCGGGATGCCATTCACCCCGAAGATGCCAAAACCCCTGTCCGTCGTGTCTGCTATGCGACACAGCTTGTGCTGTCTGGCGATGCCAAACCGGAAGACCAACAGTTGCCCTTGTTGCGGCAAATTGAAGAACTGAGCCAGGTCTTCAATGACCCTGACAGTAAGAAGCACCTCGCCGATGCGACGAAAGCCTTGATCGACAACCAGCACTACCAGTGCCTGAAGTCATTGCGTGCTTTGCTGCCCAGAGAAGACCGTCTGTTCGCGGCGCGTCCACAATGACCTTTCAACCTGTCATCCCAACCGGTGGCATGGCTGGTTGGCGTTTTCTTGAGCGCACCTACGATTCGCAGTACGAGGCATTTACCCAATCGACCACACTTAGCCGCGACACAGACTACTTTGAAGCCAACATTGGCAAAGTATCGACAGCCGAGGATTTGGTGAAAGACCGTCGATTGATGCAAGTGGCGCTGGGCGCTTTTGGATTACAGGACGACATAAACAACAAGTTCTTCATCCAAAAGATCCTGGAAGACGGAACTGTTGCAGATGATGCCCTTGCCAACCGCTTGTCTGACCCACGCTACAAAGAAATGTCCGAGGCCTTTGGATTTGGTGCCAGCGAGATCCGCCAAACCGGATTGTCTACCTTTGGCTCTGAAATCGTCGAAAAATTCAAACGCCAGTCTTTTGAGGTTGCTGTTGGTGAGCAAAACGAAACGATGCGGATCGGTCTTTATGCCCAAAGACAGTTGAGCGATGTTGCCTCTGGCGAAGAAAGCGAAACTACCAAATGGTATTCCGTAATGGGACAGCCACCGCTTAGGGCGCTGTTTGAAACCGCTTTTGGCCTGCCGACTGCATTCGGCCAAATCGACATCGAGCAGCAGCTTTCTACGCTTCAAGATAAAGCGTCCTCTTTGTTCTCCGACAAATCTGTTTCGCAGTTCGCAGACCCAGAGGTTCAAGAACAGCTGATCTCGGCATACATCGCACGATCACAACTGACATCCCTTGGATCAGGCGCATCATCCACATCAATCGCATTGCAGCTCTTGCAATCCTGACCGAGCCCTATCCCGTCCCTGTTGATGCAGGTTTCGTAGGCTGCCCACGGTCCGTTGCAGGTGCTGCACGCTGGGCTGACTTTCCGCGACGCAGGATTAAACCCAGCCTCGCAAAACTGTCTTCAATCCCGTTCTGGGTGGTTTGCGCCAAAAACCCGTCAAGCTCTGGCCATAACCGAACGGCCTGATCAAGGCTTGGATCCGCACCCTCGGTGTAAAGACCTGCGTTGATCATCATCTTGTTCCGGTCGTACAGCCCCAAAGCAATTCGTGCCTGTTTGATCAGATCATTTTCGTCCGCAGATGCAGCCGCTGGCAGGCTTCGCGAAACAGATCGCAACAGGTCAATCGCGGGGTATCTCCCCCGCTCTGCAATTTCACGATCAAGCACGACATGCCCGTCCAGAACGCCGCGCAGAATATCTGCGACGGGTTCATCCATGTCCGACCCGGCGACAAGAACGGTGAACAAGGCGGTAATATCTCCCTGACCTTCCAACCCTGGTCCGGCCCGTTCACACAGCGACATAATCATATGAGACGTAGAGGCAGGAAAACCGCGCAACACAGGCGCTTCACCCGCAGCGACCGCTACTTCGCGATGCGCCTCTGCAAAACGGGTGATCGAATCTGCCAACAACAGAACCGACTTTCCTTGATCCCTAAAATGCTCTGCAACACACATGGCCGTCCATGCACATCGCCGTCGCACCAAAGGGGATTGGTCTGATGTTGCCGCAACGACAACACTGCGCGCCATTCCAGTCTCGCCCAAAACCTCATCGATGAAGGCTCTTACTTCACGGCCACGCTCTCCGATCATGGCAAAGACGACAACGTCTGCTTGCATGTTGCGGGCCAGTTGGCCCAGCAAACTTGATTTTCCGACCCCGGATCCCGCAAACAAACCGACCCGTTGACCACGCACAATCGGAAGCATCGTGTTGAAAACCGAAAGACCCGTTTCAAGCCGCGCACCCAACGGGCGTCTTGCAGTTGCAGGCGGCGGAGTTGAACGGGCATCTCTCGCAGAGCGCCCCCGCACCAAAGGGTGCCCATCCAAAGGCTGCCCGAACGGGTCGATCACCCGCCCGATCCACGCATCGCTTGGCGCAATGCGGCTGTCTTTCACTACCGCGACCCGATCATGCAAGGATACTCCTTCAGGGTCTGACTGCGGCAGGATGACGATTGTTTGGTCAATCAACTGAACGACTTCGCCCCAGATGACAGACCCGTCGTACAACAGTACCTGCGCCTGATCGCCGATACATGCGGACGCGTCCAAACCAGAGGCAATCACACGCCCGGCTTCTACTCCCGTCACCCGACCAACCGTCGTTACAGAGGTCAGTGGCGCGATCTGTGCCCTCAATCCTTCGAAGTCTGGCGTATCCATTTTGTTCCCTTTTTTGACCCCTGCAAACTCTTTCTAAAGGAATCGGGGTTAAGCCTTGGTTGAGATCACATAAGGGAGAAGCCCGCATGTTTCAGAATTTGGAAATCTTTCGTCAGGCCCAGGCAATGTCTGCGCACGCAGGCGCGCGACAGGCGCTCGTGGCGCAAAACGTCGCCAATGCAGACACGCCTGGATACAAGGCGCGCGATTTGACGAACTTTGCAGACAGCTACCGCGCAGATACCAAAGCCGGTCAGCTTGCCACACGTCGATTGCACCTGAACGGTATGGACCGCGCGGGACAGGCGGATGTGATGACCCAAAACAGTATTGAAGTCTCTCCAAACGGCAATGGTGTGTCCGTTGAAGAAGAAATGCTTCGCGGTGTGTCTGTTGAACGGCAACACAACCGCGCCCTCGCAATCTATAAATCATCGCTTGGAATTTTGCGTTCCAGCTTGGGTCGGGGGTAATCTGAGATGAGCGAATTTTCCAATTCCCTAACAGTATCGTCCCACGGACTGCGCGCGCAGGCTTCCCGGCTAAAGCATGTTTCCGAAAACATCGCGAATGTTGATACGCCCGGATATCGCCGCAAGTCCGTTCCCTTTGAACTGAAGCAACGCGAAGGCGCGGAAGTTGTGCAAACCGGCCGCGTTCGTCTTGACCAGTCAGAGCTTGAGCGTGTCTTTGACCCATCGCACCCGTTGGCAGGCGAAGACGGCCACTATGATGGGTCCAACGTCAACTTGCTGATTGAAATCGCAGACGCCCGCGAAGCCCAGCGCAGTTATGAGGCCAATCTGAAAATGTTTGAGCAGACCCGTCAGATGTCGTCGGGATTGATGGATCTGTTGCGCAAATAAAACTCAACGAAAGGACATCCAGAATGGATATCAACTTACTTTCCGCCGCCCAGAAATACTCGGCCGCACGACCCGCTACAGAACCAAACGCCAATGGCGGTGCGGGACAATTCACCCAAGTTCTCCAAGACTTTGCAACCACAGTCCAAACCGGAGAGCAAACCGCCCAAGCCGCAATGATGGGTGGCGCCGACCCGCATGCATTGGTGCATGCGCTTGCTCAATCAGAACTGGCCGTGGAAACAGCCGTGACTGTGCGCAACAAAGTCGTTGAGGCTTACCAAGAAATTCTTCGGATGCCGGTGTAGTCGGATGCTGACCGAGATCGTTTTCTTCGACACGCTTAGACAAGGCCTATGGGTCGCGGTGGTCATGTCGGTTCCGATCTTGAGCGTTGCTTTGGTGGCTGGTTTGGTCGTTGGCCTTTTTCAGGCCCTGACCTCCATTCAAGAAATGACGCTGACTTTTGTTCCAAAACTTGCCGCTATCGTCGCCGTTTTCTGGGTGTCGATGGGGTTTATGACGCAATCACTGGTCTCGTTTTTCCAAGGCCAGATCATTCCATTAATTGCAGCAGGATAAGACATGGACAACGCTGGATACACAACGCTGACCCGTCAATCAGGCTTGATGCGTGAAATGCAAGTGGTCGCCAACAACATCGCAAATGCAAACACGACGGGTTACCGCCAAGAAGGCGTCATCTTCTCGGAATACGTGCAAGCAGTCGAAGAGGGTCCGTCCCTATCGATGGCAAACGGGAACGTGCGCAACACATCTTACGCACAAGGGGTGTTGACCCAAACGGGCGGCCAGTTTGATTTCGCAATCGAAGGCGATGCCTTCTTCCTGATCGAGACACCGCAGGGCGAAAGGCTTACCCGCGCAGGCAGCTTTACCCCCAATGCCGAAGGTGATCTGGTGACCAACGACGGATACCGTGTTCTTGATGCGGGCGGGGCCCCAGTTTTCATTCCTCCTGATGCCAGTGATCTGTCTGTTGCAAGCGATGGCACGATCAGTGCTGGCGGTACTCCGCTTGGCCAACTCGGACTTGTGGTGCCTGTTGATCCAACACAGATGACCCGCCAATCCGGCATTCTGTTCGATGCCCCATCCGGGGTTGAGCCCGCGGAGAGCGGGCGCGTCGTTCAAGGGTTTCTTGAAGGATCAAACGTCAATTCCGTGTTGCAGATTGCGCGCATGATCGAAGTGCAGCGCGCCTACGAGATGGGTCAAAGCTTCGCCGAAGCCGAAGACGAACGCATCCGAACCGCCATCAAAGCCCTGACCAAGTAACCCAAACCAAAGGAGACGCCCATGCGCGCCCTCAAGATTGCAGCCACAGGTATGAGCGCCCAGCAAATGCGGGTCGAAACCATCGCCAACAACCTCTCGAACATGAGCACTACTGGCTACAACGCACGTCGCGCCGAATTCGCTGATCTGCACTATCAGCAGATGTCTCGCGCCGGCACTGTAAATGCAGCTGATGGAACAGTTTTGCCGACGGGTGTGCAGCTAGGTCTTGGGGTTCGGCCCTCTGCGGTGACCGTCAATCTGGCACAGGGGTCCCTGTCTGCCACGGGCGCCGATCTTGATCTGGCGATTGACGGCAATGGCTATCTTGAGGTCACGCTTCCAAGTGGGCAGGCTGCATACACACGCGACGGCAGTCTCAAACGCACCGGAGAAGGGCTAATCGTGACGTCCGATGGATTTCCGGTGTCTCCGGAAGTCGTCATTCCGGCCGACGCCCGCAGCATTTCGATCAATGCAGACGGCGAGGTTTACGCCTACTTCGCGGATGCTACTGAGGCCCAACTTCTTGGACAGTTCACCCTATCCGGGTTCACCAATGCCAAAGGTCTTGAGGCGATCGGAGGCAATTTGTTCACCGAAACCGAAGCCTCCGGCCCTGCGCTGGTGTCGACCCCTGGATTGGATGGGTTGGGAACCGTGCGGCAAGGGTATCTGGAAGACAGTTCTGTAGATGCCGTCCGCGAAGTAACCGAGTTGATCGAAGCTCAACGTGGCTATGAGATGAACGCAAAAGTCATATCGGCCGCCGACCAAATGATGGGCGCAACGGCGCAAGTCCGATGAAAATTGTTTTTGGCTTCATTGCGGCGATCATGTCGACACAGGCGTTTGCGGACAGCGTTGTGCCTTTGCGAACACTTCGGGCAGGCACTGTGATTACAGCCGACGATCTTCGCCTTGATGCCAAAACAATCCAAGGCGTGTTCCAATCTGTTGACGATGTGATCGGGCAGGAAGCGAAAGTCTCTCTCTATGCAGGGCGGCCGGTGCGCCACGGTGAAATCGGACCCCCAGCCTTGATCGAACGCAATCAGGTCGTCCCGCTGGTGTTTGATCAATCAGGACTGCGCATTTCGACCGAAGGGCGCGCACTTGCCCGTGGCGGTGTTGGGGACATTGTTCGGGTGATGAACCTGTCTTCCAAGGCCACTTTGTTTGGTCAAATTCAAAGTGACGGCTCAATTCAGGTAACGAATTAGGATTTTACAATGAAGTATATGTTTCCACTTGTTCTAGGCACCGCGTTGATAGCGGGATGTAGCAGCCGTGATCATCTCGGCAAGGCCCCCAGCATGACGCCGACAATGGATACGGTTGAGCACAATGCAATGATGTCGCCGGGGCTTCCAACCCAGCTGGCCTCATCGGATCCGACCGATCAGGCTTCCCTTTGGAGCGGCGAGCGGCAATCGCTTTTGGGCGACCGCCGCGCCATTCAACGTGGCGACATTCTGACCGTCGTGATTGAGATTGATGACAAAGCCGAAATCTCCAATGCAACAGACCGATCAAGGTCCGCCAACCAAACGATGGGCGTGCCAGAACTGTTTGGATTGCCTCAACGGGTTGGCGACGGAACGACGCTGGAAAGCGCGGTGGATGTACAATCCGCCAGCACCGCCAGCGGCGATGGATCTGTACGGCGAAACGAAAAGCTGACTCTGCGGATTGCGGCAACGATCGTTGACGTTCTGCCGAATGGGGTCCTGTCGATCAGTGGTTCGCAGGAATTGCGGGTGAATTTTGAGCTGCGCGAACTAATGGTAGCCGGCTATGTGCGCCCCGCAGATATCTCGCGCCAGAATGAGATTACCTACGACAAAATCGCATCCGCTCGGGTGTCTTATGGGGGGCGCGGGCAAATCACAGACGTGCAGCAACCCCGTTACGGACAACAGATCCTTGATGCCATTCTTCCATTCTAAAGGAAAACACCTGTGCTGAAAAAATTGCTTCCGGTTCTTCTATTTCTTATCGGCACCGGCGCCGGTGTCGGAGCAGGGGTTTTTCTGCGCCCAGCGCCAGACCCTGAAGAGGCGGCGGCGATGGCTGAAAAGGCCGCCAAAGAGAAAGAAGAGGAAATGGAGGCCGAGCGGGAGTATGTCAAACTGAGCAACCAGTTTGTCGTTCCGGTGGTCAAGAATGAACGCGTTTCGTCGCTGGTGGTTTTGTCGCTTAGCGTAGAAGTCAAAGCGGGAACATCGCAAGATATGTTTTCCCATGAACCCAAGCTGAGGGACTTGTTCCTGCAAGCCCTTTTTGATCATGCAAACATTGGCGGATTTGAAGGCGAGTTCACAGGTGCCAGCCGGATGGATCTTTTGCGTCAGTCTTTGCGAGAAGTCGCCAAACGCGAATTTCCGGATATGGTCTATGATATTCTGATTTCCGACTTTGTGCGGCAAGACATGTGAAACGACCCTAAAAATGGCTGTCGATTGCAACCTGTAGCGCCGCCGCTGCAGCCTTTTTCTTTTGCTCGTCTTGGGTTTGGGACAGCAGTTGCTCGGCCACTCTTTTGCGTCCAAAAGCTTTCCTGATCCGCGCCATCACCTGCGCCTTTCGGGCAAGAACCTGCGCTAGGCTTATGTTTAGCTGAGATCGCGCGCGCCCCGCCCAAGCCTGCCAAATCACATCCGCTCCGATGGCTTGCATCGATCCTAGATCTGACCGTTGTTGAGCCTCCGATACTTGTTTGTCCAGCTTGGCGAGGTCTGCTCTGATCTTGGCTTCTTCGTCCAGAAGTGGCTGCACAGCGGCCAGCTCTTTTTCATAAGCCATGGCCGTCACTTGGCAAAGTTGATGAATTTGCGACATTAAAGACCCCGCGCCCGCGCCTTGGTACGCATCGCTTCAGCAAAGCGGATTGCGGCTGCAACGGCGCGGTACTGGTCTGGTTCAATTTCTTGTCCAATGTCCGTCGCCGCATGAATGGCACGGGCTGTGGGCGGATCACTATGGATCGGCACCCCGTGTTGCTGGGCAACCTCCCGGATTTTGCCCGCAATCTCATCGACCCCTTTGGCCACGCAAACAGGCGCTTCGCCAGGCAGTCTGCTCCACGTCAGCGCAACCGCGTAATGGGTAGGGTTCACGACAACGACGTTGGCCTTTTCCACATCAACCATCATTTGAGACATCGCAATTTCGTAACCACGCTGCCTGCGTTGGTTCTTCAGTTGCGGATCGCCTTCGGTATTCTTCATCTCATCCATGATTTCCTTGCGGGACATCATGTTCTTCCGGTGGTGCTCGGCATGTTGCCAAGTCAAATCAACGAACCCAATGGCCAAGGCAATCGCCAGAACAATCGCAAGGAACTGAACGAGCAGGCCAAGAAGTGTTGAGATCGCAAGTTGCATATTCGCGTTCGGCAAGGCGATGATCTCTTCAAGACGGCTGTTCAAAAAGACACCGACCAGCACCGAATAGATGCAAAGCTTTACAAAGCTTTTGAAAAACTCAAACAGACCAGATCGGCCAAACTTGTTCTTCGCGTTTGAAATGAGCGAGATCCGCGACAGTTTCGGTTTCAGCTTGCTGCCGGTAACCAAAAAACTGCGCTGTGCAAGAATGGCCAGCAATACGCTGAGCCCAGGCACCGCGATCCAAGGCGCCAAGTGCGACACTGAGGCCAGAACAGTTTGACTGGTCACTGCACTCGACGTGCCAGAAAACAGGCGCGGTGCCAGTCGCTCGGGTTGATCGAGAAACGTCATCAACCCAGACGCTGTTTGTGTCATCGCGTAGCCGCCCACTGCCAATGCAGCCACCAGAAAACCAGCATAGGCCGCGGCGGTAGAGATGTCTTGAGACCGCGGGATCTCACCCTTCTTGCGGGCCTCTTCCAGCTTCTGCGGAGTCGGGTCAAAGGACTTTTCACTGTCATCATCTTGTCCGCTCATGGTGTCCCCGTGAAGGGGTTCGCCAGAAAATCATTCATGGCCGTGACCCAAACGGACAGTAGGATTGGTGCTGTCAAAAACAGCAAAATCATACCGCCCAAGGTGATCGCGGGCGCGCCGACAAAGGCGACCATTAACTGTGGCATGGCTTTGTTGATGACGCCGAGCGCTACATTATAGATCAGCGATGCGACCAGAAACGGAGACGACAGCGTAAACGCCAAAGTGAAGGCTTCAGCCACCCGCGATACGCCCCATTCGGTCAAAATCGAAGCTGCGGGGAACTGACCTGCCGGAAAAATTTCGTAAGAATAGACAACTGCCTCGATGACCCGCAAGTGCAGGCCGGTCATCATTGCAAGCGCCAATCCCCCGACGACCAAAACGTATCCCATCGCCGGAAGCGGGTCTGCGGCTGCGCCCCCGAGCAGTTGAGACAGCGATGTTGATTGTGCTGCGATGGCTCCGGCTGTTTGCAATCCTAACACAAACAAGCGGATCGAGAGACCGATGGCCAACCCGATGATCGTTTCAGTGATCGCGTATGTCGAAACAACTGTCAGTTCGGGTGCCACCAGAAACGGCGGAACGGCTGGGCTGACGATCAAGGTAAACGACAACGCGACAATCAATTTGACCCGCGCCGGAACAGAGCGTTCGCCAAAGGCTGGCAATACAGAGACCAAGGCACCAACCCGCAGAAAGACAAAGGCGGTGTGCCAGAAACTAATCTGGAAGAGTTCCGCTATTTCGGCCAGCGTTTCGATCATGCAGCGATGATCCCAACGAGCGCGGGTCGCGCGTCCAACCCAATTTCTTCGAAGGACAAAACAGGGGTGTTAATTCCTTTAGCGCGCATCATTGTGCGCATGAAACGACGTCGTCTTGTACTTGTGACAATTGCGGGAAAAACACCGTTTTCATTTGCATCGGTCACATGATCATTGACGCGGGTTGCAAGCAGATTGAAAAGCTCCGGCGGCAGAGCGATGTCTAATCCGCCTCTGTCGCTGTCAACTTGATACGTGTTGAAGGTGTCTTCCCATTCCGGCGCAAGCTGCAATAGCGGAAGACTGCCATCTTGGCGGCGCATCTCGGCCACTAACTGAAACCCAAGCCGTTGTCGCACATGTTCACAAATCGCTTCGGGTTGTGCGTTTTGACCGCGTGCCTCAGCGGTGGCCTCAAGGATCAAGGGCAGGTTCCGGATGGAGACTTGCTCGTCCAAAAGCAGCTTCAACACGGCGTGCAGAACGTCGATAGGCACTTTGTCGGGGATGAGTTCTTCCAACAGTTTTCGGTTTGCCTCGGCTCGGGTAGGATCAGAGATGTTGACCATTTCTGCCAGCAAACGCCGCAGTGATTTCAAGGTCAGCAAGCGTGCAAAATTTCGCTTTATGACTTCGAGAAGGTGTGTCGCGATGATCTCGGTTGAGGTCACAATGGTCGCACCCGCGATAGATGCCGATTCCTGATCGTTGGAATTGATCCATCGCGCAGGTGCCCCGTAGACAGGTTCGGTCGTCATTTGCCCGACAGGCAGGTTCTGTTCGTCACCCGAAACGAGCGCCAGAACCTGATCCGGGTTTACCACAGCACGCGCCTGCTCGACCCCTTGAATGCGCAAAACATAAGTACCGACAGGCAGACCGCCGTTATCGGTCAATCGGATCTCAGGCAGAATAATCCCAAACGCCGACGCAACATGCGTTCGCATATTCGAGATACGAGCGTCCAAACCCGTTCCGGGATCAAGCACCATGTTGACCAGATCTGGGGAAAACTCGACGTGAATATCATCCAGCTCCAACACGTCCCCTAGTGATTTTTCGACTGGCGTCTCGGCTTCGGATACAGTGATCTCAACTTTGCTCGCCGCCTCTGTTTCGGCTTTGCGGTACATATAGGCCGCGGAACCCATCAGAACGGCGGCCCCAACAATGAAGGGGACAAACGGCAAGCCAGGCACCATTGCAAACAGCGCCATCAACAAACCAACCGTCGCCAAAGCGGGCGGGTAGCGGCCCAACTGTTTGACCAAAGTCAAATCCGTTGATCCGGTCGCTCCGCCGCGGGCCAGCAAAAGTGCGGAGGCAATAGATATGATGACTGCCGGAATTTGCGAAACAAGTCCGTCGCCGACGGTCAGGATAGCATAGGTCTCGAACGCGGTTGAAACGGGCATGCCGTGCACAGCTATGCCCATGATCAGCCCCATAACCAAGTTCATCAACGTGATCAGCAATCCTGCAATCGCATCGCCCTTTACGAACTTGGACGCCCCGTCGAGCGATCCAAAGAATGTGGTCTCTTGTAGCTCTCGCTCTCGGCGGGCCTTGGCTTCATCATGGTCAATTGCACCAGCAGACATATCTGCATCGATCGCCAGTTGTTTGCCCGGCATCCCATCCAAGGCAAACCGCGCCCCCACTTCGGCCATCCGCGCGGCGCCCTTTGTGATGACCATGAAATTCACAATCAGCAGAACGCAGAATACGACCAATCCAAGAAAGACGCTGCCGCTCATCACGAACTCTGCAAATCCCTCGATTACACCGCCAGCCGCATCGGTTCCTGTGTGACCTTGTCCGATGATCAGTTTTGTAGATGAAATATTCAGCGACAACCGCAGCATAAGGGTCGCAAGAAGGATTGTTGGGAAGGCGGAAAAGTCCAGTGGCCGTTCAATGAACAAGGTCACCGTAAAAATGAGAATGGCCAGCGCGAAAGATGCAGCCAAACCGATATCCAGCAACCATGAAGGCACCGGTAGGATCATCATCACAATGATCGTCATCAGGGCAACGGCCAACAAAATGGTTGGGCTAAAAAGCGCTTTGATCGTCATGTTGGGAATGGTTTAGCCTCCTACACTGGGAAGCAACTTGGACGTCCCGCGCCCAAGAGGCACCAGTGACCCTAACCGTGACGGCTGTGCCTTTTTGACCAAGAGTGGGTACGAATTTTGATTTTGCGTAGGTTCGTCAGATACGGTTTGAACCCGTTCGGGCTGCCCATCATCCAATCTTGCAATGATGGTTCGATATCTTGCGATGTAACGATTTGCATACTTCGGGGTTCTGGAATGATACGCGCCTACTGCCTGTTCCCATGACCCTAATTCTGCATGTAGTTTTTGCAAAAATCGCGCGGCGTAGTTGGCATTTTGAATTGGATCAAACATCGCCTCAATTGATGAAAATGCCTGGCCGTGCCATCGGTAGTTTATTTGAAAACACCCAACATCGAAACTGCGCGCGCCTCGGTCAAAATGACCATCGACATAGATTTGCGCATCAATCCGGTTATCGAACCATTTGCCGTCACCTTCCATGTTGACGGTCCAAGGCCAGGGGTCGAGCTTACCATTGCGCGACCGCCCCGTTTCAGTGCGTGTGATGGCACGCATGACGACCAGAGGTACGCCATAGGCATCCGACGCGACCGCGGCGGCGGCGTCACAAACGAGACTGCCAGATTTAGAAGCTTCTACCGAAGATGCAGTCGCCAACGCTGCAACAAGCACGGCGGGCGTGAGGTGAACCCCTATAACCTTGCGAATTTTTCGCAGTATTTGGCACCCGTGCGTCGTCAATGTGATGGCTCCTTGCCGCGTTCTGCAGCTTGTTCACTTTAGAAAGCGAGCGTTTAGAATTGGTAACCAATTGAGCTTAGATCGGTTCAATTCGTTGATGCGGATTGGACCGCGGCCGTTAAAGCGTCACGCAAGGCGGCTGTGTCTTGCAAAAGGTTTTCTCCGCTTTGAATCATTCCGGCTTCGGTTGCTATGCTCTGATCTTTGTTCAACATCGAAGCGGCCGCACTAAAGGGCGATGTTTCAGAAGACGATATGGTTTCCCAGTCTTCGGCCATCCAAGCAGATCGCTCCGCATCGGCCAATTGGTTTGCTGACGCAAACAATGCCGCTGCACCATCATGGTCTCCGATCAAATCAAGAGCACGAGCCCGCAATGTTTCAGACTCAGCGTCCGTGAAGTCTTCGATGTATGACAAAGCTTGTCTCGGCTTTCGATCAGCGATGGCTAAGGTGGACATAAGTATCTTGTCCTCGCGCGTCTGTTTGGAAACAGGGATGGACCGCAAACCTTGGCCCGCAGCATCCGTGAATCCAAGTGCGGCAAGCCGTTTCGCGATGTCACGCACAAGAGACGGAGTTTCGACCGTGGCATTCGTCACCGGATCAAAGGCATGCAGCACAAAATCAGCATCAGATGCGTTGTTGGTCAGAAGCATCAAAACATCTTCTTGTGTCTTAAGGAGATCCACCGGCGCACTGCGTAGAGCCATGGTTCCGAGGTGATCAAATGCCGTGTCAAATTCGCCAAGTTGGGCGCGCGAAATCGCCTGTACGCGCAACAAATTCGGCCCAAGTTCTGTGTTTGCAAGCTCGACGGCCAAGGCTTCGGTTAATCGCGCGGTATCTTCCGTTATCCCCAAACCTTCCGCAAAACTTGTTTCGATCAATTCAATGACGGCTTGCGGAGAAACGCCGCTGTTTGAAGAAACAATTTCCTCTAAGGTCTCGATTGCTGCCTCGGGGTTTTCGGTTTTTACATCTAACGCAGCGGCCGCAAGCATGTGATCAGGCGTTGGATTCTGTCGCGCGCGGTCAGAGATGCGTAACGCCCGGTCAGCCACTTCCGTTGCCCCGGATTGCGTCGCGCGCCGTGCAACGATTGGTCCAAGATACTCTCGTAGGTGAAGAGGCAGTGCATCCAATGCAGAAAGGATACCGTCACGGTGGTCCGAGATTTCAAAACTGGGCGATTCAGTCGCCAACGCAGCCCAAAGCGCGAATGGGCCTTCACAGCTTACAAAACTCGAAAACGGATCCACGGTTTGAACTTTGCTATGCTCCAATATCTCGGCCAACGCACGGAGCGTTTCGACGTACGAATTGTCGGCATCGATTGTCTCTAAGCTTCGAATCGCCTCCTGACCAAATCCGAAATGAAGGTATGTCTTTGCAAGATTGACAGCGACCTTCGCAGAGTTTCGATCAAACTCTTCAAACAACATCGAACGGTGGTTAGAGATTTGAATATTGAAAGGCTCATCTGCGCCCCAAGAAGCCAAGTCAAGGATATCTGGGTTAGGACAAACGACAGCCGACATTGCATCCACATTGGTTTCAGGAGCATTCGAACCAGGGATCGTGGTCGCATTTCGAAAAATCATGTTCGACTGTGGTGCCGGTTTTTGTTCAACAGTCTGCATGGCCGTGTTTGGATCAAGGCGATCAACCTTAGGAGACATTTCTTCTTTCGCAGGAGAGACTTCGATCTGTTCGGGCTGCAACAAACCAATCGTTGCGGCATGTGCCACTTGGTTTGTTATTTCTGTGCGCAATTCTGTTGGCACAGGTCGCGTCGCCGCAGGCTGCTTCATCAGTTCTGTCTGCACTTCAGGTTTAGAAGTGATTTCCGGTTCCAAGAACGCGGCGGTGGTGCGTTCACTCCAAAGCAAGTCTCCAAATTCGAATTCCGATTCTGGTGTCGGAACAACTGCTTCCTCCGCAACCGTTTCGGTCACCTCAGGTGGCTTTGGAGCGTTCGACACGTCCACAACCAACATCCTGTCTCTCAGAACATAGGCTTTGGCGGTACAATCGCATGCAAGATCAAACCGAACATTCGTCCCTGTTTGGGAAATAGAAGCTACACGGTCTCTTGAAACGCGAGAAAAGGCGCGCGACGTATCGACCTTGATGTTCTTGTTCCCAAGAATGAGGTCATAGGCGTTTTCAGAGGGCTTAAGCTCCCATGATACCCCTTTCGGAATATCCAGAACAAATCTTGTGAAATTTGGATGCTCACCGGAACGTAGGCTGACAGTCTGCGCGTGTACCGCGCCCGCAAAACTGATCCAAAAAAAGCAGAGTACGAAGCGGATCATGCGGCGTCCTGTTTTACGGATTTCAAAGCGTCTTCCAACTCCGAAAACGATGGTCTGCAGTGGGAAGGCGTGTTTTGACGACCGACTTCGATGCAAATGTTTGTCGCGTGGTTGTGCAGATTTGCGACCAAAACTTCGCGGATCAACTGGTGGAAATGACCATCTTCTTCGATGACGGCTTTCACCTTCGCAGCAAAAGGGCCAACAAATGCATAGGCCAGAAACACGCCCAAGAACGTGCCCACAAGCGCGCCACCAATCATCTTACCCAAAATTTCTGGCGGTTGGTCAATCGAAGCCATCGTTTTGATAACGCCCAAAACCGCAGCCACAATTCCCAAGGCAGGCAACCCGTCAGCAATCGTTTGCAGGGCGTGGCTTGAATGCAGAGAATGATGCATTGACGTCTCAAGGCGCTTTTCCAGCACTTCTTCAACCTGATGCGGGTCATCATAGTTCATAGAAGCAGACCGCATGGTATCACAGATCAATTCAGTAGACTCTTTGTCACCCAGAATTTTGGGGTACTTCGCGAAGATCGTGGAGTCTTGTGGGGCCTCGATGTGTTCTTCAATGGCCACCGGGTTTTGACGGACCAGACGGATCAACTCAAACAGTAGACACAGAAGATCACGGTAGTCTTCGTGTTTCCACTTGGGACCTTTGAAAACCTTTCCCACATCTTTCATCGTGTGTTTGACCGCAGACATATCGTTGCTGATTAGAAATGCGCCAACGGCGGCGCCACCAATCATCGCCATCTCAAAGGGAAGCGCCTTGATGATGATCCCCATCTTACCACCAGCGGCCAGATACCCGCCAAACACCATTACAAAAACGGTGATAATACCAATAATACCAATCATCTAACTGCTCCAACACGACTCATTCAATGAACCCTAATGGGTGATCCGTTAACAAAGCCTCATATGGAAAATTGTTTCTAATTTTTCGGCGCATTGGCGTTGCGACCGGCCATTATGACGCTGACCGAATAGGCCGTTTGCGGCGATAGACCTGCCATAACTGATGCGGCTGCATCTGCGCGCATGCGTCCAAGAAATCCAGCCGCAAAACCGGGGTCCATTTCTTCGAACAAGGCCGCGGCATCCTTGGGCTTCATGTTTTCATATAGACTGGTCAACCGCACCAAATCATCTTCTGCGGCTGTATCGGCCAATGAAAGCGTGGCGCGCAGTTTTTCCTCCGCTTGCTTAAGCGCTTCTATGCGCGCTTCAACTTCACGGGATGCGACCTCTAGTGTTTTTGCGCGCAGGTCCATGTCTCTTTCGCGTGCCGTCAGGCGTTCTTCGCGTTCTTTCAATGACGCCAAGAGAGGGGTCAACGTAGCACTGTTTGACTGTGGCGCGGTCATTGGTTTTGGGTCAAACGCCGCGGGCTCTTCCGCGCTGCGGGCCATAACCTCGGTTACACCCAAGCCCCCTCGAATCGCAGCGGACGAAAGCAACAGAAGCACAATCATACTCAACGCGCCGCGACGTGCGAGTTTGCTCTTTTTGGTCTGCTTGGTCATTGGGACGCTCCGTTCATGGCGGTTGAGTGTCGAACGAACATCGGTTCTGAACTGGGAACTTCCTTCGGTGGCTCAGGCGGCGGCGCAACAGGCTCAATCACTTCAGCAACTGGTGTTGGCGGCGGCGGCGCAGTTTGAGTTGGAACATCGTGTAAAGACGCCATCAGAAGCTCTAGCTGTTTCGCTGTTCGTTCCGCGCGTTCTGTCGTTTCGGTCAAGGTGTCTGTCGACATCGTCGCAACCCTTTGGGCGGAGGCAAGCGTTTTGCTCAGGTCATCCACTTGTCCGGACAAGACAGCCACGGCGCCACCGACCCCCTTTTCCAAGTCGTTGAATTTGCGCAACCGACGGCCCAAAATAAAGCAGTAGAAAGCAGCGCCCAAAGCACCCGCAACGAGCAAAATATCAGCTATAAGATCCATCACGGGTCTCCTAGTTCAGTACAAATTCCATGATCAGCAAATCACGCACGCGACCTGGTCCAGTCACAACTTGAATGCGCCGCAAAAGCTGCGACCGAATTCGGATCAAGGCAGAGGGGGATTCCAGATCAGCCGTTTCTAAAGCGCGCAGATAGCTGTTCATCACGTCGGTGATCCGCGGCTTCACCAGCTCAACATCAGATTGGTAATCACGCGGCACTTCGATCTGTGTTCGAAAACGTAAATGACGGTTGGCTGACCCTGCCGCGAGCGAGATCGTCAAGGGATCCATTTCGACATAAGCTATATCCGGAAGCTCTTCTTCAGGCTCCGCCTTCATTTCTTTAGCATGCGATTCGGGCGCGAGAATGAGACCGGACGACACAGCATAAAATCCGCCGCCGCCGCCCGCGATGGCCAGAACAACCCCAAGAATCAAAGGCAATTTTGACGCCTTCTTCGGCTCTTCCTCCGGAATTTCTTCTTCGTCAGCCATGATCAGTTCCGTTTTTGTTTCATGACCCCGTATAGACTGTGATGCACTAACCGATTGTTAAGGCAGATCGTTCATTAGTTACCGCACCGCAAACAGAACGTTCGCTAGTCCGGAGACATACGTGCAACAATTGATCGATCTTTGGCTCAACCTGAATATCAAACGAAAACTGGTCGTAATCGTATCGTCCTTTGCGATGTTCGCGGCGATTCTTGGTATGGCGCGTATGGCCTCAGCGCCAACGATGACCTTGCTTTATTCAGGGCTGGAAAGCGGCCCCGCCGGAGAAGTCGTTCGCGCCCTGGAACAGCGTGGGGCTGTCTATGACGTGCGCGGCGGATCAATATTTGTCGATTCCAAACTGCGTGACGAGTTGCGGATGACATTGGCCAGCGAAGGGCTGCCGGCCAATTCTACAGGCGGGTATGAGCTTTTGGATACGTTGACGGGTTTTGGGACAACGTCGCAGATGTTCGATGCCGCCTATTGGCGCGCGAAAGAAGGAGAGCTGGCGCGGACCATCGTTGCAAGCCCCCGGATCAGCTCAGCGCGGGTGCATATCTCAAATGCCGGGTCCAACCCGTTTCAGCGGGACATACAGCCCACCGCATCGGTTTCTATCATACCTGTTGGAGGCACAGTTAGCTCGCGTCAAGCAAAGGCAATGCGGTTCCTTGTGGCGTCTGCTGTTGCCGGCCTATCGCCGGATGACGTTGCAGTTATTGATGGCAACGGAAACCTGATCGGTGCAACTGAAGACACAAGCGCAGGGGCGGACGACCAATCCAAGACGCTTAGAGATAGAGTACAGCGCATCGTCGATGCCAGTGTCGGGGTCGGGAATGCAGTGGTCGAAGTCAGCGTCGAGACGGTGACCGAAACGGAATCAATCAAAGAACGCAGCTTTGATCCCGACAGTCGCGTTGCCATCAGCACAGACACAGAAGAGCGTACAAATTCATCCCAAGATGCAGCAGGCGGTGACGTCACCGTTGCCTCAAACCTGCCAGATCAGGACGGAGCTGGCGGAGCAGGATCAACTGCACAGAACAGCGAAACCCGCGAACGTGTGAACTACGAAGTGTCTGAGACGGAACGCCAAATCGTTCGGGCTGCAGGCGCCGTAAAACGGCTTAGCGTCGCAGTTCTGGTGAATGGAAATGTGCAAACCGACGATACAGGGACCGAAGTCTTTGAACCGCGTCCCGAAGCCGAACTGGCCGCACTTCGCGAACTGGTATCATCGGCGGTTGGGTTTAACGAAGCTCGGGGCGACGTGATTACGATCAAATCAATGGCAATACAGGCGATTGAACCTCAAGGTACAGCCGCGACGACATCCTTGATCGATCGGGCCGACATTAATCTGATGTCAGCAATCCAAATGGGAATTCTGGCACTGGTCACACTGATCTTAGGGCTCTTTGTGGTCAAACCCGTCCTGTCTCGCCCCGCCAAACAAGAAGATGTGATCAGCTTGCCGCCTGCGGATCCCGGATCAAGCGATTTGCCCGCCCTCAACGGTGAGATAGCCGACGACCTTGGCTCTGCGATGGGTGGCGACATGGGAATGGCTGACTTTGGAGCCGCTGATTTTGGCATGATGGACAGTCCGTCCGACGACCCGGTGGATCGTTTGCGCGGCCTTATTGAAGAGCGCCAAGACGAGACTGTCGAAGTCCTGCGTGGCTGGCTCGAAGAACCGGAGGAGACCTCATAATGGCATTCAGTGAACTGCTCGAAAGCTTCGATACAGATGGAACCGAACAGGGGTCCAACCGCACAGAAATCAATCAAGTCGCCCTCGAAAACGAGCGGCTGGCCTCATTTGAAACGGGGTATTCCGCCGGATGGGAAGACGCGGTCAAAGCACAAGCCGACGATCAAACGCGGGTCTCCAGTGATCTGGCACAGAACTTGCAGGACATGTCGTTCACGTACCATGAGGCCGTGGCGCATTTGAACAAATCCATTGAGCCGCTTTTGCAAGATATTGTGGCGAAGGTTTTACCGCAGATGGCCAAAGAAACCCTTGGGATGCAAATCGTGGAACAACTGGCCGAACTGGCCCGCGTGCAAACCGGAGCTGCAATGCAGATCACGGTCAGCCCCACGAACCTTGAGGCAGTTGAAAACCTTGTTGGAGAGGCATTGCAAGAACCCTTTGAAATCACGTCTGAGCCATCACTCGGTGACGGGCAAGCCTACATCAAATTTGGCACGGCAGAGCGTGAAATCGACACTGGCCAGCTGATCGAAGGAATCCAATCCGCAATGACGGCATTCATCCATCAAAACAATAAGGAGCCTTTGCGTGCCTGACACAGAAGCATCCCAGAACCCCGCGCTGGACCCGTCCAATCCGTTCACATCGGTTCCCATCGAAATCTCGATTTCTGTCGGAAAGGCCCGACCGTTGGTGCGGGATCTCGTCGCCATGGGAGAAGACGCCGTTCTGACCTTGGACAAACGCGTTGACGATCCGGTCGAGCTGTTCGTTGGTGATCGACTAATCGCCCGCGGTGAGCTGGAAGAGCTGGAAGGCGATCAGCAAGGTCAATTGGCTGTACGCCTGACCGAAATCGTCGACCTCAAAAACGGCTTGTAATGAAGGCGGTTTTTGTCTTTTTGATTGCGGCTGTCTTGCTGTGGTCAGGGCCAGCTTTTGCACAGGATGTGTCTGTGTCCTTTGGCGATCAAGGGTCCTTGACGACGCGCAGCATCCAACTGATCGCGCTGATCACACTCCTTAGTCTGGCGCCAGCCCTTGCGATAATGATCACCTGTTTTCCATTTATCGTCACCGTGTTGTCGATCTTGAGAACAGCAATCGGGCTTCAACAGTCGCCACCCAATATGTTGATCGTCAGCCTCGCCTTGTTCTTGACCTACTTTGTGATGGAACCTGTGTTCATGGCCTCATGGACACAAGGGGTTGAGCCGCTGATTGCAGAAACGATTGATCTAGAAACAGCATTGTCTCGCGGGATTGAACCCTTCCGGCTGTTCATGGTGGGTCGCGTGGATCCTAACACGTTTTCCGCAATGGCAGACCTTAGACCAGATACGGCGGGAACTGCAGTGTCGACAGAAGCACCGCTGTCTGTCCTTATGCCAAGCTTCATGCTGTCGGAAATTTCACGAGCCTTTCAAATCGGATTTCTGATCTACCTCCCCTTCCTCATCATCGATTTGGTTGTCGCAGCTGTCTTGATGTCGATGGGGATGATGATGGTTCCGCCGGCCATCGTGTCACTGCCGTTTAAGCTGGCCTTCTTCGTGGTTGCAGATGGGTGGAGCCTTATCGCAGGCAGTATCGTTCGCAGCTATTTTTAGCGACTTCGCCAGACTAAGACTTAAACTTTCATTACTTTCCGGTAGTGGCTTTAGAACTTCTAAAGTCCGCAACTGCTAAGCCATTCGCGTGGGGCGGTGTCAGGGGTGACAGCCGCGTGGTTTAGGGTGATGAAATGTCTTCAATGGGTTTGCCCATCGGCGGAGCTGGCTGCGTATTTCTATCATGGGCGCTGATTTTTGTATCGGCAGAGGCCTTACCAGCAGGCGAATTCAGCGCGGCTTTGTTCGGCTATTGCCTGGCAGTCATCGTTGCATGGTTTAGTCTCGGGACATCGTCTTATCCATCAAAGTTTGGCTTTCTGAAGCCTTTGGTAGTGATCACTTGCATGAGCCTGCTTCTCGCTGGGACGCAGACCGGAGCTTTCTCACCGCTTGGTCAGAACAGCTTGGCCGGTGTTTTAGGAATAGCTGTCGGAGTGTCCTTGGGGTTTGCACTTTCACTTCGAAATCCTCGGCGAACCTTGGCAACCTTCTTGTGTATAAGCATTTCTGCCATCCTGGCGCTCAAAGGCTTTGGCGCAATGTCGGCTTTCACAGTTCTTGGCGTGAACTTGATTGCTGCACTTAGCATGGTTCTATTTCGATTGGGGGAGGACCGTCAGAGCGAAGCCACCGTTGCGCACCCCTCACATCATGGAACGATAGGATTCCGAACATTCGATGCAGTGCTCGCGGCGGTGTTGCTATCCTCAGAAGCGGCTACCCAATACATAACCGCTTGGTGTTTTGCGTTGAGCTGCTCGTATCTGATTGGCACTTTGAACGGAACGTTAGGTCCCGTTCTGTCTGATGTTTACCGAACCGAGAGGCGACACAAGCTGGTGGCCGTCGCGGCCCGCACCAACCTTGGGTTTCTTCTGATTGGCGGTGGTGGCGTAATGTTCTTCTTTCTGTCCGCACAATTCAGTCTGGGTCAAACCCACAGCAATCCGGATCTGATCGCCCCGATCATGATGTGGCTTTTCGTATCGCACTGCGGGCCAGTGATCATGGGCGCGAGTGATTTGTTGATGAGCATCACAAGGATGCACGCGCAAAAGTCTTGGGTTTTGCTTCTTTGGGGTTCAATGGCCGTGGGGACGATCCTATTTCTAGCGCCGCACAATCCGGTGACCTTTGCGATGTGGGTTGCTGCGTTCCACATCGGTTACAGCACGCACCTTGCCTTGGTGTTAGGTCTACGCCACGGAGTCTGGCCCGGGATCACGGCACTGATGCAAAAGGAGCTGAAACTCACCTGACACAATTTACCGCACGATGAACTCTGCATGCAGGGCACCGGCGGCTTTGATGCTTTTTAGGATATCAATCATATCACGCGGCGAAACACCCAGCGCGTTTAGACCAGCGATGACTTCTGACAAGGATGTCCCCGTAGGGATCTCAGCCAGTCCTATGCCAGGCTCCTCATCTATGGCAGCTATGGTGCGGGGAACGACAACGGTTTCACCTTCAGAAAACGGGTTCGGTTGAACAGCAATAGGCGCTTCTTGAATTCGAAGCGTCAGGTTACCTTGCGAAACAGCCACGCGCGAAATCCGCACGTCTTCGCCCATTACAATCGTTCCCGATCGCTGATCTACAACCACTCTTGCCTTACGTTCGGGTTGAACGGGGATGTTTTCGATACGACCCAATGCATGGGCAACCGAAGGCATACGGGTCGCCGGAATGCTGAGCTCAACAGTCCCCGAATCCAGCATCACAGCCACAACCCGGCCAAAGTCTTTGTTGATCGCCTGCTCAATACGGCCCGCAGTGGTAAAGTCGGCATCCCGAAGGGCAAGCCTCAGGGATGTCAAAGACCCAAGGTTGAAGTCTATCTCTTGCTCTACGCGCGCTCCGGCCGGAATGACGCCCGATGTTGGAACGCCCGTTGTGGTCGCTGCTCCGTCTCCTTCGGCGACAGCGCCACCGGATATGATAGCACCTTGTGCAACAGCATAAATTTCGCCATCAGCGGCATTCAACGGGGTCATAACCAACGTACCGCCCAAAAGGCTTTTGGCGTCACCAATAGCAGAAACAGTGATATCGATCTGACTGCCGGCGCGTGCAAACGGCGGCAAGCTGGCAGTTACAAAAACAGCAGCAACGTTTTTTGGCCGAAACTGTTCGCCAGTGACGTTTACACCCAACCGTTCGAGCATATTGGTCATAATTTCTTCGGTGAAAGGAGCGTTGCGAAGCCCGTCTCCGGTGCCGTTCAATCCGACAACCAGCCCATAGCCAACCAAGTCGTTGCCGCGCACGCCATCAAACTCAACCAAATCCTTGATCCGTACAGAGTTCGCAAAAGCCAAGTTCGGAAGCGCAAGAAGCACAATCAGCAGCCTAAGAATTTTCATCACAAGAAGCTCGTCAAATTCAGGCGCGATAAACGCACGGTTACAGAATAAAGGCTTTCAAGTTGAAACTGCGCATCCTCTAAGCGGGTCGCTGCCTCATATGGGTCAACCGCCAGCAGCGCCCCCTTGGCATACTCAATGCTGATACGCTCTGCCTCTGTTCGGGTTTGAAAGTTCTCAATGCGCGATTCCGCAAACCCGACACCAGCACGAAGACTTGTCAGATCATCCTGAACGGTCAACAGGTTCTGACCGGCAGAATTCATAACTTCCGCTTGATCAAGCCGGGTCAATCCAAACGCCGGATCAGTTGCAAGCGCCGCAAGAGCAGTCTCTTTAAGCATATCGCGGAAAGCCGGATTGTCGGCCTTTATGTCCAAGACGACCTTCTCACCATCCCGCAGAGCCATGGGTGCAATCGCGGTGTTAGATCCTACGTACCCCGTTGTTTCAAAGCCGCCAGACGGACCAAAATAAGCATCAGCGGCTGTCCGCATATCAGCAGCTGTCGTTGCACCAGCCATCGCCGTTTTCAAATCAGCCAGAAGGTCATCAGCGCCTAAAACTGCTGCACGATCGGTAGCAGCGCCAGAAAACAACCCGCGACCAGCCACATCAGTGTTCAAAGCAGAGACAAGGCTTTCAAATTGACCAAGCGCTGTTGCTGAATTGGTTTCCAAGACAGTGGACAAGGTAGAAGAGCTGATCTGAATCAGGTTCGTGCCAAGATCACTGGTGACATTTTGCATGCGTTCCAGCGCAGATTGTGTCGCGCTTGCAAAAACGGCTGCTTCATCTCCGGCAGTTTTGTATCCGTTCAACAACGTCATCGACCGCTCGATATCGGTAAGGCGGCTATAATCACCGGACAAGTGTTTGGACGTGTCTTGCACACGACCTGTGGACAGTTCTGACGTCAAACGCTGCATGGTTTGTTTGAGACCCGCGTTTTGCTGACGGAGCATCAAGCTTTGGGCGAGATCGCCAATCGACTGTATTTTCATGATCTAGATCCTCATCAACGCGTTCATCATCTCATCAACCGTTTCCAAAACGCGGGCATTTGCGGCATAGGCCTGCTCGATCGCCATGAGGTTTTGAATCTCGGTATCTGTGTCGACACCGTCAGCAAACTGAAGTGCCTTCATTTCAGAAAGACTGGTTGTGGTGTAGATCAGTGTTTGCTCTGCAGTTTGACGCGCAAGCCCAGCGCCAGACAGAACACCCGACGCCACATCAAAGGCAGATAAGGTTTGGCCTGCGAAAATGGTCGATCCCTGTGGTCGGGCAATTGTCAAAGCGGATTGCAGGTTTTGAAGCAGCGTCGCGTTTCCGACATCGCCCTGAGCCGTTGCCCCAACACCATCGCGAAGTTTCCAAGCCTCGCCGCCTTGTCTGGAATCAACCGCTGCATTCAGGCTGATCCGTTCAGCAAGGCCGGGCTCATTGACCGCCGAGAATGCCCCGCCGGCATCGGTAAACAACCCGGCGTCACCAACCCCAAGTGTGGGATCAACAGCAGGATCTTGAAACCGTTCCACAAGATCACGGGCGACTGCATCAAGCTGGTCTTGGGCCTGCACAGCGTAATTGTCCCGAATGTCGAACTGCGCTGCCAAAGTACCGCCGCGCAAAGCCGCAAACTCACCTTCGGTTCGCACAGGCGTTCCGTTGATGGATATGCCAGACAACAGCCCGTTGGCCTGCGTCATGTGTGGAACAATTGTGCGCGTTGGCTCAAATTCAATTTGCGCAGCTTTGCCATCGATCAGAACCGCGCCGCCGGTCGTATAGATCGCAACTTGTCCGTTGTCGCGCGGCACCTGACGAATGGACACCATTTCACTGATGCCATCTACGATTTGTTGCCGCTGGTCTTGCAAAGATGCAGTGTCACTGCCCTGCGCGGTCGCGGACGTAATCCTGCTGTTGAGCGTTTGAACCTGTTGCAGAGCCGAATTTAGACGTTCGACCTGCGACGCAATACTTGTGTCAGCATCCTGTCGCAAAGCCTGAACATCATTCGATGCGGTGTTCAGTGTTGCCGCGATATCACGGGCTGCGGTAACGCTTTGGGTGAACCGCTCAGGAGAATCCGGCCGACTAGCGGCAGACACGAGACTGCTTTCAAAGGCGGCCAATCTTCCCGTTAGGCTAAAGGCATCTTCAGGATTCCCAACGATCCCTTCGAACCGCGCAAAGAACGCGGCCGTGTCTGTTGCAAATCCGTTCTCGGCCGCAGCAAGCCGCGTGTCAGACAGTAAGGCGGTGTCCACATGACGGGTGATGCCGTTCACAGCAACCCCACCAATGCCCGCCGTTGCATTGGCTGAAATCGACAGCGTTCTGCGCGCATATCCTTCTGTCATCGAGTTCGCGATGTTGTTCGATACAAGTTCTGACGCGCGTCCTGCTGCGCGCAGTCCGGACAAGGCATTGTTTATCGCACTGGAAATGGTCATGCAGATCTCCTTTTTAAGGCAGCTACGATCAGTGGCTTATCGCTTGATGTTCGTCGTTTCCTGCAACATCTCGTCCACTGTCTGAATGACTTTGGCGTTTGAAGAATAGGCCCGCTGCGTTTGGATCATGTCGGTCAGCTCACCCGCAACATCAGTTGTGGATTCTTCGCGTGCAAAGGCCACAATATCACCTGTCGGACCGTCGCCCGCATCCCACAGAAAGAACGATCCGCTTTCAGGAGATGGCAAATAGGTTTGGTGATCCAGCGCCACCATCCCGTTCGGATTTGGCAAATCCACAAGCGGAACTTGATAGATGGTGCGCGTGATACCTGTATCAAAAAACGCGTGAACGTAGCCGTTCGCATCGACCTCAACACTGGTCATGTTCCCAACCGGAGACCCGTCTTTGGAAATCGAAACCGGAGCAAAGCTGTCAGAGAGTTGGGTCAATCCATCGTTGTCCCCCAGTTGGCCAATGTTGATTTCCATCGGACCACCGGCAACATTCACGATGATTGTTCCGTCTGCCGCGTACCCCCCGCCAACATTCGTCTGCACATCAAAAAGCGTACCACCAGCAGCGCGACTGTCTGTGAACTCCAGATCATAGTCCCCGATAACAACACCGGGCTGAGCACTGTCCATCAAGACCATTTTCCACTGATTTGTCGGTCCTGCGGGGTCAATCACTGGCGTGAATTCAATCAGTACATTTTCAGACGTGCCGAGGTTGTCGTAGTATTCAACCGACAACTGCTGTGTCGTACCAGAGCTTGTCGGGTCCGTTTCAGTTGCTGGCAGGTTGATCCCAAGGGTCATCTGCGTTGTTGGTTCACCGGAGAACTGATTTACATTAATTTGAACAGGCTCTAGCCCATCGGATGTGTCCCGTGGATATGTGGGAATTGTCCCATCTGCTGCCGCGGGCCAACCCAACAGAACCAAACCGGATTGGGTCCGCAGATATCCGTCAGCGTCAGTGCGGAATGAACCCGTTGTGGTCAGGAACATTTGGTTTTCACCATTCCCCACCTCAACCTCTGAGGCTTGCGCAACCGGCAACAAGCCCCTGCCCCGAACCGCCAAGTCGGTCGCGTTCGCGGAAGTAACCAATGGACCGCGTTCATCAACCAAACGCTGGGTTGTCGCGCGCACACCGCCGGCAGAATAAGACCCACCAGTTGATGAAATCACCATCGAATGAAAGTCAGTCTCGACGCGCTTGTACCCGAAGGTCGACGCGTTTGAGATGTTGTCTGAAATGGAAGCCAAACGTGTGGCATTTGCCGACA
Source organism: uncultured Sulfitobacter sp. (assembly GCA_964636575.1). GTDB lineage: Bacteria > Pseudomonadota > Alphaproteobacteria > Rhodobacterales > Rhodobacteraceae > CAZWSE01. The sequence goes on along the minus strand of CAZWSE010000001.1, from coordinate 98,396 downwards.
AGCCTGCAACGCCTGCGTTCAAAGAAGAGGAAATGGTCATGGATACGCCTTTCTGATGTACCGAACTAATCTTGGGTTCATCAGATAAGGGCGCCCCGTTAATTTGGGGCTAACATATAAAATGCTCTCTATTTGCGATCATATGTTGGTCCGCAGAAAGATGATCTCGATCCGGTCATTTCGGATGGCCATCGGATCAGGCGTCATCAGATTTCGATCAGCATGGCCTGTGACCCGCGCGGTGCGTTTGTGCGTGATTCCAGAGGTTTCCAGCAAAGATCGAACCGCCATCGCGCGATCAGATGAAAGGCTCCACACAGGATTTGATTGAACAACAACCGGAACTGACCGCACATGACCTTCGACGGCAATCGGATTGGTTACAATCTGAGACACATCCGAAACGATCAGGGCAAGCTCTTCCATCATCGGGGTTGGGGTCGATGTTTCGCCTTCAAACAACGGTGTGTCATCAAGAGAGAACAGCTCAATCACCAAACCTTCATCCGTAACACGTGTCACGATGTGTCGGCGCTGGTTGTCCATAACCATGGATTCACCACCACGGCCCATTAGGGCGGATTCGACCTCTTTGAAAGCTTCGGCCTCACCGTCGGCATCGACGTTTGTTTCCATACCGCCGCTGGACATATCGGAGGACGTTGCATTCAGCGACGTCGCACCAGTACCGTTTTTGGGCAACGTCTTCTCGGTGAACACACTGTCGCCACCAAAGGCTCCATCGCCACCACCCGACACCCGAGCAACCGCAATCGTCGGAGAAAAGTAATCCGCGATCCCTTTACGTTGTTTTTCTGTCGTCGCATTCAACAGCCACATCAACATGAAGAAAGCCATCATCGCGGTTACGAAGTCTGCATATGCAACCTTCCAGGCACCACCATGGTGCCCGTCACCGCCGGAAACTTTTTTCTTCTTGATGATAATTGGCGCGACATCTGTCTGCGCACTCATCACACCACCTATATTTTCACCCAAGGCCAGACATAGCCCACAGGGTGTTAAGGGCGGCTTAATACTTTCAATTGTTCCGATTTCAGATCAGTGCAAAGATGCAAACCCACTAGCCCGCGGGCTTGGCATCCTCTGGAACCACGTCTTCTGCTTCCAACAACTGCACTTCAGGCAGATCATCTTCAGACGGCGCCTCTGGCTCTGGCTCACCGACAATCAAAGGCAACATGGTTGCATTGGACGGCATGGAAACCTCAGCCTCGGGCGGAGACGTCCAGCTTAGAGTGTCAAAGCTCTCGCAGGTGCTACAGACAGGCATCCAGTCGGTATGAATGCTGTGGCAGTTGCTACAGACCCATTGCGGACCTCGCGGCGAAGTAACAGCCTTCGTCAACCAACCACGGACAACCGCATCATCGGCACCTTCGCCACGTTCAATCGCAGCCATCAAGGTCAATGCACGACCGCTCGGATCGGTTTCAGCCAGATCACCCAATGTGCGGCGGGCTGTCGGGAAATCCTCATTGGCGATGTGCAGCTCGGTCATAAGCATGATCGTCTCAGGATTGTCCTTGTTTTGACGGGTCAAGGTGTTGAACCGCTTCAAACGGGCAGCAGGCGTCTCATCAGGGGCAATCGACGCAAAGACGGCGGCCAAATCAGGATGCGGTTTCGCAGCCCAAGCCTTTGTCACCACACGCGATGCGTAGCGAGGTTTGTTTTGATCGATGTAGCTTTGCGCAGCCATTACGGCGGCGGGGATCAAGTCAGGAGACAGCTTGTTCGCAGCAATCGCGGCCTCGCGGGCTTCGATGGTGCTGTCTTCAGCCAGAATAACCTTGGCTTCGGACAAGGCCAGAACAGCGTCGCGGCGGCGATGAACATCGCGGGGCAAGCTGCCGGACTTCAACTTGGCAGACAGGGTCTTGCGGGCACCAGACCAGTCTTCGGTCTTGGCTTGCAGGTTCAGCAAGACGTCTTGGGTCTCAACGTGCTTGGGCTTCAGCGCAAAGGCTTTCTCGGCCAAAGCAAGCGCAGTGGTCGTATCACCCTCAGACAGCTTTTGCTTCATGATGCCACGAACACCGACAAAACGGGTGGCAGGATTGGAGACAAGCTTTTTGTAAACCTCAGCGGCCTTCTTGGTGTCGCCGGACATTTCAGCGGCTTGGGCGGTCAGAAGGTTGGTCAGCTCTGGGCGATCAAGGTACTTCTCAGCGCGGGCAGCTTTGGCCATAGCTTCTCGACCTTCGCCAGCGGCCAAGGCAGTCATCCCTTCGGACAAGGCATCATAGCCTTTGCGTTCGCGGTTGCGGTCAAAGTAGCGGGAAAGCGCAGTCTCGTCGCCGTTCAAGAACTTCCAGGTCGCAACCAAGACGCCCATGAGTTTAAGAAACAGCCAAACCGCAAAGACCAGTAAGACCAAAGCGACCACGGTCAGAAACGGGGTCAGGTTGTATTCCATGCCAGCGAATTCGACACGCAAGCCACCATCAGCTTCTAACAGGTACCCGCCAAGAAGGGCCACCATGGCCACAACGCAAACGAACAAAACAATCTTTATCAATGACCAAATCATAACGGGCCCCTCAGTTTGTATTCAGGCTCGCCGCCAGAGCATCCGCAGCAGAGCGGGCCTCCAGTCGGGCAGCAGCTTGGGCCAACCAATCGGCCATAATGGTTTTGGACCCTTCGGGAAGTTTTTCAACTTCGGAAAGGGTTGTTTCAACATCGCCGTCTTTCAGGGCAGCCTCGGCACGAGACAACACCGCATCCGGACCATCACCTTCACGCGGGGTGGTCGAACGGGCGCCCAAACTGCGTTGCAAGAATGATCCGATGCCGCCACTGCCTTCCTCTGCAGGCGCCTCCGCGCGTGCAGAGGCCAGAGCTTGGCGGGCCAATGCAGGGAAGCTGTCTTGCAAGGCGCTTAGGGTCGGAAGACCGGTTTCAGCGACAGCGACCAACGCATCAGGAATATCAGGACCGCCAGCTTCGCCCAAGGCGGCCAGTTCGGCGTCAAAGGGGTCACCTGCATCAATCGCAGAGACCACATTAGACAAGGCCAGCTTTACTTCGGCGGTCTTGGCCGCTGCAACAGCCTCTTCTTCTACGGCCTTAGCGTTGGATAACATCAGGTCCACTTCTTCACGCTGGGTCGCGATGCTTGCGGTCAGCGCGGCCAATTCAGCGGCATAAGCTTCGTTCTCTTTGGCTTCGGCAGTGGTGGCTTCAGACAACATCTGTTCCACCTCGGCGCGCTGGGCAGCAATGCTTTCGCCCAACTGAGACAACTCACGCTCGTAAGCTTCAATAGCCGCAGGCGAAACAGATTCGGCAATCGGAGCCTTTTCCAAAGTGGTCAGGCGGGTGTCGATAGCAGTCACGGTCTCAGAGACTGAACCGATAGAACCGGTCACAGTTTCCACTTCGGCCGCGACAGACTCAACTTCAGCAATGATAGACGAGATCGCTTCGGCATTCGGGTCCTCGGCACCAGCGTCCGACAAGCCGCTAACTTTTTCTTCAAGCGCTGCAATCAACGAGGATTGGCTTTCGATTTGTTCGGTCAATGCCGTCAGTTCTGTCGAATTCGAGTCCGAAGAAGAGCCCGATCCTAACAGGTCCATTTCAGAGGCAGCAAATCCAAGTCCAGCAGCGACAGCGCCGCCCAAAAGCATCGGAACAAAGCCACCTTTGCGCACAACCACGGGCTCTACGGCGGCCGCTTCAGGGGTTGTGTAGACTATTTCTTCGGTCGATGTTGCATCACCTGCGGGATCACTGACCTCATCAATTTTGGTCAATTCCGCTTCCAGCTTGTCAGCTTCTTTAGAATCAATGGTGTTCGAAGACGTCTGTGCACTTTCAACGTCATTCGCCGCATCAGCAGCTATCTCAGCTACATTATCCAACTTGGACGAAACCTCATCCGTCACATCATTTGCGACGCTATCGACAACATCTGTTGCCTTAGCTTTCGCTGCCGATGTCTTCTTTGTTCTGCTGGTTTTGGGCTTTCGCCCCCCCGTTGTCCGCTTAGCCACCAGTTACAACCCCCTTCGATTCTCGTACCCACCACGAGCGCGTGGGCTAACCTTACTGTCCAGCGTCCGTTCTCTCAACCCGAGACAAGCGTTTGACGTGCATTTCAATCGCGTCAATTACTGCATCCGCCGTAGGAGCAGCGGCAATTGTGACGCCACCACGCCATTGCTCAGTAAGAGAGCCGGCAACCGCATCGCTGATCGCGACAGTGACCGCGCCATCTGAAAAGGGCGCAGTCGCACAAAACTGCGCGGCGCTGCGCGGAGAAAAAAGGGGAACTATCATTGAGGTTCCCCCTACGAACAAGCGTTCTGCCTCCGGGGAAAGTGGCAAAACGGGCTGGTCATAGATCTCAAGCGCGGCTGTCAGAACACCTGCATCGGTCAAATGCTCGGCGACATTGCCACGGGTATGAACGCCTGACAGATGCAGTAAGGGTGCAGGTGGACGACCTTTAGCAATCGCAGTGATTAATGTTTGAGCATCTTGACCATACTGAACCGCTGACCATCCGTTTTCACGGGCCAAAGCAGTGGTTTGGACGCCGAGGCAATAGGCAGGCAGGTCAGTGTGGCCTATCAGCTCTGTCGCAACGCGCACCGCGTTCGAGGATGTAAACACAACGCCCTGATAGCCCGACAGATCAATAGAAGAAACACACGGTTCAATACCGATCAGCGGGGACACAAAAACCTCGACCTGTTCAGCAAGCCGATCCTGCAACAGCTTTTGAAAGCGGGCAGCGCTGGCAGCCGGACGGGTCAAAAGAACTGAAACAGGCATCATGGGCACCGGGATTGTTTGCCAAGGTCTCAAGTGATACCTGCGAACAAGACATCTGACAACGGTAGCCCCATGACGAACACAGTCACAATTCTTGGTCTGGAAAGCAGTTGTGATGACACAGCGGCGGCCGTTTTGCGCAAAACTGGGTCTGGAAACGCCAAAATTCTGTCGTCGATTGTCTACGGGCAAACCCAACTTCACGCAGGCTTTGGCGGGGTCGTGCCGGAAATCGCAGCGCGGGCACACGCTGAGAAACTCGATATCTCTGTCGAAGAAGCGTTAAAAGCTGCAGGAACCACCTTGTCCGACATAGATGCGGTCGCAGTAACAGCGGGTCCGGGCCTTATCGGGGGGGTTTTATCAGGTGTTATGTGCGCAAAAGGCATCTGTGCAGCCACTGGGTTGCCCTTGATCGGGGTTAACCATCTTGCAGGACATGCATTAACGCCACGGCTGACCGACCAGATCGAATTTCCATATCTCATGCTGCTGGTTTCAGGCGGGCATTGCCAGTTTCTGATCGTGCGCGGGCATGATGACTACACACGTCTTGGCGGCACGATCGATGACGCACCGGGGGAAGCGTTCGACAAGGTCGCACGGCTTATAGGACTGCCGCAACCAGGCGGGCCTTCTATCGAAAAGGCGGCCCTTTCCGGCGACGCAAAGCGCTTCAATCTCCCTAGACCACTTGCAGACAGAGACGACTGCAACATGTCTTTCTCCGGCCTCAAAACCGCAGTCCTGCGGGCGCGGGACAAGGTAATTGCCGCACAACACGGATTAACGGCGCAGGATCAAGCAGACCTTGCCGCCAGCTTTCAAGCGGCAGTTGCGGACGTTCTGTCACAAAAAGCGCGGAAAGCGCTGTCGATATACATAGATGAAGCAAACGACACTGGAACGCTTGCTGTGGCGGGCGGGGTGGCTGCGAACCAGACCATTCGAACCGCATTAGAGACTATTTGCGCAGAAACAGACACTGGTTTTCTGGCTCCACCGCTCGCACTTTGTACCGACAACGCAGCTATGATCGCCTACGCCGGACTTGAACGGTTTGAGGCCGGATTGACGGATGACATGATGCTCGCCGCACGGCCACGCTGGCCACTGGACCAAAAAAGCGCTGCCTTGATCGGAAGCGGAAAGAAGGGGGCCAAGGCATGACGCTCGGCATCATCGGAGGCGGCGCATTTGGGACAGGCTTGGCTGTCGCATTGGGACAGCACATGCCCGTCACGCTTTGGGCGCGAAATGCTGAGCACGTGCGGGATATGCGGAAAGACCGTGAAAACAAACTGCGATTAAAGGGAATAGCCTTCCCTGATCAGCTCTCGGTCACAGAAGACATACAAGACGCACTGGCATCTGACACGGTCCTACTGGCCGTGCCCATGCAACAGCTTCAGTCACTTTTGAATGACATCGACCTGTCCGGTAAAGCCGCAGTCGCATGCTGCAAAGGTATTGATCTGACTTCGGGAGAAGGACCAATCGCCTTGCTGGAACGGCTACAACCTGCAGCGACCGCCGCACTTCTGACCGGCCCAAGCTTTGCACAAGACATCGGGGCGGGGTTACCAACAGCGCTCACACTCGCCTGCAAAGATGAAAAGGTGGCGCAGGGCCTTCAACAGACCCTAACACAGGGCAATATCCGGATTTACACGACGAACGATACCATCGGGGCAGAACTCGGCGGGGCGCTCAAGAACGTGATGGCAATCGCTTGCGGGGCCGCAATCGGGGCCGGATATGGCGATAGTGCGCGGGCGGCCCTGCTCACACGCGGGTACGCTGAGCTGATACGGTTCGCGAAAGACAAAGGGGCAGCGCCAGAGACGCTGGCCGGCTTATCCGGGTTCGGGGACTTGGTGCTAACCTGCACGTCACCGCAATCACGGAACTATAGTCTCGGACAAGCCATCGGACGGTCCGAGCCTTTTGACAGAACCATCACAGTCGAAGGTGCGGCAACAGCAAGGGCGGTTCTGAAACAGGCGCAAGCCGCAAACATCGATATGCCGATCACCGCAACAGTTGTCGGGCTGCTCGATCAAACGATAAACATCAAAGACGCGATGGCCGCTCTTTTGGCCAGACCACTCAGAAAGGAATAAAGCCATGTTGATCGCACTGATCGCCAAAGACAAAGAAGGCTCAATCGAAGTTCGCAAAGCCAACAGAGACGCGCATTTGGCGTACCTCAAAAGCTCAGACGGGATTGCGCAGGCAGGGCCGCTGCTCAGCGACGGAGGGGATATGATTGGATCCTTGATTATACTTGATCTGCCATCAGTGGCCGATGCGCAAAACTGGGCAAATGCAGACCCCTATGCCAAGGCAGGGCTATTCCAATCGGTCGAGCTTATCGAATGGAAGCGGGTTATCGGATAATGGCCTATTGGTTGTTCAAATCGGAACCGGACACTTGGGGCTGGGACGCGCAAGTCAAAAAGGGCGACGCGGGCGAAGAATGGGACGGCGTGCGCAATTATCAGGCGCGCAACTTCATGCGAGAGATGAAGATCGGGGATCTTGGGTTCTTCTATCACTCACAATCCGACAAGGCGGTCGTTGGTATTGTTGAGGTCATTGCAGAGGCACACCCCGACAGCACGACCGACAATCCGGCTTGGGAATGTGTAGATATCAAAGCCGTGCGGCCCTTTGAGACGCCGGTAACGCTCGCACAGATCAAAGAAGACAGCCGGTTGGAAAACATGGCCTTGGTCAAGAATTCAAGACTGTCTGTGCAGCCCGTCACAGCCGATGAATGGGCCTTGGTCTGCGATCTGGGTAATACAAAGCCCTAGGAAAATGCAGGCATCACAGCTTAGACTTCCTTTGCGTTTCAGCACAGGGAGAGAGACATGGAATTTCTTTCGGTTTTTGTGGCAGCAGTTGCAGGGTTTGGGTTTGGGGCAATCTGGTACATGGTTTTGGCAAAACCTTGGATGGATGCGGCGCGTATATTGATGGGACCAGACGGCAAGCCCGAAGGCATGTCTTCGCCTATTCCATACGTTTTAGCGGCTTTTGCGATGCTTTTGGTTGCCGGTATGATGCGGCACACCTTTGAACTTTCAGGCATTGAGAGCTTTGGCAAAGGGCTGGTTTCAGGGCTAGGGATCGGGCTTTTCTTCATCAGCCCCTGGATTATGATCAACAACGCCTACGGAATGAGACCGTTCAAACTGACAATCATAGACGGCGGATACGCAACGTTCGGATGCGCAATAATGGGAGCAATCCTAGGGTTGTTCTAATGCCTAAAACTATAGAGGGGTCCTGACCAACGCCAGAACCCCTCCCCCCATGTGTTCCCAAACTGGGCCACCACACATGTAACTGAATTAGGTTCCGGCCTCCTGGCCCGATAACAAAGTCTTACGCTCAATAGCCAAATTTCTCAATCGTTAAGCCATTAAAACGCAACACATAAAAAAAACGCCCGCTTAACCAGCAGGCGCTTTCTAACTCATTTTCAACAGCTTAGCCGTAAACGGACTCTTTGTTGAAGTGCTTTGTCAGCATGTAATAAACCACGGCGCGATACTTGTTGCGCTCGGACTGGCCATAAGTTTGCAAGACAGACTTGATGGCATCCATCAGCGCCGGGCTATCTGCCAGACCCAATTTCTTCATCAGGAAGTTGTTTTTAACAGTTTCCAGCTCATCTGGCTGGCTGCCTGCAACAGTCGAGGCATCTTTGTTGTAGATTGCCGGACCACAGCCGATTGTGACTTTGGTCAACAGATCCATGTCAGGTGTCATCCCGCATTTGTTTTTCAGATCGTCTGCATAAACAGCAATCAGTTCATCACGTTTGCCCATACTAATTCTCCCACATTGGACTTCGCCATTATTTGGCTGTTCGGGCAGATTAGGGCCGATTTCAGGTATTAACAAAGGGAAAATTTGGAATTTTCACTCACCCGCGCTAGCGACAGGTTCCCCATCCCTTGTTTTGAAGGTGAAAATGGTCTGCATGCAATGCGTTATAGTCCGGCGACAGGGTTGTAACAAACCAGTCACAAGCACTGTCTCGGACAGCTTTCAGGAACAAAGCCTCACTGTCTGATCCTTCCCAATCCCGCCTAAGGTCAATGATTTGACCATCCGCAAGGGTAAACCCCGACACATCAATCGCATCTGCAGTGGCGTGGGTACTCATGCGCGTCGTGGCGCCTGTACCCGTGCGCATCGCACGACAATTGTAGCTTGAAAAGTGATGAATGCGGGCGACCGGCTGGTCCAGATAAGCTTGCGCTGCAACCTGAATACCGTGCCGTTCCCACATCGCCATGCGCAATGCAACGGCGCAGCGTGTTTCAACAGGGGTTACACGCGCAGACCCAACCGACCGCATCGTCACCCGCCCTTCAATGCCACATTGGTCAGATACGATCAGATCCTCCATTGGGGAAATGCTCACGTCTGCATCCTCAAGCACAGCCAAACACAAACCGGAATCCTTGGTAGCACGAGACAGCTTAAGGTCGGTCCACATCGTATAAGGCTCTGAAACGTCCAGCTGGCTGATCGGATTCCACGCGTCCGGCAAAGGAGACTTAGGGTCCGTGATCAACCAATACACACCCCCGCAAATGACCACTGACACCGTCACGGTGATCAGAAATGACACCAAACGACGGACCCGACGGTTGAATTTTGTGTCATACATTGGCGTTTTCCTGTTTGCTGGTGCCTAACAAAACGACTGTGCAGGCAAGCTTCAAGGCTCTGCGCAAGAAATGCGAAAAGGGATCACTCAAATGGCCGAAACTGTTAGCTTTACCCAGATGAAAGACGGCACCAAAGAAGACTATGATCTGCTGGCAGAGAAAGAACACAGCTTCCACGCCATGACCGCCGACCGCATTCTGGACGAACTGCGCAGGCACGGTGAATCCACGTTGGAAGGCTACCGGATCACACGGCTTGAACACGGGCTGCAATCCGCGACACGCGCACGGCGTGAAGGAGCAGACATTGATTGGATCGTCGGGGCCTTATTGCATGATATTGGCGACGGGTTGGCACCGCAAAACCATGACCGGTTCTCGGCGGAGGTCATCCGGCCCTTCGTGCGTTGGGATGTGGCTTGGACAGTCGAACACCACGGCATTTTTCAAATGCTCTACTACGGGCACCACTACGGCTGGGACCGCAACGCGCGGGACAGGTTCAAAGATCACCCCTGCTATGACACCTGCGCCGCCTTTTGCGAACGGTGGGACCAAGCGTCGTTTGACCCAGACTATGACAGCGACCCACTGGACAGCTTTGAGCCTTTGGTGCGCGAGGTCTTTGGACGTAAAGCCTATGATCCTGATGTGATTCGGGAAGGGTACGTATCGGTACTCAGCCCAAGCTAAGGGGCCAGCATCCAAGTACCATCCGGCCAGAACGCATGGAAAGCAAAGGCAAACATTACGTCATGGACAACATCATCGCCCTTTGAGTCGCGCACCCGTATCGAGCCAACATCCCGACCGTTAGCAATGACGGCAGTATCAAGCGCAGAGGCCTGTCCGGCTTCCCAACTGATGGTCACACCGGCTTGTTTGATCTCTCCTACGGACCGCACATCTTTCATCGGCCAAGCCCTGTTACCAACGCGGATAACCCGCTCGACAGGCGACAAACCATGCGGCGGCATTTCTCCGTTATACAAGAATGGGCGGGATGAACTGTCGTAGCCTGCATAGGGGTTGCGTCCATAGGCACGCCCCGTGTCAGGTTCGGCCATCACTAAGGCGTTAGGGCTGTTACGGTCTCGGAATTGCGCCCAACTTTCCATCCAACTGGGCAGCATAGTAAGCTCGGTACCGGTCAAGTCGCCTACAATCGCCTCACCTACAGCCTGCTGCCACCAGCTTTCGGTTTCGCGGTCAAACATGACCATATCAGAATTGCGCAACTTGCCAGACACGCCAAACGTCAAAACGCCGAGCTTCGTCCGTCGGTCAAAGGTCACTCCTGAATTGCATAATGGGCAAAAGGTAACGGCAATCGGGACACCACCGATCTGATCGTTCACGATCTCATGCCACATGAGATAACGCACTGGATAAGCACGCTCGGGCTGACCATCAAATGCAACGGTTATAACCGGCTCGTTCGGTTTTAAACCGCGCGCCTTGGCAGCGTAGCTGAACTTAGGAGAATTGATCGCGGGGATGCCGTCTTTTGGCGGACCACCAGACAGAATCTCGACCCAGTTTTCGATCGAGGTGTTACCGAAATCAGTCTTCGGCCATTCGTGTTTCCAAAAGTCGGGGGATGCAACAGCAAGGGTCGCAGTAAGAATTAAGGCGACACAAGTTTCGACAATTCGACGCATTACGATCCTCCCAATCAATGACAACTGCAGCATACTGCCCGCCAAAACGGCGCAGGCCCAGATAGGCTCACCCGACTGTGATGCAAGCATCAGAAACGTGATCGACAAGAAAAAACGCCCCGCGGATCAGGCGAGGCGTTTTAACATCTGTAAACCGACTTAGTAGCGGTAGTGTTCCGGCTTGAACGGCCCATCCGGAGACACGCCAATATAAGCGGCCTGTTCAGGGTCCATCTTGGTCAGCTTCACGCCGATACGATCAAGGTGCAGACGGGCAACCTTTTCGTCCAGATGCTTAGGCAGGATGTAGACGCCAGGCTGGTATTCGTCGCCTTTTGTGAACAGCTCGATCTGGGCCAAAACCTGGTTGGTGAACGAGGCAGACATCACGAAGGACGGGTGGCCTGTGGCATTACCAAGGTTCAGCAAACGACCTTCAGAAAGCAGGATCAAACGATTGCCGTTGGGCATCTCGATCATATCGACCTGTTCTTTAATGTTGGTCCATTTGTGGTTCTTCAAATTCGCGACTTGGATTTCGTTGTCGAAGTGACCGATGTTACCAACGATGGCCATGTCCTTCATCTCGCGCATGTGCTCGATGCGGATGACGTCTTTGTTGCCGGTGGTGGTGATAAAGATATCAGCGGTCGGCAAAGCGTCTTCCAGAAGAACAACCTCAAACCCGTCCATGGCAGCCTGCAACGCGCAAATCGGGTCAACCTCGGTCACCTTCACGCGGGCACCGGCACCAGCCAAAGACGCAGCCGATCCTTTGCCAACATCGCCGTAGCCCATAACAACAGCAACCTTGCCCGCCATCATGGTGTCTGTGGCGCGGCGGATGCCGTCTACCAGCGATTCTTTACAACCGTATTTATTGTCGAACTTGGACTTGGTGACACTGTCGTTCACGTTGATCGCAGGGAACGGCAGCTGGCCGTTCTTGTGCAAATCGTACAAACGATGCACGCCGGTTGTGGTCTCCTCGGAAACACCCTGAATGGCATCGCGGGTCTTGGTAAACCAACCGGGGCTTGCGGCCATACGCTTGGCGATCTGCTTCTTGATCACTTCTTCTTCCTCGGAAGACGGCACAGGGATGATATCTTCACCGGCTTCGGCGCGCGCACCCAAAAGGACATACAGCGTGGCATCACCACCATCGTCCAAAATCATGTTGGGGCCGTCGGGGAACATGAATGACTTGTCCAAGTAATCCCAATGCTCTTCCAAAGACTGGCCTTTGATGGCGAAAACAGGGGTGCCACCGGCGGCAATAGCGGCAGCAGCGTGGTCTTGGGTAGAAAAGATGTTGCACGACGCCCAGCGCACATCAGCGCCAAGTTCGACCAGCGTTTCAATCAAAACGGCGGTTTGGATGGTCATATGCAAAGACCCGACGATACGGGCGCCCTTCAAAGGCTTGGAGTCACCATATTCGGCACGACAGGCCATCAGGCCCGGCATTTCGGTCTCGGCGATGTCCAATTCCTTGCGGCCAAACTCGGCCTGCTTGATGTCCTTAACAATATAGTCGTTGGCCATGTGACCTGCTCCTGCATGTGTCTCTTTGAGGGGCAGATAGCACCGGACCCAGTGCAGGACAATGGGTCAAAGGGTTAATGCAGATATGCGCGAAATGCGGGCCTATGCCAATTTGCCACAAATCAGAAAAGCCTGCGCAAAGTGTTTCGAATTTCCGAAAACACCCCTTAAACAGGTCGCAATAAATAAAAAAACCGTTGAGGCAAGAAAATGAGACAACATGCATTCGCTGCGAAAGCAGCGGTGATGTCAGCAGTGTTTGCAATCGCATCAAGTGCGGCCGCATCGACTGTTGATTCACTGGAAAAACCGCCCTTCTTCCCCGCTAGCACTGCTACAGGCGAAGTGTCTGGCAACTTTGGGGGCAACATCACATCCATCGATGTGACGGAACCGGCCGACTTTCAAATCACGATAGATACAGTTCCGGCACCAGCAGAGGCTGTACTAGAACCCGCAGAAGAGGTCTTTGCGTCAGCCGTGCCTGATGTCTACGCAGGTGGCATCGCAGCCGAACGCGCCTTTATCACCCAAGACGCTCTTGCAAGCGGCCGCCCAGCGCCGTTGCCAGAAACCAGTCTTGCGGTCGAACGCGCGTTCAGGGCACCGGCCACCGCAACAGCAAGTGTTTCAACTGCCGCCGGAATTGTTGTTCCGCTTCCAGCGACCGGTATTTTGTTATGCCTTGGCCTGTTTGGCCTATCACGGGTTGCGCGCCGGAGCGCCTAACAAAACGACGACTTCCGACTTGCACGGCGCGCCAGTGTAAAACACAGTGCGCCGTGACACTTCGGAGGGTTTGAATTCGGTGGCTCCACCTCGCGCTTGGCAACGAATGCTATCGGGTCGCAGATTAGATCTGCTTGATCCGACCCCAGTTGATATCGAAATCGAAGACATCGCACATGGGCTGGCCTTTGTGGCGCGGTGGAATGGACAAACGATGGGTGACTACGCCTATTCGGTTGCTGAGCATTCATTGTTGGTTGAAGACATCTTCGGACGGCTGGTGCCCAAGGCTGAGCCAAAGTGGAAACTGGCCGCCCTTCTCCACGACGCGCCTGAATACGTCATCGGGGATATGATTTCACCGGTGAAGGCCGCAGTTGGGCCCGGATATTCCGCCTTGGATGACCGTCTTACCGCCGCGATCCACATTCGGTTTGGATTGCCCGCGCAAATTCCGGCTCTGATCAAAAAGCAAATCAAGAAAGCCGATAAACTGAGCGCGTGGATGGAGGCCACCCAGATTGCCGGTTTTTCAGACGCGGAGGCTGACAAGTTTTTTGGAAAGCCGGATACCGCACTGAAAAAGGGTCTGACCATTGCTTTGCGTCCACCTGTTGAAGTGCGAAACGCGTTCACCAAGCGCCACCATGATCTGATGGAAGAGATGACATGATCCAAGTCCGCCGCGTAGCCCTGACAGACACCGCCGAAATGGCAGAGCTGCTCAACACCATCATCGAAGCGGGCGGGACGACCGCACTGACCAAACCTGTGACCGGCAAAGACCTTCAAGAAAAGATAAACGCAGGCGGTGACAGATCTGCGTGGCATGCCGCTTTCAACGGAGACACGCTTGTCGGGTTCCAATGGATCGGTCCACATCCTGACCTACCGTCTGAGGCCGTCGACATCGCAACCTTCGTTAAGGTGGGACAGACCGGTCTGGGAATCGGGTCGGCATTATTCAACGCAACAGCGAAAGCCGCCAAGAAGTTTGGTTACGCTTGGATAAACGCAACGATCCGTGCCGACAATGAAGGCGGGCTGACCTACTATCAAAGCCGTGGGTTTCGGGACTGGCATTTTGACGAAGGCATCAAATTGGGAAACGGGCTCGTCGTCGACAAGATCAGCAAGCGCTACGATCTGGATTAGTCGCAAATTGGTGTACGCGCTGTGTACGGATTGTGTACAGCTTGTGTACGGGTTGTGCATCGCGGTTTTGGGTTACCGAGGCGACCGTTTTGCCAAAATACGCTGCAACGTCCGCCTGTGCATATTTAACCGGCGCGCCGTTTCAGACACGTTACGATCGCACAATTCATAGACCCTTTGAATGTGCTCCCAACGCACACGATCCGCGCTCATCGGGTTCTCTGGCGGCGGCGGAAGATCATCACCCGTAGCGAGCAAAGCGTTGGTAATATCAGTGGCATCTGCGGGCTTGGAAAGGTAATCAGTCGCGCCAATTTTGACGGCAGCAACAGCCGTGGCGATAGCACCGTATCCAGTCAGAACCACGATACGGGCATCCGGGCGCTTCTCGCGCAGCACTTCCACCACATCTAATCCATTGCCGTCTTCCAAGCGCAAATCGACAACGGCATAGGCAGGGGGACGGGCCGTGGCGATGGCCTTACCAGCGGCAACAGACTCCGCCGTTTCCAGCTCAAAACCACGCTTTTCCATTGCCTTAGCCAAGCGGCGCAAAAAGGGTTCATCATCATCAACAAGCAGCAGTGACTTGTCGGGGCCTAGCTCCGCCATCGACTGTTCCGCCATGTGATGTTCTCCCCAATTTTTCTTCTTATCTTGCTAACAATCTTTAGCCTGATCGGAAAAATAGTCAAATAGC
Source organism: uncultured Sulfitobacter sp. (assembly GCA_964636575.1). Classification (GTDB taxonomy): domain Bacteria; phylum Pseudomonadota; class Alphaproteobacteria; order Rhodobacterales; family Rhodobacteraceae; genus CAZWSE01. Next base: position 83,106 of record CAZWSE010000001.1, on the reverse strand, counting down.
ATCAAATCCTTAGAGGTTCTCGGCATAGCACTGCACCGTTTGCGCAATTTGATCCACGGTCGCCTCGCGACGGAAGAAGTCGACAAATCCGTGGGTTGGCAGAACCAGATAGGTGAATGTCGAATGATCAACGAGGTAATAATCCTCATCGCCAGGCTGTTCTTTGTAATACGTTTTGTACGTCTGACTTGCGGCTTTGATCTGTTCTGGCGACCCTGTAAGGCCGATCATCTTTTCATGCATGTTATATGCATAATCGCCCACGACTTCGGGGGTATCTCGTTTGGGATCGATAGTGATGAAAACAGGGGTCGCGCTAACGCCTTTTTCTTCTAGCATATCAACTGCTTCAGCATTTCTGGCAGTGTCTAGCGGACAGACGTCTGGACAGAAAGTATACCCAAAGTAGATCAGTGTTGGCTCAGTAATCACGTCCTGTTCGGTAACCGTTTCGCCTTGCGCATTTAGCAATTCAAACGGTCCACCAATATCACCGCCTGCGACTTGACTTGCGCGACAGGATGCAAACTGGTCGTCAGGATCAGAGGCAGGTTTTGTTGCAAACCAAAGCCCGCCGATCATTGCCGCGATAACCGCCACCGCAGCAAGTGCGTAAATCCGAAGCATTGCAATTTCTCCTTTGACCGCTGACACTTCCACGTGTTCCGCAGCACACCTAGCAACCGCGGACAGCAATGCAATACACAGGTTTGCGATATGCCGAATTCGAACATCGGATTGTTCCCAGGGGACCAGCGCAGCAACTGGATCAGGTTGCGCACGCTGATCTTTTTGCGATGGGTTGCCATCATCGGACAGTTAACAGCGATCACCGTCGCTGACCGGCTCTATGGGCTTACGCTGGAAATGGGCCTTTGTTATCTGGCGGTTGGCGTATCAATCATCGGCAATCTGATCGCGATCTCCGTATTTCCTGAGAACAAACGGCTTTCTGAGATAGAGAATTTTCTGATGGTTCTCTTCGATCTGCTACAACTTGCGTTTCTACTTTATCTTACGGGGGGATTGCACAATCCCTTCGCGTTATTGCTACTTGGGCCCGTGACGATGTCGGCCGTGGTTCTGACCTTGCGATCGACCTTAATGTTGGGGCTTACCGCCGTCGTAGTCGTCACGCTGTTGGCAGAATACCACGTACCTTTGCGCACAGAACAAGGGTTTGTTTTGCGGATCCCCGATCTGTTTGTGTTCGGGAACTGGGCTGCAATCATTATCGCCGTGATTTTTACCAGCGTTTATTCCCGCAGGATCACCTTTGAGATGAATGCAATGACGGACGCGCTGACTGCTACGCAAATGGCTTTATCGCGTGAACAAAAACTCACCGATCTTGGCGGCGTTGTGGCGGCCGCCGCGCATGAGCTTGGAACGCCCTTGGCTACCATCACGCTTACCAGTTCCGAACTGGTCGATGATCTGAAGGACCTGCCACAATCTCAGGAAGACGCAATGCTCATTCGCGAACAGGCAGATAGGTGTCGTGATATTTTGCGAAACATGGGTCAGGCTGGAAACGTCGACTTACACCTTCAGCAAGCCCCTTTAATCACTGTCATCGAAGAGGCGGCCGAACCTCATATGGAGCGCGGCAAGAATGTACACATCGAGATGGGCGGACCTCAATCTCAACAGCCTTCCGTTTTGCGTCAGCCGGAAATCATTCACGGGCTGCGAAACCTGATCCAGAACGCCGTCGACTTTGCACGTGCGAACATTTGGGTTGTAGCTGAATGGACCGAAGACGACATAGTTTTGCGGATACAAGACGACGGCAGAGGTTTCCCAAACCACTTGCTGGGACGTATTGGCGATCCCTTTTTAAAAAACCGACGAACGCAATCACCGGACAGCGAACGTCCCGCTTACGAAGGAATGGGGCTCGGGCTTTTTATTGCAAAAACCCTGCTGGAACGGTCCGGCGCAGAAATTCGGTTCGCCAACGCAAACGACACTCATGGCAAGCAGCACGAAGCCCGAGAACGACGCGGGGCCATCGTAGAGGTGACCTGGCCACGAACTGCGATTGATGCAGTCACCGGAGAAAACGCTGTGCCCTTTGGCGAGAACCGGCCGCTACGCATTTAAGTTCTCGTTAAGATTAACCTGCAGTTAACCAATTACCCGCATGGTTCATCCGACGTTGGGTCAAGAAACATGCGGGTATTCAATCATGACACTTTTCGAAGTTTCAATCGACATCGTTGCAGCTTTCCTTGCAGCGCTTCTGGCCCTGTGGTTCGTTGCTGTGCGCCACACGGGTCAGACACGGCATCCGGAAAACCCGGTTGATGAGGCATCGACCGTCTTATTGTTTGATGGCGATGCCTTGGCTGATGCCACGTCTTCCGGCGCATCTCTGCTCGATGGAGTAGACGGTGAAACGGATTGGGTTCGTTTAGAGAAAGTGCTTGAGGGACGATATCCTGGCTTTCCCGAAGCCGCTGAAGCCCTTCTCGATGAGCCCTTTACAGTTCTGGATGCTGGAGCCGTGGATGATAGCTCGCAGCTACGTATTGAACAATTTGGCCGACGTTGGCGTGTGGAACTGATCGAACCGTCTATTCACAATGAACGCACGCCTGCCTACGTTCATCAAGCGCGCAAAACCTCGCAAGAGCTGGATACACTGCGGCAAGCTATGGAAGGTGCGCCAAATCCGGTTTGGAAAACCGACTCCACCGGCAAAACAACTTGGTTCAACGCTGCATACGCCGACTTGTTTGAAAAAGTTCACGGTGACGATAATCCGATTGAAACCGTTCTTTTCTCTGGCATCAGCGACAGTAAACTGGCCAGCGGCAAGGTTCGGTATTCGGTTCTGCCAAAAGGTGGATCGCAGCAGCTCTGGTTTGAAGTTTCGATGGTCGTGCTTGAAGGGTCCAAGTTCTTTTATGCCGAAAGCATCGATGCGGCAGTGACCGCTGAAATGGCCCAGCGCAACTTTGTTCAAACGCTTGCCAAAACCTTTGCACAGCTTTCGATTGGTTTGGCGATCTTTGACCGCAACAGGCAGCTTGTTTTGTTCAATCCTGCTTTGGTCGACTTGACTGATCTGTCCGCAGAGTTTCTCAGCAGCCGGCCAAACTTGTTGACGTTTTTCGATAAGCTCCGAGACAATCAAATGATGCCAGAGCCCAAGAACTACACCTCTTGGCGAGACCGCATTGCCGAGCTTGTCGCGCAGGCGTCTGACGGCAAGTATCTTGAGACATGGACGCTTGCCAGTGGGCAGACCTACCGTGTGAACGGACGTCCACATCCAGACGGAGCCATTGCCTTTCTGTTCGAAGACATCAGTGCAGAAGTCTCTTTGACTCGGCGGTTCCGGGCCGAATTGGAAATGAGCCAGAGCATGCTTGACGCAATTGACAGCGCGATTGCGGTCTTTTCTCCAAGCGGTGTGTTGACCCATTCCAATAAAGCTTATCGCGACATGTGGATGGTTGACCCTGAATCCAGCTTTGTGGATATGACTGTTGTTGATGCCACCAGCGACTGGAAAAACGGCTGTGAGGCCAGTCCAATATGGGCAGACATTCGGGAATTTGTGATGCACCAACGCGAACGCGGTGTTTGGGATGCGGACGTTCAGAAGCTTGATGGCCAGCCCTTGGCTTGTACGGTTTCCCCGCTTCCGTCAAACGCATCGATGGTTCAGTTTTCCAATCGCGCGGTTCGTGTTGAAGAGCCATCTAAGGATCAGACTGCTGTTAAGGACCTTAAGGGGGCTTGAAGCTCCCTCATAGGCCCGTCACGATGGGCGGATGATTGCTTCACCACAGACAATTTCGTTATCCTCCGATACAGCGACCGCTCATTTTGCGCGGCGCTTGGGCGCTTTGCTCAAACCCGGTGATACAGTTTTGCTGTCTGGAATGGTTGGGGCGGGTAAATCGTTTCTGGCACGCAATCTTATTCAATCTCTGATTGGCACGGATGAGGAAGTACCCTCGCCAACCTTTACACTCGTTCAGACCTATGACCTGCCCGCAGGCGAAATCTGGCACGCTGATCTCTATCGACTGTCCGACCTTTCCGAAATTGAAGAACTGGGCCTGATAGATGCATTTGAAAACGCAATTTGTTTGATCGAATGGCCTGACCGACTTGGGGCCTACGCACCCACGTCGGCTTTGACATTGAATTTATCGGATGGACCGTCGGACGACAGCAGGCAAATGACCCTTTCATGGTCGCACCCACGTTGGGCCGTAGAGGGCATTTTATCATGATAGGTAGAGATGCGCTAAAAGCTGATTTTTTGTCCCAATCGGGATGGGCAAACGCATCACGGATATTGATCGCGGGGGATGCGTCCAACCGAAAGTATGAGCGGCTTACCATGGATGGTGCGACTGCCGTCCTGATGGATGCGCCCCCTGATAAAGGCGAAGATGTACGCCCATTCATATCTATCGCCAATCATCTCAAGACGATCGGTTTAAGCGCGCCCGAAATCCTATTCCAAGATGGGCGGAACGGGTTCTTGTTGATTGAGGACCTTGGTGACGATCTGTTTGCGCGCGTCCTTGAAGTGAGCCCAACGCTAGAGCCCGTGCTCTATCGCGCTGCAACAGATGTCTTAGTATCTTTGCATAAAGCTCCCCTGCCCGAGGTGGCCGCGTATGACACTGCCATCATGACGGAAATGTCCGGGCTTTCTTACATTTGGTACGCCAAACATGCTGGCGACATCGACTACGAAAATCATGATGTGACTTTCAAAGCCGAATTTGCGCCTATCTTGGATATGCACACCTCCGCATCTCAGGTTCTAATCCAGCGGGACTACCACGCAGAAAACCTGCTTTGGTTGCCGGACAGAAACGGGGTCGCAAAGGTCGGTTTACTGGACTTTCAAGACGCCATGATCGGGCATTCAGCTTATGATCTGGTATCCGTTTTGCAAGACGCGCGACGGGATGTTTCATTGCAAACAGAAGCTGAAATGATTGCGCACTACTGCGCTGAAACGGGAACGGACGAGGATGCCTTCAGGGCATCCTATGCTGTGTTGGGTGTGCAGCGAAATCTTCGTATTCTGGGCGTCTTTGTTCGGCTATGTGTTCGGGACGGAAAAGCGCACTACGTTGATTTCATCCCACGTGTTTGGAAGTTTTTACTGCGCAATCTGGATCATCCCGCTTTGGCATCTGTTGCCCAGACTGTCCTTCGGGATTTGCCCGAACCGACCATCGACGCGCTAGAAAGGATCAAGGCAAAATGCCCGATACGCCTCGATCAGTAATGCTTTTTGCCGCGGGGTTTGGAACACGCATGGGGTCTTTGACTGCGGACAGACCGAAGCCCTTGATCGAAGTGGATGGCAAGCCCTTGATCGATCATGCCCTTGAACTTGCGGAAGCTGTATCGCCCGAAACTTTGGTCGCCAATGTTCACTACAAGCCGCAGATGCTTACTGACTACCTCGCACCAAAAGGGGTAAAGCTATCAGTCGAGGACGGCGAAATTCTGGAAACAGGCGGCGGGCTTAGAAAGGCGTTAAGCCTTCTCGGGAACAATCCCGTTTTTACGATGAACACTGATGCCATATGGACAGGCCCAAACCCGTTGATTGCTCTTTTGGATGCTTGGAACCCTTCGACTATGGATGCTCTTTTGATGTGTGTTCCTAAAGACCAAGCTGTGGGATTTAGGGGTGCGGGAAACTTCGTGCCGGATGCGAAGGGCAGCTTAACCCGTGGAGACGGGTTGATTTACGGCGGTATTCAAATCTTGAAAACAGACTTGTTGGCCGATGTTAAAGAAGCATCATTCTCACTGAATGTCGTTTGGGATCAAATGATCGCTGCGGGTCGATTGTACGGTATTCAGCACAGCGGCGGTTGGTGTGATGTGGGCAGACCTGAAGGGATCGCTTTGGCCGAAGACATGATGAGGTCCGCCGATGTTTGAACACTCAACAGATCCACGGCTTTACGGCGTCGCGCCTGGACACGATTTCCCGAAGGCCCTTGTAGACGGGTTGCTTTCTCGCATGGAAGGCAGGCCACCAGAAGATCTGGCCAAGGTTGAGTTGATCGTGAACACGAGACGCATGCAACGCCGGATTGTTGACCTTTTTGATCAAGGGCCAGCGGTGTTGCTGCCACAGATAAAGTTGCTGACCGACTTGGCCGATGTGTCAATGCTTGACGAAATACAACCTGCTGTTTCACCGCTTCGGCGCAGGTTGGAGTTGGTGCCATTGATCACCAAGCTTATCGAAAGCGATACATCGCTTTCTGCGCGGACCTCTGCATTTGATCTGGCAGACAGCCTTGCGACTTTGATGGACGAAATGAACGGTGAAGGTGTTCCGCCCAGCGTCATAAAGTCTTTGGATGTTTCCGACCAATCTGGTCACTGGGCTCGCGCGCTTACCTTTATTGACATTGTACAACGGTACTTCGGCGACACCGATGAGGCCCCTGACAAAGAATCCCGGCAGCGCAAAGTAATTGAAACCCTGACTGCGCGCTGGACGGAAACTCCTCCGGAGCACCCTGTGATCGTCGCGGGCTCGACCGGCTCGCGCGGGGCCACAATGGCGCTAATGCAAGCTGTTGCGAAACTTCCTCAAGGTGCGGTCATTTTACCGGGCTTCGATTCTGATGTGCCAAGCTCCGTTTGGGCGGAACTCCAAGATCCGATGACCTCTGAGGATCACCCCCAGTACCGGTTTGCGAAATTAGTGACCCTGATGGGGGTAGATCGAGATTGCATTCAGAATTGGCTGGAAACCGCGTCGCCCGTCTCTGGCCGAAACAAAATAATATCGCTGTCCTTGCGCCCTGCTCCGGTAACGGATGCGTGGCTAGATGAAGGCCCAAATCTTGAAAACCTTGAGCAAGCGATGGGTCCCGTCACCTTAGTTGAAGCGCCAAATCCCCGTACCGAAGCGATGGCGATCGCAATGCGGTTGCGACAGGCCGCCGAGGACGGTCAATCTGCAGCCCTGATAACTCCTGATCGTATGCTAACAAGAAGGGTCACCGCCGCATTAGATCGCTGGGGAATATTGCCCGACGACAGTGCTGGTATTCCGCTTCAACTGTCGCCTCCAGGGCGTTTCTTGCGCCATGTTGCAAACCTACTGACCGACGAGCTGACCGTTGAGCATTTGCTGACATTGCTTCGCCACCCTTTGTCCCATTCACAAGATGATCGAAACGATCACCTGCGGTTCACAAGTGATCTTGAACTATACCTGCGTAAAGAAATGATTCCATTTCCGACGCAAGATGTTTTGAAAGGTTGGGCCATGCTTAACCCTTCCCCAGAACGATCCGCTTGGGTCGACTGGCTCTGCACGCATCTGACCAACGTAAAGACGTCTGGCGTGCAGCCGCTGGAAAGTTGGGTGGCGCTGGTTCGGTCTCTTTCCGAAACGATTGCCGGCGGCGGAGTTCCAAACCAATCGGGAGAACTCTGGCTCAAAGATGCGGGCAAAGAAGCCCTGCGCATCATGGCTGACTTTGAAACGCAGGCTGTGTTTGGTGGTGACACAACCGCTTCAGACTTTGTGGGTTTGTTAGGCTCGGTTTTGTCAGGCGGCGAGGTTCGAAATGAGTTTGCGCCTCACCCAAACATCATGATCTGGGGCACCTTGGAGGCTCGTGTACAGGGTGCTGATCTGCTGATCTTGGGCGGACTGAATGAGGGAACGTGGCCTGAGGCACCGAAACCCGATCCGTGGCTGAACCGCACTATGCGAAACGAGGCTGGTTTGCTGTTGCCCGAACGCCGGATTGGTCTGTCCGCTCACGACTATCAACAGGCCGTTGCCGCGCCAGAAGTCTGGCTGAGCAGGTCCATCAGATCAGATGATGCAGAAACCGTTGCGTCACGGTGGTTGAACAGGTTGACCAACCTACTGAGCGGGTTGCCAAGTCTAGACGGTCCTAAAGTCTTGGAAAGTATGATCCAACGCGGCAATGACTGGATCGCGAAGGTTCAAGCCCTTGAAGAGGTTACTTCGGTACAGGCCGCCCAACGTCCGTCGCCACAACCACCCGTTGCAATGAGACCTCGAAAACTGTCTGTGACAGAAATCTCCACCCTTATCAGAGACCCCTACGCGATCTACGCAAAGCATATTCTCCGACTGAAGCCCTTAAACGCGATCCAGCAGCCCCCTGATGCACGGCGTAAGGGGATCTTGGTACATTCTGTTTTGGAAGAATTTGTAAAACAAGCCAGTTCGGATCATTCAAAGCTCACGCGACAGAACCTGCTGCAAGTCATGGAAAGGCAGCTTGAGGATCAAGTTCCTTGGCCTGCAACCCGCATAAAGTGGCTGTCAGATATGGAACGCGTGGCCGATTGGTTCGTGGAGGGGGAACGGCAACGACTTTCAGAAGGCCACCCAATCGCGACAGAGAACGCGGCCGTAGGTGACATTGAGGTCGGCACAACAGGGTACAGGTTGCGCGTGCGAGCAGACCGCATTGATCGAAACACCGAAGGTGACGTTGTCCTATATGACTATAAAACCGGAACGCCCCCAAGCCGCCGACAGCAACGCAACTTTGATAAACAACTCCTCATCGAAGCCGCTATGATGGAACGTGGTGGATTCAAAGCTGTAGGAAAAAGCAGTGTTAGTCATGCGGCGTTTGTTGGCGTCGGCAGAACACCGTCCATCGTTGAGGCACCTTTCGAAGCCAAGGGCAGTGCAGAGATACGGGACGATGTCGGCGAAACGCCTGATGAGACATGGGCTCGGTTGCAATTACTTCTAAACAGCTATCTGAACCCAGAAACCGGTTTCACAGCGCGATTAATGATGGAACGTGATGCTTACGGTAGCGACTACGACTCGCTTTCCAGATATGGCGAATGGGATGCGACCTTTGAGGTATCACCAGAGGATCTGACATGATCGCCCGCGACGACGCGACAAACCGCCAGATCCAGGCGGCCGATCCAACCCAGTCTACATGGCTCGGTGCGAATGCGGGGTCTGGCAAAACTCGCGTGCTGACAGATCGCGTTGCACGGCTTTTGTTGGATGGGGTTCTGCCTAATCACATCTTGTGCCTGACTTATACCAAAGCGGCCGCGTCCGAGATGCAGAACCGGTTGTTCAAAAGGCTGGGCGATTGGGCCATGCGCCCAAATGACGAATTGCGAAAAGCCCTGCAGGACCTTGGGGTCAGTGGGTCGATTGACGAAAGCGAATTGCGCGCGGCGCGGAAACTGTTTGCCAGCGCATTAGAAACACCGGGTGGTCTGAAAATTCAGACAATTCATTCGTTCTGTGCAGCTTTGCTTCGGCGGTTCCCTCTCGAAGCTGGGGTCAGTCCGGGCTTCACCGAAATCGAAGATCGCGCGGCGCAGCTACTGCGCGCAGAAATAGTAGAAGACATTGCAAGCGGCGCGCAGGCCCCTCTGCTCCATGCTGTCGCGCGGTATGTTAGTGGCCCTGATTTTGACGATCTGACCAAAGCAATCGTCAGCCAGCGCCTGGCGTTAGAGCAGCCAATGGGCTGGGACGATCTAATTGCATTGTTTGGGTTGCCGAAAGGATACGACGAAAAGGACATCGCAGCATCGGTGTTTATCGGAGGAGAGCGCAAGTTACTAGACGCACTTATCCCAGCTCTTCAAACCGGAACCGTGACCGATCAAAAGCATGCGGAGATATTGAAATCTGTTGGCATCGACTATGCATCTTTGCCAGCCCTTGAGAGTGTTTTATTGCGTGGCAAGAGCGCCAAAGCTTCAGGGCCTTTCACAGCCAAGGTTGATGACTTCCCGACCAAGAACACCCGTGAGAAAATCACAGACCTGCAAGACGATCTAAACGACCTGATGCGCCGGGTTGAGGCTGCGCGTTCTGATAGGCTTAGCCTTGCCGCTGCATACAAATCGAAAGCACTTCATGACTTTGCGCATGTCTTCTTGCCGCAATACGCGCAAGCCAAACAACTTAGGGGCTGGTTGGATTTTGATGACCTGATTTACAAAGCTGCCGATCTTTTGAACAACAAGCTTGCCTCGGACTGGGTCCTGTACAAGCTTGACGGCGGGATCGATCACATACTTGTCGACGAAGCCCAAGACACAAGCCCAGCGCAATGGACGGTCATTGAACGGCTCGCCCACGAATTTACCAGCGGACATGGATCCCGCAGCAATGTCAGCCGGACGCTGTTTGTAGTGGGTGACAAAAAGCAGTCGATCTATTCTTTCCAAGGCGCTGATCCACGAGAATTCGACCGGATGCGCGAAGAGTTCGCAGCCAAGTTGAAGCCTTCAAACACAGACCTTAAAGAGCGGTCACTGGATTATTCGTTCCGGTCTTCGGCAGCGATCTTGCGGACTGTTGACCATACATTTGAAGGAATGGACGAGGCTGGGTTTGACGATACATCCCAACATATCGCTTTCAAATCTGGCTTACCCGGTCGGGTTGATCTTTGGCCGTTCAGAGAGAAGTCGAAAGAAGACGATGACCGCACTTGGTACGAGCCGATTGACCGCCGCAGTCCGCGGAATGAAAGCGTTCTGCTTGCGGACTCGATTGCTGCTGAAATCAGACGACTAATCAAAAGCGGCGAAACGATACCCGATGACAAAGACGGTATCGTTTTTAGAAGACCCATTCGCGCGGGTGATTTTCTGATCTTGGTGCAGCGTCGAAGCGCGATTTTTGAAGAAGTCATTCGCGCGTGCAAAGCTCTGAAGTTGCCCGTCGCAGGCGCAGACCGTTTAAAGGTTGGGGCCGAAATGGCTGTGAAAGACCTTGGCGCGTTGCTCGCTTTTTTGGCGACACCGGAAGACAATCTCGCACTTGCGACGGTTCTGAAGTCACCGTTGTTTGGATGGACGGAACAGCAGCTGTTCGATCTATCTGCGCGACGATCAGGCCCTTACCTATGGCAGGCCCTGCGCGCCCAAACCGATGTGCATGCCCAAACTCTAACGGTCCTAAAAGATCTGCGGAACAGCCCAGGATTTTTGCGACCCTACGACCTGATCGAACGAGTTCTAACCAAACACAGTGGACGGCAAAAGCTGCTTGCTCGATTAGGGCCAGAGGCAGAGGACGGTATTGACGCACTTCTGTCGCAAGCGCTTGCCTATGAGCAATCTGAAGTTCCTAGCCTGACCGGATTTCTGGTTTGGATGGAAAACGATGACCTAGATATCAAGCGCCAGATCGACAGCGCCAGCGATCAAATCAGGGTAATGACCGTGCACGGGGCCAAAGGGTTAGAAGCACCGATTGTAATTCTGCCTGATACCGCCAATCGCACACTTCAACAGCGAGAAGAATTGGTGAAGTGTGCCGGAACCGTTTTGTGGAAACCTGCGTCTGATGACATGCCGACAACTGTGTCGGATGCGGTCGCCTCATGGAAAGACGCTGCGCTGCAGGAACGCTTGCGGTTACTCTACGTCGCCATGACCCGAGCAGAGAAGTGGCTTATCGTTGCGGGCGCTGGGCAGCTGGCAAAAGAGGAGGATGGATCATGGTATCAGCTTATTCGGTCTGGCATGACGAAGGCAGGGGCCGCTGAGCACACTTTTCTTGTTGGCGAAGGCCTACGGGTCTCTGACTTGGATTGGTTGGGTGCACCAGTTGAACACCCGAAACCTGCGGTCGTTTCAACGGTTGTCTTGCCCACGCATTTTAACAACAAGCACACAGCACCTTTAACGCAAAAACCACATACACCCTCTGAAATGGAGGGTCCCAAGGCGCTTCCTGGGGACAGCGGTCAAACAGAAGAACAGGCGAAGGAAAGAGGCACACAGATCCATCTATTGCTCGAACACCTTCCTTCAATCGACCCTGACAAATGGGCCGATCTGACACCCATCCTTTTGGAATCGGATGACATTGCACTTTGTAACGACCTGCTCGATGAGGCTGCAAAAGTTATCAAATCTCCTGCGCTTGCACATGTGTTCGAGGATGGCACGCTGGCCGAAGTGCCCTTTACAGCCAAGATGGCTGGGGAGGTCTTGCGAGGAACCATTGACAGGCTAATCGTGGAACCAGACCGGGTGCTTGCGATCGACTTCAAGTCAAACACACTTGTCCCAGACCAGCCCGATCTTTGCCCACTGGGCCTTCTTAGACAAATGGCGGCCTATCAAATCGGTCTGTCCCAAATCTACCCTCAAAAGAAGATCGAAACTGCGATCGTGTGGACCAAAACAGCACAACTTATGACGTTACCGCACGATGCTGTGACGAAATCCCTAATCGGAACACCATATCTTGACGATATAGCAGGGTCTTCATAGGTATGGTGCAACGAAGACAACTTCATTTTTCCGATCAGGAGACGACCTAATGGCCACCATCGCAGTCACAGACGACACCTTTGAGACCGAAGTCAAAAATTCAGACATCCCAGTGGTTGTCGATTTTTGGGCGGAGTGGTGTGGCCCATGCAAGCAAATCGGTCCATCGCTGGAAGAACTTTCTGACGAGATGGCCGGCAAGGTCAAAATCGTCAAAGTGAACGTCGATGAAAATCCTATGGCACCTTCACAAATGGGCGTGCGTGGTATTCCGGCGCTGTTCATCTTCAAAAACGGTGAAGTCGTTGCCAATGCTGCGGGCGCTCGTCCAAAGGCCGCACTGGAAAGCTGGATCACGGAATCCATCTAAGCCGGTTGCAAAACTGAATTCAAAGGCGCTCTGGAATCGGGGCGCCTTTTTGCATGGGCCAGCCTGCCCTTTTAATGGCCGCCTTGATCTTTTCTTCGGCAGAAGGATGGCCCGCGTTTATAGACATGGTCTGCCAAAACCAATGGATGTACTTGGCATAGTCTGGGGTGATGTCTTGTACCTTGCGAAAGGCTTCTTCCTCTCCGATATGAGACACGCTTGCTGCGATGTGATGAAAATCAATCTGGGCAAACAGCACCGCAGGCTTTCCGAAAAAGTACCCCGCAAAGGCGGCGCTCGAATTCTGTGTCACCACATAGTCACAACCCTGCAGCAGTTCCTCCATTCCACCTGCGCGCAGCTCAAACCGTTTGTGCAAGGCTTCAAGTAAATGCAGCGCCGCAATGTCTGCCTCTGAGTAGACCTCTTTCGGATGCAAGGTCGCGATGACTTTTCGGGTTGGGTCATGCTTAAGGATCGCGTCGATCATGCTCATTGGGCTACATGTTTGAAAGCTCCGATGAACGCTTAGCATCCCTTGGAGCGGCACGTAGATATATCCGTCACGCGATGCAGAAAGCGGAGCCTCGCCGAACAGCCGCTTTTGCCAGCGGGCGTAGAATTGTTGGGCCTGTTTTTCAGGTACGCCTTCTGGGTCGAAAGCGGTTTGCGCAACAGTCCAATTCCATCGCTCTGCCACAGGCTCAATCGCCCAGAAGGGATAATGATATGCGCGCCGAAACACGAGCCCACGCTCGTTCAACGGTGGCTTCATATGAAACATCGAATAGCCGTTGTGCCGTCGCGCTTGCGCATCGGTTTGGGGCGTTTGGGGCAAATAGCTGATGTCATAGCCGCTGCGCTGCATCACCATCGCAACCTTGGATATAAAGTTATGCTCTCCTCGGCGGGCGCTGCGAAGCAGGCTGTCTTCAAGATAAAAGTTTAGGGTCTTAGGCGCTGTCATGGAAAAAAACGTAAGCCTGCTAAGTAGGCTGAACAAGCCCCTGCCCTTGTGCCGCGCAACTATCCGCCTCATATAGACTGCAACGCGCAGATCAGGAGGCCACGATGGCAAAGCAAGAATTCCCAGGCTGGCATGGCACCACAATCATTGGCGTCAAAAAAGGGGGCGAAGTCGTTATTGCGGGCGATGGACAGGTTTCTTTAGGGCAAACCGTCATCAAGGGTACGGCGCGCAAAGTGCGCAGGTTATCGCCAGGTGGTTTTGACATTGTCGCCGGTTTTGCCGGATCTACGGCTGATGCGTTCACACTTTTGGAACGGCTCGAAGCCAAGCTGGAGGCTACCCCAGGCCAATTGGCCCGTGCCTCCGTTGAGTTGGCAAAAGACTGGCGCACTGACAAGTATCTTCAAAAACTTGAAGCCATGTTGATCGTATCAGACGGGGCGGAGCTTTACGTGATAACCGGGGCCGGCGATGTGCTGGAACCTGAACACGATGTAACGGCCATTGGGTCAGGCGGGAACTACGCGCTCGCCGCGGCGCGCGGAATGATGGACAGCAAGAAATCGGCCGAAGATGTTGCTCGCGACGCAATGGCCATCGCCGCCGATATTTGCGTCTATACCAACGGCAATTTGACAGTAGAAAAGATCACCAAATGACTGACTTGACCCCTCGTGAAATCGTATCGGAACTGGACCGTTTCATTATCGGCCAAAACGACGCTAAACGCGCTGTCGCGGTGGCCCTGCGCAACAGGTGGCGGCGCAAGCAACTGTCTGACGATCTACGGGATGAGGTCTACCCAAAGAACATCCTGATGATTGGGCCGACTGGCGTTGGCAAAACGGAAATCAGCCGTCGCCTTGCCCGCCTTGCCAAGGCGCCTTTCATCAAGATCGAAGCGACCAAGTTTACCGAAGTCGGCTATGTGGGCCGTGATGTAGAGCAGATCATCCGCGATCTTGTCGACAGTGCGATTACTATGACCCGCGAACATATGCGCGAAGAAGTTACTGCAAAGGCCCGCTTCGCTGCTGAGGAACGTGTGATTTCGGCGATTGCGGGTGAAGACGCCCGGTCCTCAACCCGCGAGATGTTTCGCAAAAAACTTATGACTGGTGAGCTTGACGCGACAGAGATTGAACTTGAGGTGGCTGACACATCGAACCCGATGCCAATGCTCGACATTCCCGGACAGCCAGGTGGAGGTGGTATGGGCATGATGAACCTCGGTGAGATGTTTGGAAAAGCAATGGGCGGTCGTACCGTGAAGAAGCGGATGACCGTCGCTGAAAGCTACGAAATTCTAATCGGCGAGGAAGCGGATAAGCTTTTAGACGATGAAACCGTTAACCGAGCTGCCTTAGACGCTACCCAGCAAAACGGGATCGTGTTCTTGGATGAAATCGACAAGGTCTGTGCCAGATCTGACGCGCGTGGTGGTGATGTAAGCCGCGAAGGTGTCCAGCGCGATTTGCTTCCCTTAATCGAAGGCACAGTGGTCAGCACCAAACACGGTCCTGTCAAAACAGACCACATACTGTTCATTGCGTCAGGCGCGTTTCATATCGCCAAGCCGTCCGATTTACTGCCTGAACTACAGGGGCGGCTTCCAATTCGGGTCGAGCTTCGCGCATTGACCGAAAATGATTTCGTTCGCATTCTGACGGAAACAGATAACGCGCTGACGCGGCAATACACAGCCTTGATGGGCACCGAAGAGGTGACAGTTGAATTTACCGATGATGGTATTGCGGCATTGGCTAAGATCGCAGCGGATGTAAACGAGTCGATTGAAAACATTGGCGCTCGCAGACTCTACACCGTGATGGAGCGCGTTTTCGAAGAGCTGTCTTTCGACGCGCCGGACCGTGGCGGACAAGATGTGACCGTGGATGCGGCTTTTGTAGAGGCGAACTTGGGCGAATTGATGAAGTCTACTGACCTCAGCCGATACGTTCTCTAGGCGAAAGGCTTAGTTTGCTCTAAGACAGGAAATCGAACGTTACAAAAACGGACGGTTTCATGAAACGCTGGGCAGTCATTTTGTGCCTCTCAATATTGGTATCTTGTTCCGCAAGAATGGATGCGGCTTTGGTTGGTGAAGACCCAAGGGTCACGCGCGTGCAGAACGTGCATGTCGTCACCAATCGCAGACAAGGTCCAGATGGTGAGGTGACCGCAGACCGTTCTGCAACTGTTTCGTACTTTAAAGTGGGTATATCTGTTCCTGAAAACCGGATTGAAGGGTCAATTGCAGTGCCCAGACGAACGGCTGACCCTGCCTTACATTTCGCAATTACTCAGCAAGACAGGTTTCCCGACAAGGCAAGTTTTTCGCGCAGCCTTTGGCAAGGGTTATCTGGACTTCCTGCCAACGAAAAAGAAGTCACGGTTTACGTTCATGGTTACAACAATACCTTCGCAGACGCAGCATTTCGCATTGCTCAACTCAAAACAGACCTGAACCTCCCGGGAGAGATCATAGCCTTTTCATGGGCCAGTCGCGCCAGTCCGTTGGGGTATGAATACGATAAAGATAGTGTTCTCGCTTCGCGTACGGACCTCGCAGATCTGCTCAGGCAGCTTAGGGCGTCAGGTATGCAACGGATTGTTCTTGTCGGACATTCCATGGGTGCTGTCCTCGCTATGGAGGCTTTGCGAACCGTAGATTTGGAAAACCCCGGCTTTAGCCACAAGGCCCTTTCAGGCGTTGTATTGATCTCACCCGATCTGGATGTGGACGTTTTTAGATCCCAAGCCCGCGATATTGCTCGCCTTCCCGAGCCATTCCTCATTTTTACGTCTTCCAAAGATAAGGCGCTGCGGCTTTCTGCGCGTCTGGTAGGAGAGCCATCACGATTGGGCAATCTGTCAAAAGTAGAGCGGCTTGAAGGATTGCCAGTTCAAATCATTGACGTGACAGCTTTCGCCAAGAATGCTGGACCAAACCATTTTACCGCCGGGTCCTCACCTGCGTTGCTTGCTATCCTGCGTCGGGGGGAAACCTTTGATCGTGACTTCTTGAGCGGTAGGTCAGGCCCAAGCGGCTTGCTTCCAGGGATGTCGAATACTGTGAATTATCCGGCGATCTACGTGCTTGGTCCACAGCGTTGAACTTGAAAAACTTCCTTCGAGACAATTCGCAATGGCTTCTGGCAGGTGGCTTATTGACGTTCTTGTCGTCGTTTGGACAAACCTTTTTCATCTCCATCTTTGCTGGGGAAATTCAGTCTGAATTCGATCTAAGCCATGGAGCGTGGGGATCAATCTACGCGATTGGGACGCTTGGATCTGCAATTACCATGATATGGATCGGCGCTTTGACGGATCATTTCAGGGTTCGATCGCTCGGTATCTGGGTTCTTGCAGGGTTAGCATGCGCGTGTCTAATGATGACCTGGGTCAAAAGTCCGATGGTTTTGATTTTGGTCATTTTTGCGCTTCGATTGACGGGGCAAGGTATGACCAGCCACATTGCAGTTGTCGCGATGGCTCGTTGGTTCGTCGCAACTCGGGGTCGCGCGCTTTCGATTGCAGCTTTGGGATATGCCGTTGGGGAATCTCTTTTACCTGTCGGGTTCGTATTCTTGATGAGTTTTATGGATTGGAGACTACTTTGGGTTCTAGCGGCCCTTATTGTTGTTTCTGGTGTTCCAATTATGCTCCGCTTGCTTTCGCAAGAACGCACGCCGCAATCAATGGCTGAAGAAAGCGCTTCTTTGGGAATGCAGAAACAGCATTGGACCAGAAATATGGCGCTCCGGCATCCCTTGTTCTGGTTCATGGTGCCGTCGCTTATCGGGCCGTCCGCTTTTGTGACCGCACTGTTTTTTCATCAGGTCCATATCGCTGATCTGAAAGACATCAGTCACGTCTCATTTGTGGCGTTGTTTCCAGTTTACACAGGCGTTGCTATCGGGGCGATGCTGTTCTCGGGCTGGGCGCTGGACAAGTGGGGCACAGCGAGGCTGATCCCGTTTTACCAACTGCCGATGGTGGCCGCGTTCCTAATTTTTGGAGCATCGGACGGCATCCTTACGCTGACACTTGGCTTTGCTGTGTTGGCTTTGACTTCGGGCGCGAACGGAACCCTACCCAACGCATTCTGGGCCGAATTCTACGGAACAAAGTTCATTGGGTCCATCAAGGCGATGGCGGCCGCAGTCATGGTTCTGGGGTCTGCTATTGGGCCAGGATTGACGGGAGCATTGATTGACCAAGGCATCGGGATTGAAACACAGTTCGTCTTTGTCGCCCTGTTTTTCTGTATAGCAAGCCTTTCGGCGTTCATTGGCATAAGGGCTTATGCGCCCGCATTCCTCAGCGGGTCCGTCTAAGATACACATAATATGCCCCGGAGCCACCATGGCTGATATGTGCCTCTGACACCTGCAATACGACTTGGCTCAATGGCGCAAGTTTAAGCCATTGTGGCACTTGGTGCTTTAGCACCCCATGTCTCACTGGAATGGGCCCTGTGTCAGGCTTTGCTTTGCCTTTGCCCGTGATAACCAAAACCAGCCGCTTTCCGTCTGCATGGGCGCGCAACAAAAACCGTGTCAGGGCTGGATGCGCTTGATCGACTGTCATTCCATGGAGGTCAATCTTACCTTCGGGCCCGAGTTTGCCACGCTTCATCTTTGTGAATGATTTGCGGTCCATCGCGACGGGCGCCCTCCCGATCTGGTCAGATAGACTTGGCAGAACGTCATGCCTTGGTTTCTTGGGCGACGACCCTACACCAACAACAAAGGGCTCGAATGTTATTGGTTTTCGCAGAGGTTCAGGATTTGAAGATGGCGGCTCAGGAAGAGCACGTTCGGGGTGAAGTTTGCTCGTTTGTTCCGTGACGCGTTTCCAAAGCTCTGCCTCTTCCGGTGTCAGCCGGCGCTTCGTCATCCGTCCGCCTCAGGCGGAAGAAGCGCAAAGGCTTCTTCGATGGGCAGCAAAACGATCATCCGCCCGGGGTCACGCAGACGGCCCGCGATACGTCCAGCAGCATCCCCTGAACCAAAGAAAACGTCTGCGCGCTGGGCACCCTTGATTGCTGATCCCGTGTCTTGGGCAATCATCAATCTTCGCAGTGGGTCGTTGCCATCCTTCTCAATCCAGACAGGAGCGCCCAGCGGCGTGTACTTTGGATCAACCGCGATCGACCTTAGGCGGGTGATGGATCTGTTCATCGCCCCTAAGGGGCCTTTGTTAGGCGGCACATCATTGACCTCTCGGAAAAAGACATACGATGGATTGTGCATCAGCAGTTCGTGGCCAGCCTCAGGGTTGTTGCGTACCCAACTTTTGATCACATCAGCGCTAACTTGATGAGCTTTGAAAACGCCCTGCCGAACGAGTTCTTTTCCAATAGATCGATATCCATGCCCGTTTGATCCTGCATATCCTACCCGCTTAAAAGTTCCATCAGGCAACTTGAGCCGGCCGGAGCCTTGGATCTGCAGAAAGAAAAGCTCAACAGGATCATCGGTGTATGCGATTTCCAGTCCAAGTTCGGTCATCACATCGCCTTCGACGATGTTACGTCTCGGATGCCAAAGCGTCGTCTGGCGCGCGTCTTTCGGCATTCCATAAATTGGGTATTGAAAACGCGGAGTGCGCGTAAGCGATGCGGAAAGTTCGGGTTCAAAATAACCCGTGAACAGGGCGTCTTCGCCGGACGAGATCAACACCGGCTGGAAAAACATTTCAAAGAAGCTGCGCGCGTCTGTTACATCGCCGGCGACGGCGCAAACCGTTTGCCAGTGATAGTCAGACATATCTGGACATGTTTCGCGAAAGACGGACAGCGCGGCACTGTGATTGTCATCCTGCCATCCATCCAGTTTTTCAAATGGGACCAGCGTGTAAGACAGGTTCGGAGAAGCGCTTGCGGTTGCCATGGTGCTTGCCGCCAGAATTGCTGCCCCGATCAATGCCTTCATGCGTCTGTGTCAACCAGACGCCAGTTTGGATCATCGGTGCCCATAACCCGCGAAAACGTCCAGGTATCTTTCTGACGCTTTATCTCGCTTGCTTTGCCCTCAATGATGTCTCCGGCACGATCGCGCACCAAAGACGTAAGCTCAGCCACAAATTTCATAGAGATTTCGGCGGTGTTTGTAGCGTCATCAAAAGTGGCTTCAGTCAGGTTGATTTCGCGGACGCCGATAAACTCAGCCTCAACGGTCAGACCTTGATCTTCGCGCGCAGCGATAACATCAACGAAAGCCTCATAAACGTCTTCCGACAAGAATGGCTTGATCTCATCCAGCTCGCCCCGCTCAAAGCCCATCAAGATCATCTCATAGGCACTGCGGGCGCCTTGCAGAAAGTCAGAAACGCCAAAAGATGGCTCGGCCTTTTTCATCTTGCCCAAAGCAATCGCGTCGGCGCTTCCATCTTCAACGTGATCGATAATATCCCGATCGGGCCCACCATCGATTACCTTAAGTGAATTTCGCGCGCTGGATTGCGTCTGCGGATTTGGCATCGTCGGCTTTTCAAACCCTTCACGGGTGCCCAGAACGCTTCTGAGCCGAATGACCAAAAATACAGCGATCCCGGCCAAAACCAGTAATTGCAACAGCGGAGCGTCCATCAAAAAAGCCTTTTCTACAGTACGACGGCATAGAAAGCCATCCCAACAGCACTTATGTAGGGTAGCAACGGGGTCAAGTCCACTGCTGGGCCTTAGGATGGGGTAATCGCAATGTTTCTTTTTTTAGCGTTCTTGATGGTGCCTTTGATTGAAATTGGTCTGTTCATTCAGGTCGGCGGATGGATCGGACTATGGCCAACATTGGGAATCGTCGTTCTTACGGCGTTCATCGGGACCTGGTTGATGCGCACCCAGGGCTTGATGGCTATGGGAAACCTGCGATCCTCGTTCTCTGAACTTCGTGATCCGACAGAGCCTTTAGCGCACGGGGCCATGATATTGGTGGCTGGTGCGCTGTTGCTAACGCCGGGTTTCTTTACAGATGCCGTTGGCTTTGCCCTTTTGGCGCCACCGATCCGGTCGGCCGTATACAAATACGTAAGGTCACGGGTGAAAGTGCAGACCTTTGATATGGGCGGGCAAGCCCAAACTCGACCGACCGATGACGACGTAATTGATGTCGAATTCCACGAAGTCGATCCAAATGCGCCGCCTTCTGGGTGGACCAAGCATTGAGCCGCTTCTTTCAAGGTGCTAAGGAGCCGCAACTTAATTTGATGGAGTATTCCGATGGCGGAAAATGAAAACGGTGCAGCGGCAGCAGAAGTCCCAGCAGTTGCAATGCGTGTCTTGGGTCAATTTATCCGCGATATGTCTTTTGAGAACATCATGGCCCAGAAGGGGTCAAATGGTGAAGTGACACCAGACGTTCAAGTTCAAGTGAACCTTGATGCTAAAAAGCGGTCTGTTGAGCACCAATATGAAGTCGCTTTGAAGCTAAACGTGAATTCAAAAGCCAAAGACAGTGGCGACCCGTTGTTTTTGCTTGAGCTTGACTATGTCGGCATTTTTCACGTTGAGAACGTGGCCGAAGAGCAGTTGCATCCGTTCTTGCTTATTGAGTGCCCTAGGATGATCTTCCCGTTTGTACGCCGAATTGTCAGCGACGTGACACGCGACGGTGGTTTCCCGCCGCTGAACCTTGAGAACATCGATTTCATTCAACTGTACCGCGGTGAAATTGCGCGCCGTCAGGCAGAAGAAGCAAAAACGCCCAGCGCTTAAGTTTTTGCCCAAAGCGCTTCGGCACCCAGATTCTCCTCGACAAAGGCCGCGTGAGCGGCCTTTTCGCTGTCTGACAATCGGGACGGCAATGGCGTTTCGCGGCGGGTAGGTCGCCAATCATCTGTTTTGACAGCGGTGGTTGTGCCAGAGGTTTCAGACAATACTAAACCAGGCTGACGGCCCCCAATCAGCTCCAAATAGACTTCCGCTAGAATCTCGGAATCGAGCAAAGCCCCGTGCAGTACGCGGGCATCATTGCTGATCCCAAACCGTCGACACAATGCATCCAAAGACGCAGGAGAACCCGGAAATTTTCGCCGCGCAATCGCAAGCGTATCAAGCGCCTGATCCATTGGCAGCTTTGGCAGGCCCATCCAATCCAGCTCTGCGTTCAGGAACTTCATATCAAACGAGGCATTGTGGATGATCATTTTCGACGTGCCTACGAAATCGACGAACGCTTGCCCGACCTCCGCAAACTTCGGTTTATCTTTCAAAAAGTCGTCGCCAAGACCATGGACCTCAAAAGCGTCATTTGGCATGGAGCGTTCAGGGTTGATGTACTGATGGTAGGTATTACCCGTCGCAACATGATTGATCAGTTCAACCGCGCCAATTTCCACGATGCGATCACCCGAAAATGGGTCAAACCCTGTGGTTTCAGTATCCAGAACAACTTCACGCATTGGCTATCTTCTTTTTGATGTCAGCAACGACAGCTTGAACCTGTGCACGGGCGTGTTCAAGGGTGTCTGTTTCGATCACATAGTCGGACCGCGCACATTTTTCGGCGTTAGGCATCTGCTTGGACAAAATCTGTTCAAACTGAGCTTGGGACATCGTGCCGCGCGCCAAAACTCGGTTCGCTTGCGTTTCAACATCGACGGAAACACAGGCGACGGCGTCCATATTCGCATCGCCACCGGTTTCAAACAGAATTGGTATATCAAACACAATGATATCGGTTGAGGTTTCTCGAACAAACTCGGCCCTGTCTTCGCCGACAAGCGGATGAATGATCTGCTCAATCTGAGAAAGCGCTTTTGGGTCTTTTGTTAGTATGTCTTTAAGTCGTGCGCGCGAGACCTCACCGTTCTCAATCGCCTGAGGAAATCGCTCTGCAATTGGGCCGACGCCCGCTCCACCTTTGGAATACAGCCGGTGGACAGCAGCATCCGCATCCCAAACAGCACATCCCTCATCTGCGAACATTTTCGCAGTTGTGGATTTTCCCATCCCGATGGATCCGGTCAGACCAAGCTTGAAGATCATCGCAATGCGGCGTCCCGAGCAGCGTCATCAACTGTCGGGCGCTGACCGAAAAACCGCTCAAAGGCGGGTACAGCTTGATGGAGAAGCATACCAAGTCCATCGACTGTTATGCATCCAGCCTCTTCCGCTGTTGTCAGGAATTTCGTTCGCAGCGGCGTGTATACGAGATCTGTGGCTACTGCCCCGCGGCGCAACCCGTCCAAAGGCACACGCAGCTCTGGCTTACCGACCATGCCAAGCGAGGTCGTGTTCACCACAAGCCCCGCCTCTTCCATAATATTGCCAGCTTGAACCCAATCAACAACTTGAACGCGCTGACCGAAGTCATCTGCCAGCTTTTCAGCCCGCACACGTGTTCTGTTCGTCAAATAAATCCGTGGAACACCACAATCTGCTAGAGACGCAACAACCGCTCTTGCTGCCCCTCCTGCGCCAAGCACAACCGCAGCAGCAGCGCGCGGGGTCCAGTTTGGAGCACCCTGTCTGAGATTCTCGATAAACCCGTAGCCATCGGTATTGTCTGCGTAGATGTGGCCATCTGGTCGAAAAATAAGCGTGTTTGCAGCGCCAATAAGGGTAGCACGGTCGGTGATCTGATCCGCGATCTCCATCACGCGCTCTTTGTAGGGTATTGTAATATTTACTCCAACAAAGCCCATTTTTGGCAGCGCACGCAGGGCGTCGCGCAAACCATCTGTTGCGACTTCCATAGGGATATAATGCCCCGCTAGATTTAGAGTTTTCAACCAATGGCCGTGCAATTGCGGAGACTTTGAATGGGCTATCGGGCTGCCGATGACACCTGCGAGGGGGATGTTTGTTTCGCTCATGCTTCCAAGTACCCTCTTAATGTGAGGTAAGATAGTATTTCCAGAAGTGGCATACCTAAAACTGTGAAGTAGTCGCCGTCGACTCGCGTAAACAGGCGGACCCCTTCTTCTTCGAGTTTGTAGCTGCCAACAGAAAACCGGATGCTGTTCCAGTTTCTGGTCACGTAGTCTTTAAGATAGTCATCTGATGCGTCACGCATTCTAAGCCGAACTTGCCCGACGTGCCGCCAAACGGGTCGCCCATCTTCATATATCACCGCTGCTGAAAGCAGACTGTGACGATCTCCTTGAAGGGTTTTCAGCTGCTGAAATGCGTCTTCTTCGGTGGTAGGCTTTGATAAAAGCGAACCGCGATGTTCAAGAACCTGATCGCACCCAAGCACCAGTCGGTTCGGAGTCTTACTCGCGATCTTCGCAGCTTTCCCCTCCGCCAACGCATCCGCAATATCCCGAGGAAGAGCCTGTTCGGCCAAGAGAGACTGTTTTATAGTTTCTTCATCCAGCCGAGGGGTTTGAGCCTCAAACGGCACATTCGCATTGCGTAGCAACTGCGCTCTGATCTCGGACCCCGAGGCAAGGATGAGCGCCTCTGGCATGTGCATAACCTCGTGGAAGACATAAAGGATTTGTTAGGGGTTTCTTTTGTACAATTCCATGGAAGTTAGCAACTGCACAAACCAATCTGTGTTTCACGTTGTTTCACAGGTTTATGTCCGTGTGTGGAAAAGGATGGATCGGCTGACGCCTTGGATACCTCCTATTCTGTTTTATCCCAGACTTATACAATGATTCCAATTTTCAAGTTTCTGATTTCTTTGGCTTTTGTGGATCAATTGAAAACTTGTGCCCACATGGAAAACTCTTGGGATAACAATTTGATCCACAGTTTCTGACGGCTCTACTAAATCATCATCCTTTCTTTCTTTCTTATTTTATTATTAAGAGGGGCTCAGAAAGAGAGAGACGCTATGGGCGATATTCTGGCAAATCTTTATCCTTGGACCAAAGCATTTCACATTATGGCTGTGGTCTCTTGGATGGCAGGCCTGTTTTATTTACCGCGTGTCTACGTGTACCACGTTGAACAAGCGATGAATGTTGAAAATGCACAGCCTATCTTTCAGATGATGGAAGAAAAGTTGTTTAGGGTGATCATTCGGCCATCAATGATCGCCACATGGGTCTTTGGGTTGGCATTAGTTTTTACTCCAGGAATTGTTGATTGGTCTGAGATTTGGCCGTGGACAAAGGCCGTTTCTGTGATCGCAATGACAGGGTTCCATCAATGGTTGAATGTTCAGCGCAAAAAGCTCCTGAACGACACAAACACCCTTACAGGTCGACAGTACAGAATCATGAACGAAGTACCGACGATCTTGATGTTCATTATCGTGATCTCGGTCGTTGTTAAATTCTAGGTTTATTGACTCATGGCTTATGAAATCCTAAGACAGCACCACTCCGCCCGTCCGGGCATCAGAGTATTTCCAGAATAGACTAATGCGTGGCTTGCGATGACAGGCCTTAGGAGCATGTAATGACTGATGACGTAGTGGATGACGATGCCGTAACAGGCACGCTAACTTTGGCTGAGCTTAAGGGCCGTAGCCCGAAAGACCTTCTGTCGATGGCGGAAGAGCTGGAGATCGAGAACGCCTCGACCATGCGTAAGGGCGATATGATGTTCCAGATTCTGCGCGAACGTGCAGATGAAGGTTGGGAAATCTTCGGAGATGGTGTTCTGGAAGTACTGCAAGATGGATTTGGATTTTTACGTTCACCAGAAGCAAACTACTTGCCAGGTCCAGAAGATATCTATGTCTCGCCAGAAATGATCCGAATGTATTCTTTGCGGACCGGCGATACGATTGAAGGTATGATGGTCGCTCCCGGAGAGGTCGAACGCTATTTTGCCCTAACCAACGTGACCAAGATCAATTTTGAAGAGCCAGAGAAGGCAAAGCACAAAATTGCCTTTGAGAACCTCACGCCGCTCTACCCAGACGAGCGTCTGACGATGGAAGTAGATGATCCAACGGTAAAAGACCGTTCTCCGCGCATTATTGATCTCGTGGCTCCAATCGGGAAAGGCCAACGTTCGCTGATTGTGGCGCCGCCACGAACTGGTAAAACTGTTTTGTTGCAAAACATCGCCAATAGCATCGAAAAGAACCATCCTGAGTGCTATCTGATCGTTCTTCTGATCGATGAGCGGCCGGAAGAAGTTACAGACATGCAGCGCTCTGTTAAGGGCGAAGTTGTAAGCTCTACCTTTGATGAACCCGCAACCCGTCACGTGGCCGTTGCCGAGATGGTGATCGAGAAAGCCAAACGTCTGGTTGAACATAAGCGAGACGTTGTGATCTTGCTAGATTCCGTGACCCGCCTTGGCCGCGCGTTCAATACGGTTGTGCCGTCCTCTGGTAAAGTTCTAACAGGTGGTGTGGATGCGAACGCCCTACAACGTCCAAAGCGCTTCTTTGGGGCTGCACGGAACATCGAAGAAGGTGGATCACTGACAATCGTCGCCACGGCACTGATCGATACTGGTAGCCGCATGGACGAAGTTATCTTTGAGGAATTCAAAGGGACCGGTAACTCAGAAATCGTTTTGGATCGGAAGATTGCAGACAAACGGGTCTTCCCAGCCATCGATATTCTAAAATCGGGTACGCGCAAAGAGGACCTCCTCGTCGACAAATTGGACCTTCAGAAGACCTTTGTGCTGCGTCGTATTTTGAACCCGATGGGGACGACGGATGCGATTGAGTTCCTGATTTCTAAGTTGAAGCAGACAAAGACAAATTCAGAGTTCTTCGATTCCATGAACACCTAATTTGTTATTTATAACAAAGGGTTATCTGATATGAGCACGATTTTTGCCTTGGCGTCTGCGCCTGGTAAGGCGGGTGTTTCAGTTGTGCGTCTGTCTGGCCCTTGGGCGTTTGAGGCTGTTCAGTCGCTTTGTGGACCGCTACCCCCTGCCCGTCTTGCTGGGCTTCGTGCCCTTACGGCAAAAGATGGTCGCGTGTTAGACCAAGCCTTGGTTCTTCAGTTTCCCGCGCCGGCCAGCTTTACAGGCGAAGATGTGGTTGAGCTTCATCTGCATGGAAGTACTGCAGTTGTATCGTCTGTTCTGGACGAATTGGGCAGTCTTGGATGTATCTTGGCGGAAGCTGGTGAATTCACACGTCGCGCGCTTGAGAATGAAAAGCTAGACCTCGCTGAGGTGGAAGGACTGGCTGATCTTATCGACGCTGAGACAGAAGCCCAACGCGCACAGGCTTTTCGTGTTCTTTCAGGCGCTTTGGGTGATCTAGTAGAAGATTGGCGGAGGAAACTCATTCGGGCTGCATCTTTGATCGAGGCGACGATTGATTTTGCGGACGAAGATGTACCCGAGGATGTGACGCCCGAGGTCTCAGCTCTGTTAGAGGCTGTGCAAGTAGAGCTTGAAAAAGAATCTGCCGGTGTTTTGGTAGCGGAACGTGTTCGCACAGGGTTTGAGGTTGCCATCATTGGCGCCCCAAATACAGGAAAATCCACTTTAATCAATAACTTAGCTGGACGAGAGGCTGCCATTACGTCCGAAGTTGCTGGGACGACACGGGATGTGATTGAGGTCCGAATGGATCTGTCCGGTCTGCCTGTGACTTTTCTGGACACGGCGGGCGTGCGTGATACGGACGATGCGGTAGAAAAGATTGGTATAGCCCGAGCGCTGGAACGCGCCGAGTCGGCTGACATACGTGTAATTCTGTCTGAGGACCCACAGCATACGGGCATCCCGGCTCGAGATGGGGATATTGTACTGATGGCGAAGTCTGATGAAGGGTCACCGGTTGACGGTGTATCGGGCTTAACGGGATATGGAATCGAAGCCTTAGTAGGGAGACTATCGGAGGCCCTATCGAATAAAGCACAGCGATCTGGTGTCTCGACCCGGCACAGGCACAGGGTTGCAATGACAGAGGCCTCAACCGCTTTGGATGAAGCGCGACGATTACTGCAGGTCGGTCAAGATCACTATGATATAGCAGCGGATGAGATACGCGTTGCGATTCGACGACTAGAGTCGCTAATAGGGCGCATTGATGTCGAGTCCCTTCTGGACGAAATCTTCTTGAGTTTTTGCATCGGTAAGTGATGGAGTGTTTCACGTGAAACAAAATGATTTTGATGTACTTGTCATCGGCGGCGGTCACGCGGGTGTTGAGGGCGCGCTTTCATCAGCTCGTATGGGTGCCCGGACTGGACTTGTGACTCTGACTCATGAGGGGATCGGAGTAATGTCCTGTAATCCCGCAATTGGTGGGTTGGGAAAGGGTCATCTGGTACGCGAAATCGATGCTTTGGATGGAGTCATGGGGCGTTGTGCTGACGCCGCCGGTATTCAGTTCCGCCTTTTGAACCGTCGTAAAGGTCCTGCTGTACAGGGACCTCGGGCACAAGCCGACAGGGATCTGTACAGGAAAGCTGTCCTTCGTCACGTTGAGGCACAACAAGATCTTCAAGTGATCGTGGGCGAAGTTGTTGATTTCGTTATGATTGGCGACAGGGTTGGTGGTGTTCTTCTTGCGGACGGCAGCACATTGAAAAGTAGCGCTGTGGTACTCACCACTGGTACATTCTTGCGCGGGGTTATCCACGTGGGAGATCAAGCGAGGTCTGGCGGTCGAATGGGAGAAAAGCCCTCCATCAAGCTCGCCGAACGTATTGATTCCTTTGATTTGCCGTTGGGGCGACTCAAGACTGGCACCCCTCCCCGTCTTGACACAAAAACGATTGACTGGACTGGCCTTGAAGAGCAGCCAGGGGACGATGAGCCTACCATGTTCTCGTTTCTGTCCAATTCGCCCGTTGCGCAGCAGGTGTCTTGCGGGATCACACACACAAACGAGAGGACTCACGAGATTATCCGAGAAAACTTGGATCGCTCAGCTATGTATGGTGGTCATATAGAGGGCGTAGGACCAAGATATTGTCCCTCCATAGAGGACAAGATTGTACGGTTTGCTGATAAGACCTCACACCAGATTTTCCTTGAACCAGAGGGGCTTACAACTGATGCGGTATACCCCAACGGGATTTCGACGTCCCTGCCCTTAGATGTGCAAATGGACTACGTGCATTCGATTGTGGGATTAGAAGAGGCAAAGATACTTCAACCGGGCTATGCCATAGAATACGACTACGTTGATCCGCGCGCGCTTGGGGCTGACTTGCAAACTAAATCTGTACCTGGGCTTTATCTGGCCGGTCAGATCAACGGAACAACGGGCTATGAAGAGGCTGCCGCGCAGGGCTTGGTCGCCGGCTTGAATGCGGCACTCAGTGTGCGAGGAGAAGATCCAGTCGTCATGAGCAGGGCCGACAGCTACATCGGGGTTATGATAGATGATTTGACCACGCGTGGTGTCTTGGAGCCCTACCGCATGTTCACGTCGCGCGCCGAGTTCCGCTTGTCCCTGCGGGCAGATAATGCGGATCAGCGCCTGACGCCGCTTGGTACAAGCTTGGGCTGTGTTGGTGCGCCACGCGAAGCAGCTTTCAAGAATAAGATGGATCGTTTGGTGGTGGGCAGAGAGGCGCTCACCTCCGAGAGCTTTTCTCCGACACAACTCCAGTCTTCTGGAATTGACGTCAAACAAGATGGATCACGTCGTACGCTGCAGCAAGTGCTCGCGTTTCCCAATGTTCAATTCTCAGATCTGTTTGAGCTTGCGCCAACACTTAAGCAGCAGGACATGGAAACAGTAGCTCAGTTGGAGAGAGAGGCTCTGTACGTCACGTACATCGAGCGCCAGAACCGTGAGGTTATGTCTCTTAAGAAGGATGAGGCGCAGAAAATACCTGCAGACTTCGACTATGATGCACTGAACGGTTTGTCGAATGAACTGAAGGGCAAGCTGATCCGCACTCAGCCAGAAAACCTATCGCAAGCATCCAGAGTGGACGGGATGACACCAGCTGCGCTTGCGTTGCTGCTTGCCAAGCTTCGTCAACATGACAGGAAAAAGAGGGCGTGAGCGAGAAGAGGGCTAAAGTCACAGAGGCGGATGTTTCACGTGAAACACTCGAGCGCCTACGGCTATATGAAAGTTTGGTGCGAAAGTGGAATCCAAGCATCAATCTCGTGGCCAAGTCGACGATCGACAGCGTCTGGAATCGCCATATTGTTGATTCTGTGCAGATATTCGAAATGAGCACCGGAAATCACTGGTTAGATTTGGGCAGTGGTGGGGGATTCCCTGGGTGTGTCGTGGCTATACTTGCCGATGAGTTTGCCAAGGACATGAAGGTGTCCCTTGTTGAAAGCGATCAGCGCAAGGCTGTATTCTTGCGTACTGTGTTGCGTGAAACCGGTGTTGCTGGGACTGTTGTGTCCGGACGTATAGAAGCCGCGAAGCCACAGGGGGCAGACGTCATCTCAGCCCGTGCCTTAGCGGATCTCTCTTCGCTTCTAGGGTATTTTCAAACACATGCGAACGATGGGGCAGAGGGGCTCTTTATGAAAGGCGCGCGCTGGAAGGAAGAGCTTTTGTTGGCACAAGAGCAGTGGAAGTTCGATTACAAAGCGGTTAGCAGTAGAACAGAACCAGATGCGGTTATCTTGAAGATTGCAGGAGTGCAGCGTGCTTGATCATTCTCGTCCACAAGGGCCGAAGATTATTTCGATTGCCAACCAAAAAGGTGGCGTAGGGAAGACAACCACTTCAATTAATCTCGCCGCTGGACTTGTTCAAAATGGGTGCCATGTTCTTCTCATAGACCTCGATCCGCAGGGGAACGCCTCTACGGGACTAGGTGTAGATGTTGACGACCGTAAACTGACTACATATGATCTATTGCTAGACGATGTAGTGCTAGAGGACATTGTATTACCGACGAATATGGATCGGTTGAAGATCATTCCCGCAACTGTTGACTTAAGCTCTGCCGATATGGAGTTGGTCTCAAATGAACGCCGAAGCTTCCTGCTGCACGATGCCCTGCGGCAAACGGCGATGGATCGATTTGAATTCGACTACGTTTTGATCGATTGCCCGCCATCACTAAATCTTCTCACGATCAACGCGATGGTGGCGTCCCATTCTGTTCTTGTGCCGTTACAGTCTGAGTTCTTCGCGCTAGAGGGGCTTTCGCAACTGATGCTCACAGTTCGTGAGGTGCGGCAAACAGCCAACCCTGAGCTTCGTCTAGAGGGCGTTGTCCTCACCATGTTTGACACGCGGAACAATCTGTCTCAGCAGGTCGAATCTGATGCTCGGGACAACCTAGGCGATCTTGTATTTCAGACGAAAATACCGCGTAACGTTCGATTAAGTGAGGCACCTTCCTTTGCAATGTCCGCACTGGAATATGACCCAAAATCAAAGGGTTCACGCGCTTATATTGATCTCGCAAAAGAGCTTTTGAATAAACATGCGTCGCGTACAGCGGCTTAGAACGGAGGCAAACATGGCAGATAAGAAAGAGAAGAAACGCGGTCTGGGTAGAGGTCTTTCTGCCCTGATGGCGGATGTCGGCCCAGAGAACCAAGTCGCTGAACCGGGGGCGCCTCGTACAGCTGACCGACGCATCCCGATTGAGAATATCAAACCAAACCCTGACCAGCCGCGCCGACGTTTCGCAGAAGAAGACCTGCGAGACCTCACTGCGTCGGTTAAAGAAAAAGGTGTTATCCAGCCTTTGATCGTGCGGCCCAAAGGCAAGGATCAGTTTGAGATCGTCGCAGGGGAACGGCGATGGCGCGCGGCACAAGCTGCTAACCTACATGATCTGCCGGTGGTTGTTCGCGACTTGAACGACACCGAAGTTCTTGAAATTGCGATTATCGAGAACATTCAGCGCGCTGACCTCAACCCGATTGAAGAAGCCGCCGGGTACAAGCAGTTGATGGACAAGTTCGGTCACACTCAAGAAAAGCTGTCGGAAGCTTTGGGTAAAAGCCGGAGCCACATTGCCAACTTGATGCGTTTGCTCAACTTGCCAGAAGATGTTCTTGGCTTTGTCCAAGAAGGTAAAATTAGTGCAGGTCATGCTCGGGCATTGCTTATGGCGGAAGCTCCCTTGGCGATGGCGAAGCGGGCGATCGCCGAACGCTGGTCGGTTCGCAAGACCGAAGAGATGGTCCGTGTTGAAGGGCAGGGCGGTCCGACTAAGCAGAAGGGCGGCGGAACTAAAGCACAGACCAAGGACGCTGACACCTTAGCGCTTGAGGGCGACCTTAGTGCGGCTTTAGGCATGAAGGTATCGATTGAGCACAAAGGCTCTGGCGAAAGCGGTCAATTGACCGTCAAGTATGCGAATCTTGAAGCTTTGGACCGGCTGTGCGGATTGCTAAGCAGTTAGCAGCTTGCCTATAATCGAATTTAGAACCATAAGCCCTTGATTTGTAACAGATAAATTATGTTTACCCACCTTTATCATCCCTAGGTCTTCTAGGTCTTGGACTGTTTGGGGGTCTAGAGTTTTGCCGTTTAGCTTCTCGAACCTGCGCGTGTCGATACCATCGTGCAGCCGCAGGCCCATCAGCAACATCTCGGTGGCCTGATCTTCATTTGATACAGTAGTTACTGATTTGTCTGCATTTCCACGCTTTGCCAGCTCAAGCCACTTGGCCGGATTGCTGTATGCCTCCGACGCGTGGCGCTGACCGCCCAGAGTCAAACGACCATGTGCTCCAGGTCCAATTCCAGCGTAATCACCATAAGTCCAGTAAATAAGATTGTGCAGTGACTGCTGATCCGCACGCGCATGGTTGGATACTTCGTAAGCAGGCATTCCTGCAGCGGACGTTATGTCTTGAGTAAGCTGGAACATGTCCGCAGATAGGTCGTCGCTTGGTAGGCCTCGTAGTGCACCACGCTTATATCTGTCGCCAAAAGCAGTCCCATCTTCAATGGTCAGTTGATAGAGAGACAAATGATCAATAGCGAGCCTCAGGGCGTCGGAAAGCTCCGATTCCCACCGTGTTAGAGACTGATTTTGCCGTGCATAGATCAGATCGAAACTGACCCTATCAAAAGTGTTTCGAGCAATCTCGAACGCAGCTTTGGCCTCAGACACCGTGTGCAAGCGCCCCAGCGCCTTGAGGTCCGCGTCATCCAGCGCCTGTATGCCCATCGATATTCTGTTCACGCCCGCTGTTTTATAACCTTGAAACCTACCGGCCTCGACCGATGTTGGGTTGGCTTCCAGCGTGATCTCGATGTTGTTTGCAGGCGTCCACAGCTCACTGGCTTTTTCAATAATCGCCGCGACAGTAGACGGATCCATAAGACTGGGCGTTCCGCCGCCGAAAAAGATACTGTTCAGAACGCGGCCTGGCGTTAGTGCTGCAACGCGTTTCAGCTCGCTGACCAAAGCAAGCCGCCACGCGGACTGGTCTATTGTTGCTGAAACGTGGCTGTTGAAGTCACAGTAAGGGCATTTCGCCTGACAAAAAGGCCAGTGGACATAAAGCCCAAACCCACCATTTTGCCAATCTTCACTCAAAACAGCCTGCGATGAACTTTTTGAACGCATCTGCGCGGTGGCTGATCTTGTTCTTTTCGTCGTGGGTCATTTCAGCGAAGGTTTGATCGTGCCCAATTGGCTGAAACATCGGATCGTATCCGTGCCCCTGTGCACCACGCATAGGCCAGACGAGAGTACCCTCGACCTTTCCCGCAAAAACATCGTCGTGTCCGTCCGGCCAAGCCAAAACCATGGTCGAACAGAACCGGGCTGTGCGCGGATAACCGGCATTCACGGCCTCAAGTTCGCTATGTGTGCGGGTCATTGCCATGACGAAGTCGCGACCGTTCGGGGTTTCGGCCCAATCTGCGGTGTATACGCCAGGCGCACCGTTCAATGCATCAACCTCTATGCCGCTGTCATCCGACAAGGCAGGAAGGCCTGTCGCTTTTGCGGCTGCATGCGCTTTGATCCGCGCGTTGCCAACAAATGTGTCTTCTGTTTCCTCAGGCTCCGGCAAGTTCATTTCAGCAGCGCCAACAACAGACACGCCGAAGGGCGTCAAAAGCTCGACCATTTCTTCCAGCTTGCCTGCGTTGTGTGTCGCCACCAAAAGCCGGTCGCCAAAGAATTTGCGGGTCACGATGTAGCGGCCTTTTGCGCCGCAACCAATTCGGCCACGCCTTTTTCGGCAAGGTCCATTAGCTGGTTCATCTCATCGCGGGTATATGTAGATCCTTCGGCTGACATTTGAACTTCGATCAAGCGACCTGACCCAGTCATGATGAAGTTACCGTCGACGCCGGCTTCGGAATCCTCGGGATAGTCAAGGTCTAGAACGGGTTGGCCTGCGTAGATTCCGCAACTGATGGCCGCAACGGGGTCGACCAAAGGATCGCTGACCACATCGCCTGCTTTCATCAGTTTGTTCACGGCCAAACGCAGCGCGACCCAGCCGCCAGTGATGGAGGCGCAGCGCGTTCCGCCGTCTGCTTGAATCACATCGCAATCAACGGTGATCTGACGCTCACCCAAAGCAGAGCGATCGACGCCCGCCCGCAGGCTGCGCCCGATCAAGCGTTGGATTTCGACAGTCCTGCCACCTTGTTTGCCAGACGCAGCTTCGCGCCGCATTCGTGTGTTGGTTGCGCGGGGCAACATGCCGTATTCGGCTGTCACCCAACCAAGGCCAGACCCTTTGATAAACGGGGGCACTCTGTCTTCAATAGTTGCAGTACACAAAACATGGGTGTCGCCCATTTTCATCATGCACGATCCTTCAGCATGCTTCGTGACACCTGTTTCAATTGAAACGCTGCGCAGATCGTCTAAGTTCCGTCCAGAAGGTCGCATTATGGGCTCCTATGCCAGTTGGTTTGGGGATACCGCCCGCTGGCCCAATGATGCAACCCCGATTGACGTTTGCAATTATGTCTCGTTACCTAAGGAGCCGGAAAACAGAGCCCATGACTGACAGTTCAGAACTTCTCAGCGATATGAACGACCGATCCCGCGAAGTATTTCGGCGGGTTGTAGAAGGGTATCTGTCAAGCGGGGATCCTGTCGGCAGTAGGACACTGACGCGAGAGCTGTCTGAGAAGGTAAGCGCCGCGACCATCCGCAATGTTATGCAAGACCTTGAGTTTATGGGTCTGCTCGACAGCCCACACATCAGTGCAGGCCGAGTGCCGACGCAAATGGGTCTACGCATGTTCGTGGACGGGTTGCTGGAGGTCGGAAGCCTTGATCAAGGGGACCGGGCGAAGATTGATGCTACAATGGGCGATAATGCGTCAGATGTGACTGGAATGCTCGACCGGCTTGGATCAGCTTTGTCGGGCGTGACGCAAGGTGCGTCGCTTGTTCTTACGCCAAAGCACGAAGCAGCGCTGAAACACATTGAGTTTGTATCGCTGGCACAGGATCGTGCGCTTGTTGTACTGGTTTTCGCTGACGGTCACGTCGAAAACCGTGTGTTCACGCCACCACCCGGACAAACGCCAAGCTCAATGCGCGAAGCCGCCAATTTTCTAAATGCACTGATCGAAGGGAAAACCATCAGCGATATGCAAGGGTCTGTCGCGCGCGAAATCGCATCTCGCCGGCAAGAGATCGATGTTCTTGCGCAAGATATGGTCGAAAGCGGCTTGGCGCTTTGGCAGAATGAAGGCGAGCACGGGGAGCGCTTGATTGTTCGCGGACGCTCGAATCTTCTGGGTTCAGAGGAAGAAGAAGCCGGTCTTGAGCGCATTAGACACTTGTTTGATGACCTTGAACGCAAACGCGATATCGCGGAATTCTTGGAATTGACCGAGCAAGGCGAAGGTGTGCGCATTTTTATTGGCTCTGAAAACAAACTTTTTTCACTTTCGGGTTCCTCTTTGGTGGTTTCCCCATATATGAACGCAGACCGTAAGATTGTTGGTGCCGTGGGCGTCATTGGTCCGACTCGCCTAAATTATGGGCGAATTGTTCCGATTGTCGATTACACGGCGCAACTGGTTGGGAAGATGATTTCTGACCGGAAATAGAGGTGACCTATGGCTGAGCCGAACAACGAAGACTTTTTGGACGATATTGATAGCGCCGAGGCGGAAGAATTCGCTGAGGAGTTTGCTGAGATTGATGAAGATGCTTTGACGCTTGAAGGCGTGATTGCAGAACGAGATCAATTCCGCGACCGTTTCATGCGCGCTTTGGCCGATGCCGAGAATGCTCGCAAACGATCTGACAAAGATCGCCGCGAAGCTGAAAACTACGGCGGATCAAAGCTCGCGCGCGATATGTTGCCTGTCTATGATAACATGAAGCGAGCCCTTGAGGCCGTGACCGAAGAGCAGCGCGCTGTATCCGGTGCTGTGCTTGAAGGTGTTGAGCTGACCATGCGTGAGCTGCTGAGCGTTTTTTCAAAGCACGGTATCGTTTTGATCAAGCCAGAAGTCGGTGACCGTTTCGACCCGCAACAACATCAAGCTATGTTTGAGGCCCCCTTGCCAGGCACAAAGGCTGGCGACATCATTCAGGTGGCCGCAGAAGGCTTCATGCTGCATGACCGTTTGTTGCGACCTGCGCAGGTCGGCGTTTCATCCACGCCCGGCTAGGATTTTTTTGCCTCCGGCCGAGGTATTTTGACCAAAAAGAAGTGAGGCGTTTCAGTTAACCTTGAGACGCCTCTTTCAATTTGTAGAGTAGGGCCAGCGCCTCTTTCGGAGTCAATTCATCGGGGTAAATGTCATCCAGAGCGCTTTCGACGGCGGATGGTTTCGTAGGCTGCGGAGGCGGCGCGGTCGCAGAGAAAAGCGGCAAGTCATCGATCAGCGCTTTTTGCTTGCCGCCGCCTTCGCGCTCTCCCTTTTCCAAGGCCTCCAAAACGACCCGGGCTCTTTGGACGACCGAAGCTGGAAGCCCAGCTAGTTGTGCCACCTGTACCCCATACGATCTGTCGGCAGCGCCGCGCTTTACTTCATGCAGGAAAATGACCTCTCCGCCATGTTCCTTGACCGTCATGGTCGCGTTGTCTACGCCTGCCAGCTTTCCGGCAAGCGCTGTCATTTCATGGTAGTGTGTCGCAAAGAGTGCGCGTGACTTGTTTGCATCATGTAAATGCTCAAGCGTTGCCCAAGCGATGGACAGCCCATCGTACGTGGCCGTGCCGCGCCCAATTTCATCTAGAATGACAAGCGCTCGATCGTCTGCTTGATTGAGGATCGCCGCGGTTTCGACCATCTCAACCATAAAAGTCGACCGACCCCTCGCCAGATCATCAGAGGCGCCGACGCGGCTAAAAATTTGACTCACCAATCCGATATGGGCGGCGCTAGCGGGCACATAGCTGCCCATTTGCGCTAAGACCGCAATAAGAGCGTTCTGACGTAAAAATGTAGACTTACCGGCCATGTTTGGACCTGTCAGCAACCAAATATTCGCTTTGCTCAGATCACAATCGTTGGCAACAAAGGGTGTCCCGGCTTGGCGCAGCGCGTGTTCCACCACTGGGTGGCGTCCGCCTTGAATACTGAAGGTCTTTCCGTCGTCCATCTTAGGTCGACACCACTGTTCAGTTTGGGCAAGTCTGGCCAAACCGAACGTCAGATCAATCGTTGCCAGCCCTTTTGATGCATCGCTAATGCGGGCTGAAATTTCCAAAATAGCCCGTGTTAGAGACGCAAACACTGCCTTTTCAATATTGAGCGCAGTTGCGGCTGCGTTGTGGATTTTGGTTTCCATTTCCGAAAGTTCGACTGTGGCGAACCGAACTTGATTGGCCGTGGTTTGCCGGTGAATGAAAGTTTCGCTTAGAGGCGGAGACAACATTCGTTCCGCATGGGTGGCGGTTGTTTCGATGAAGTAACCGAGCACATTGTTGTGTTTAATCTTCAACGAAGAGATGCCTGTTTGCTCAGAGTATTTGGATTGCATTTCGGCAATAACAGACCGACCTTCATCTCTGAGTTTACGAGCGTTATCCAGGTCATCATTGTATCCCGGAGCAACGAACCCGCCGTCCCTGGCAAGGAGCGGGGGATCAGCAACAAGGGCCTCATCTAGCAAGGACAAAATCTCCTCGTGACCGATCAGCCCATTCCGCGCCGTTTGCAAAACATTTGGCAAAATCAGTTCGCTCAACGCATCAGAAATTTGAAGCCCCTCGGCTAAGCCATTTCGAATGGCCGCTAAATCCCGGGGACCTCCGCGTTCAAGCGACATGCGTGATAAAGCCCGGTCAAGGTCTGGAACTTTGCGCAGATGATCGTGGATTCTCGCCGCGAGCTGTCTTTCGTTCAGCGCATAGGTAACAGCTTCAAGTCGCTCTGAAACAACATCCAGCCGCCGCGAGGGGCTGGATAGACGCCTTTCCAACAATCGGGCACCGGCAGGTGTGACGGTTCTGTCAATAATGGACAACAGCGATCCTGCACGGCCACCTGCTAACGCGTGAGTTAGCTCAAGGTTTCGGCGTGTTGCTGCGTCGATTTGAACAACGGTTTCAGTCGCCTCTTTCACGGGACGAACCAACAGTGGTAACTTACCTTTTTGAGTGATTTCCAGATAGTCTATTATGGCGCCCATTGCGGAAATCTCAGCCCTAGAGAACGACCCAAAAGCGTCAAGTGTCGCGACATCGAACAGTTCGAGCAACCGCTTTTCCGCCGAGACACTGTCGAATGTTGAAGGGCTTAATGGCGTAATGGCAATCCCAGCTTCAGAAGCCAAACCATCCAATTCTGCCTGTTTAGTGTCTGAAATGATCAGCTCTGATGGGGCCAATCTGGCCAACTCGGGGCCAAGGCGAACCATGGGTAGATCCATGACATGAAAGGCGCCAGTGGA
Organism: uncultured Sulfitobacter sp.; assembly: GCA_964636575.1. GTDB lineage: Bacteria > Pseudomonadota > Alphaproteobacteria > Rhodobacterales > Rhodobacteraceae > CAZWSE01. The sequence continues at coordinate 44,869 of CAZWSE010000001.1, read as the reverse complement.
AATGTCGACCCAAGCCATCGCGCTGTTTCCACGGATGTCCGCGAAGGCTGCAAGATAGTTGTGTTTGCGGGCCTCAAGCAGAGAGTCCTCCGTTAAAGTGCCCGGTGTGACCAAGCGAACGACGCCACGTTTCACAACAGATTTTCCACCCCGCTTCTTGGCCTCCGCAGGGCTCTCGAGCTGCTCGCAAACAGCGACACGAAAACCCTTTCTGATGAGGGTTAGAAAATACCCCTCAGCTGCATGCGCAGGAACTCCACACATGGGAATATCATCTCCGTCATGTTTTCCTCGTTTGGTTAGAGCGATATCCAAAGCCTCTGCCGCAGCAACAGCATCGTCGAAAAACATCTCATAGAAGTCGCCCATGCGGTAGAACAGCAACGCGTCCGGATGGTCAGCTTTGATTTCGAGATATTGCGCCATCATCGGCGTTACATTTGACACGGACACCATCCCCCAAGGATTGATGGCGACCTTACAAATGGTATGACTGTGGTTAAAGCCGAAAACGTCACGAGCGGCTGTCTGAGAAGAGGACCAAGATGACAATTTGGAACCTGGGGTCGATAAACGCGGATGACATTTATCGCGTCTCGCATTTGCCGCGGCCGGGGGAAACTCTTCACGCTTCCGACATGCAGCGGTTTCTTGGCGGGAAGGGCGCAAATATGTCTGTCGCTTCTGCGCGGGCAGGTGCCCACACCGTTCATATCGGCGCCGTCGGATCTGACGGGGACTGGGCGACGACGCGGCTTCTGGAATATGGCGTGGACACAAGACACATCGCTATTGGGAAGGCTCCAACTGGGCATGCGATGATTACAGTTTCCGAGGACGGCGAAAACCAAATTGTGATCTTGTCCGGTGCGAATGGGCAGATTTCACAAGAACGGGTTGGACAGGCCCTTTCTTCGGCAGTATCGGGCGATATCTTTGTCACCCAGAACGAGACGAACGGACAGGGCTACGCGATATCTATGGCCCGGGATATGGGATTGCGGACGTGTTATGCTGCGGCGCCTTTTGACCCTGATGCGGTTTTGGCCGTGATGCCAAACTTGGATCTGTTGGTTCTCAATGAGGTGGAGGCCGAACAGCTGGCCCATGCTACGAATGAATCCCTGACAGACCTGCCGGTGAAAGACATCATCGTAACGCTTGGGGCAAAGGGGTGCAGGTGGGTGTCGGATGGAGCGTCAAGAGATTTCGCAGCAGTCAAAGTTGATCCGGTTGATACCACCGGAGCGGGGGACACATTTACCGGCTATCTTCTGGCTGCTCTGGACCGGGGACAAGGATTTGAGCAAGCAATTTCGCTCGCAACCTTGGCGGCTGCATTAATGGTGACCCGACAAGGAACGGCGGACGTGATACCTGACTTAAAAGAGGTTCAGGACGCCCGTTTAAGTTAGCTCGCAAAGGGGGCAGCACTGCCCCAAAGTTCGCGCACTCTTTGGTCACGACCGCATGCATTCCTATATGCCTTGTAGGCAGCAGACTGCTTTTTGGGACCAAAGCGCGTAAGCACGATTTTCGTGCCCTTGTAGTAGTCTTGATGGTAGGCCTCGGCAGGGTAGAATTCACCCTTGGTCAAAACAGGGGTCACGATTTTCTGCCCCAAATCCGACTGAGCGGATTCAATTGCTTTTTGGGCAGATGCCTTTTCTCTCGCATTAGAGACGAAAATGGCAGTTCTATAGCTGGCACCGCGATCACAGAACTGACCGCCTGCATCTGTCGGATCGACAGACCTTAGAAACATCGAAAGCAGTGTATCGCGACTGACAACGCTTGGATCAAAGGTGATCTGAACGGCCTCGTAGTGGCCAGTACCGCCGCCCGTGACTTGCTTGTAGGTTGGGTTTGCGGACTTCCCGCCGGTGTAACCAGACACGGCTTCCTTCACGCCTTTCACTTTCTCGAAATCAGATTCAACACACCAAAAGCAGCCGCCGGCCACTGTCAAAACTTCGGTTCCAGCCGCTTTTGCGCCGTTCCCGTGAACCAATGCGCCAAGTGTGATGCACAGGCCTAGAAAGAATGGTTTGGCTTTTCGAAATAGGGTCATATCGGTGCTCCTTTGACGCTACACTGTCCCGCCAGACGTGATCGTGCAAGCGGGTGGGCGATGTCTCACGCAGCTGTGACGGCATTTTACTGCTTGGCAGTGCGCCGCGGCGCTTCTAGCCTGATCTTTGGAGGGCCTATGTCAGATCATATTACAACACACCAAGCCGAAGATGACGTGCGCAATGAGAACATCTTGATCTATGTAAACGGCAAGATCGTCCCAAAGTCAGAAGCTGTTGTAAGCGTTTATGACAGTGGCTTTATGCTCGGTGACGGTGTTTGGGAAGGTTTGCGGCTCTATGATGGGCGTTGGGCGTTCTTGAACGAGCATATCGACAGACTTTTTGCAGCAGCTAAGGCGATTGATCTAGATATAGGTTTGAACCGCGAAGGCGTTATTTCCGCCTTGTTAGAGACACAAAACGCGAATGAAATGACCACAGACTGTCATGCGCGCTTGATGGTCACCCGCGGCGTAAAGGTGCGACCGTTTCAACATCCTTCTCTTAGCCGATCTGGCCCCACGTTTGTCATTATCGTTGAACATTCTCAGCCGAAGATCCCGCGCCCCCTGACGCTTGCGACGGTTCCGCACATGCGCGGGTTGCCGATGACTCAGGACCCCAAGTTGAATAGCCATTCAAAGCTGAACTGTATCCTCGCGTGCATTGCCGCTGAAAAGGCAGGTGCGGATGAGGCTTTAATGCTCGATGTGCATGGATTTGTGAACACGACCAACGCTTGTAATTTTTTCATCGTTCGAAAGGGGGAGGTCTGGACCAGCACTGGCGACTATTGCATGAATGGTATTACCCGCCAGAAGGTGATCGACGTTTGCAAACAGAACGACATCCCCGTGTTTGAGCGGAACTTCAGCCTTGTGGATACCTATAGCGCGGACGAGGCGTTTCTGACGGGGACTTTCGGTGCACAGACGCCAGTGTCAGCCATTGACGGCCGCCAGATTGGTGCCGGCGAAATGGGGCCTGTCACTTTGCGTATCAGGGAGCTGTACAAACAGCTTATCGAAACGGATCGTACCTAGTGCGTATCGCGATGTGGTCCGGCCCGCGCAATCTGAGCACGGCGATGATGTACAGTTTTGGGGCGCGTGCAGATTTTGCCGTTTGGGATGAGCCGTTCTACGCGCCATTTTTGGCGGTATCCGGTGTCGAACATCCGATGCGAGATGAAATACTGACACGGCATGAAAACGATCCCGAAGTGTTGGCTAATCGGTGTCTCGCAGAGATCCCTGACGGCAAACCAAACTTTTACATGAAACACATGCCGCATCATATGTTGGCTGGATTTCCGTTGGACTGGGCCAATAACGTCGTCAACTTTCACCTAATCCGTCACCCTGCGCGTGTCATCGCAAGCTATGGTGCCAAGCGCGACGATGTAACAATGGACGACATCGGATTTCGACAGCAGCTCGAAATCTACCAGCGGGTGGGTGGGCATATCATAGACAGCTTCGATATTCGCACCAATCCCGAACATGCGCTGCGCGGGCTTTGCAACGCCGTTGAGCTGGATTGGGATAACGCGATGCTGGCTTGGCCCAAAGGCGGCCATAAGGACGACGGCGTCTGGGCAAAACACTGGTACAACGCCGTCCACGAAAGCACAGGCTTTGCTGGACCCGAAGGCGATTTGCCCGTGTTAGAGCCTCGGTTCAGGAAACTTCTGGACGAAGCAATGCCGATCTATGAAAGGCTAAAGGTTTTGAAACTAGCCCTTTAACTTGCGATCTCGCGCGGCCAAAAGCTTCAGGCGCAGCGCATTCAGCTGGATGAAGCCGGCAGCGTCCGTTTGGTCATAGGCACCTGCGTCGTCTTCGAACGTCACATGCGCTTCGGAATACAATGAATGCTCGGACCAGCGGCCAACCGTACGGGCAGAACCTTTGTACAGCTTCAAGCGAACAGTACCAGTGACGTGTTCTTGGCTTTTGTCGATCAGGGCTTGCAGCATTTCGCGCTCAGGCGAGAACCAAAAACCGTTATAGATAAGCTCTGCGTATTTCGGCATTAGTTCATCTTTGAGATGGGCCTCACCGCGATCAAGCGTGATTTGCTCAATTCCGCGATGGGCCTCAAGCAGCAGGGTGCCGCCAGGTGTTTCGTAAATCCCACGGGACTTCATCCCAACAAAGCGCCCTTCAACCAGATCAAGCCGACCGCAACCATGCTTGCCGCCAAGCTCATTCAGTTTGGTCAAGACCGTCGCAGGCGACATCGCTTCGCCGTTGATGGAAACAGCGTCGCCGCGCTCAAACCCGATTTCGATGTACTCAGGTGTATCGGGCGCGTCTTCGGGGCTAACGGTACGTTGATAGACGTAGTCTGGCGCATCAAGAGCAGGGTCTTCGAGCACTTTTCCTTCGGAAGATGTGTGCAACAGGTTCGCATCGACACTAAAGGGCGCCTCACCGCGCTTGTCCTTCGCGACAGGGATTTGGTTCTTTTCTGCGAATTCCAAAAGCTTGGTCCGGCTGGACAAGTCCCATTCGCGCCAAGGTGCGATCACCTTAATGTCAGGGTTAAGTGCATAGGCGGCCAGCTCAAACCGAACCTGATCGTTGCCCTTGCCAGTCGCGCCGTGTGATACGGCATCTGCGCCTTCGGCAGCGGCGATCTCAACCAGCCGCTTGGAGATCAAGGGGCGGGCAATAGAGGTGCCCAGCAGGTATAACCCTTCATAAAGGGCGTTCGCACGGAACATCGGAAACACAAAGTCGCGGACAAACTCTTCGCGAAGGTCTTCGATGTAGATAGCCTTTGCACCCATCATCTCGGCTTTGGCGCGGGCAGGCTCAAGCTCCTCGCCTTGACCCAGATCAGCAGTGAAGGTCACAACCTCACAACCGTATTCGGTCTGCAGCCACTTCAGAATGATAGAGGTGTCCAAACCGCCAGAATAGGCGAGAACAACTTTCTTGGGTGCGGACATGATCGGGTTCCTTTGGCTGAGACGCCTGCGCGATATAAGGTTTCTGTCTGCCATGCAAGATTGAGCCTGCGTTGACGGGGTTGGGTCCGCGCTCTACTGCTTTGGGAAAGAAATTTTGCGTGGTGAATATGAACAACTCGTTTCAAGAACAGGCAAAAGCAGCCACACAAGAAATGCGTACCGTGTTTCCGGCAACACCCTTGCTTCGAAACGACCATTTGTCTGAAAAGTTCGATGCGGACGTGTGGTTGAAGAGGGAAGACCTAAGCCCGGTTCGGTCGTACAAACTACGCGGTGCGTTTAATGCAATGCGTAAACGCACCGAGGTCGACACCTTCGTTTGTGCAAGTGCGGGCAACCATGCGCAGGGCGTCGCATTCATGTGCAAACACTTCGGCAAATCAGGCGTGATTTTCATGCCGGTCACGACGCCTCAACAGAAAATCCAGAAGACCCAGATGTTTGGGGGCGACAATGTCGAAGTGAGGTTGGTAGGAGACTACTTCGATCAAACGCTGACAGCCGCAAAGGCATACTGCGAAGGTCAGAATGCGTATTTCTTGTCCCCATTTGACGATGAAGATGTGATCGAAGGTCAAGCAAGTGTTGCGGTCGAACTGGAATCTCAACTGGGCCGCATGCCCGATCGTATCATTCTGCCGGTCGGTGGCGGAGGGCTGTCCGCGGGAACCTATAGCTACTTTGAGGATCGATGCGCCTACACATTCGTTGAGCCAAGTGGCGCAAAAAGCCTGAAACACGCCCTGATCGAAGGGCAGCCCACTGATGTCTCTCCGATCAATACTTTTGTGGATGGCGCCGCAGTCGCGTCGATTGGGGAGAAGACATTTGCTCGTCTGAAAGACGTAGCAACAACTGACGTGATCGATCTGTCTGAAGATCGTATTTGTACATCCATAATTGAAATGCTGAACATCGAAGGAATCGTACTTGAACCAGCAGGCGCCTTGGCGATCGAAGCCTTGTCTGAAGTTGCGGCGGAGATAAAAGGCAAGACAGTTGTTTGCATCGCGTCTGGCGGCAATTTCGATTTCGAAAGACTGCCAGAAGTGAAAGAGCGTGCGCAAAGATACTCCGGCGTCAAAAAGTACTTCATCCTACGTATGCCGCAACGGCCAGGGGCGCTAAAAGAGTTTCTTGGTATTTTGGGCCCAGATGACGACATTGCGCGTTTTGAGTATCTAAAGAAGTCTGCACGGAACTTTGGGTCTGTCTTGATTGGGATCGAAACGTCGCATCCAGACAACTTTGCAGCCTTGCTTCAGAAACTTCTCGACGCAGGGTTTCAGTATACAGATATCACGCAAGATGAGATGCTGGCGCAATTCTTGATTTAGGAGATGTCGATGGAATTTGCGGGCCGGACAATCATTGTGACAGGCGGTGCCAGTGGAATTGGGGCTGCGATGTGTCGACACTTTGCGGAACTTAAAGCGCATGTTGTTGTCGCTGATTTGAATCTATCGGCGGCACAGGCCTTGGCTGTATCCATCGACGGATTGGCCTTGCCATGTGACGTTACCAAAGAAGCCGACATTCAGCGTGTTGTTCAACAAACTTTAGAACACTTTGGCCCTGTCGATGTGTTTGTCTCAAATGCAGGGCTTGGCCGAGGTCAACCGGATCACGCTGCGTCAGCGCCGGATGAAGATTGGCACTTGAATTGGATGGTTCATGTCATGGCCCACGTGTACGCGGCCCGCGCGGTGCTGCCCGCTATGATCGAACGGGGAGATGGGTATTTGGTCAATGTCGCCTCGGCGGCCGGTATTTTGAACCAGATTGGAGACGCAGCCTATACGGCAACTAAGCATGCCGCGGTTAGCTTTGCAGAATCTCTTTTGATCACACATGCAGATGACGGGGTCGGAGTTTCAGTGGTGTGTCCACAGTATGTTGCCACCCCTTTAATCGGGTTAAATGACAGCGATGCGAAGGATCTGCCGACGCTTTTGACGGCCGATGACGTGGCCGCATCTGTTGTTGAGGGTATGAAGGCGCGGCAATTCAGAATTTTGCCTCACCCAGTGGTTGCTGATTATGCGCAGATCCGTGCGACGAATCCTGATCAATGGTTGGGTGGAATGTCGGCTTTGCGCCGCAAGGCATTGCGCACGTTCGGTTCGGCTCAGGCGCAAGACATTTACAAGCTTGTCTAGGCCGCTTGGTGGTCCGCTACGTCTTTCAGGAAAGTTTGTTTAGATAGGCTAAAGCAAGCAACAATTTCAGTGCAGTCAATCGCCTCGGTTTGACCGGCAGAAGCGGCCGTTTCCCCTGACTGGCACAAGGCGGAAAACTGGGCAAAACCTAGGTTCAACGCACTTCCCTTAAGAAAGTGCAAAGTCGTTTCGAGATCTTCAGGCGTTCTGGCCGCCAGAAGCATTGGTATGCGCTCTTCAACCTCTTCTAAAAACAACTGTATAACCTCGTCGAAATCTTCTTTCCCAACCTCTTCTTCAAGCTCAAGAACGCGTTCCCAATCTATCATCTTCGACCTCCTTAGTCATTCGCGTGTATGAGGCGTTCTTCGTTTACAGGATATGAATGGGAGCAAGTTGAATCATTCAAATTATCTGTTTCACCGACCGTTAATGTTGCTTTGTTTAGAAGTGAAAGCTCAAGCAGTAAGGTAGCAGTTGGACCTATTTTGGAACCGCAACAACATTTAGAGGATGTGATATCGAGCGCAGCAAAGATGCCTCGCATTCTCATTGTTGACGATAGCCGACTTCAGCGGAAAATTTTGTCCAGCCTGCTAACGCGTTGGGGGTTTGACGTCTTGCAGGCAGCGTCGGGCGAAGACGCATTGATCCAGTTTTCTGAATTCCGGCCTGAGATCGTTCTAAGCGATTGGATGATGCCCGGCATGTCGGGCTTGCAATTGTGTGCTGAGTGCCGTGCGTTGTCCGATGAAAACTACGTCTACTTCATCTTGCTGACCTCCAAGAGCGAAAAGAATGAAGTTGCGCGCGGACTTGATGCAGGGGCTGATGATTTTTTAACCAAGCCCGTGAACAAGCATGAGTTAAAGTCGCGCCTTCAAGCTGGGGGCCGAATACTGGAAATGCAGGCCGAGCTGACTGAAAAGAACAGGGTCATCAACGAAACACTTTTGGAACTGCAGCAGGTCTATGCCTCCCTTGACCATGATTTGATGCAAGCAAAAGACCTTCAACAGTCACTTGTGCCTGATCGTTATTGTCAGCTTGACCAATGCAACCTGTCGTTTGATCTGCGATCTTGCGGGCACGTCGGCGGGGACCTCGTTGGGCAATTCCAAACCTCACCCTCACGGTTGGGTCTCTATGCAATTGACGTCTCCGGTCACGGAATTCGATCCGCCCTAATGGCGGCGCGCCTGGCTGGTTATCTTTCTGGATCAATGTTGGAACAAAACATCGCGGTAAAGCCTGACGGGAAGGGCGGCTTTGAACCTTTGTCGCCCATAGACAGTATCCGTGCCATGAATAATCTGGTGCTCAACGAAATGGAGACAGAGCTTTATTTTACAATGATGCTTGTCGATCTCGACTTAGACTCCGGAAAGGCGCGGATTGGCCAAGCAGGACATCCGCATCCCGTCATTCAACGCGCCGATGGAACGGTTGAACAAGTGGGAACGGGCGGCTTCCCTGTGGGGCTTTTGCCTGACCCACATTTTTCGGAATTTGAGGTGTCTCTGAATGCAGGTGACCGTCTTATGATTTTGTCAGACGGGGTGACGGAATGCGCAAACCCAGAAGGCGAAATGCTAGGAGAAGACGGACTTGCGCGCGTACTTTGGGATCTCAAAGACTGTCAAGGTCCGGCCTTTATTGAAGCCTTTATGTGGACGCTATCCGAGTTTGCGGGCCACCAGGATTTCCAGGACGATATTTCCTCTATTGTGCTCGACTATACTGGGGATTTGGCCTGAGCACTTGTTTGACGAAGTGACAGTCTCCTTCGTTTCCCAAAATCTTCATAGCAGTCTCTGGATCTGCCCACACAGGCGCATGGCCGGTTTCTAGCGGATCACATTTTCGCGCTACTGGGAAAGCCACATAAATGGTGCACAGTTTCTCAGCCCATAAATCGTACTCAGGCATAAACACGAACCGCCTAAAGGCCCCGATCCGTTTCGGGTTCGCAATGATCCAGCCGGTTTCTTCCATGACTTCACGGTGAAGCGCGGCCAGTGGATGCTCACCTTGGTCCACACCCCCACCAGGAAGCTGAACATCAGGCTTTTCAGCATATTGAACGGTCAAAAGCAAAGACCCGTCCCTTGGAAGAATAGCATAAACGCCGTGCCTGATCTGATATTTGACAGACGCCTGTGGGGGTGTTCCGAACCTTGGGATCATCTTTGCCTCTTTAGCTGTGGCTTGCCGCGCCTATATAGACCGGATATGCCGATCTCCACCCTTTAAGGAAAGCTCATGACACTCGGATCAAAAATCGCGTGGGACGATACTGTTCTGCCATTTCAGCTTGATTTGCCAGATATGCGCGGCCGCGTCGCCCGTTTGGATGGCGTGCTGGACGGTATTTTGAAGCAGCACAACTATCCCGAACAGGTTGAGGCTTTGGTTGCAGAGATGGCTCTGTTGACCGCCTTAATTGGCCAAACGATCAAATTGCGCTGGAAACTGTCGTTGCAGGTCCAGACCAAAGGGGCCGTTCGCATGATCGCGACCGACTACTACGGCCCGACCGAAGAAGGTGAGCCTGCCCGTATTCGCGCCTATGCCAGCTACGATGAAGAGCGGATTACAGATGCCGACCCTTTTTCGCAGCTTGGCGAAGGCTATTTCGCGATTATGATTGACCAAGGTTCGGACATGGCGCCCTATCAAGGGATCACGCCGCTGGAAGGGTCGTCCATTTCAGCCTGCGCCGAGGCCTATTTCGCACAATCAGAACAGATCCCGACTCGATTTTCATTGAAGTTCGGCAAGTCGATTGAGCCGGGCATTCCTGAACACTGGCGCGCCGGCGGCATAATGTTGCAGCACATGCCAAAAGCGTCTCCGTTTGCAGCCACGCAGGATGGTGATGGCGGCGTTCTGAAAGCCGATGACTTGGTGGATGGCGATGCCGCTGAACACTGGAACCGCGTCAACCTGTTGTTGGACACTGTCGAAGATCTTGAAATGATCGGTCCCAACCTGCCACCGACTGACCTTCTGGTGCGATTGTTCCATGAAGAAGGCCCGCGCGTGTTTGATGCACAGTCGGTTCGGTTCGGCTGTACGTGTTCAGAAGACCGCGTACGCCAAAGCCTTTCCATCTACTCGGCCCGTGACATCGCTACCATGACCACAGACGATGGTCGTGTCACCGCGGATTGTCAGTTTTGTAGCGCCCACTACGATCTTGATCCAAAAACCGTAGGGTTTGAGGCAGAAGGCTCGGATGCAGAATGATCTGAGGTCTCTTTTGCTGGCTGCGATCAAGCGGGATGGCCGCCCGTCTTCCGACTTCGATCTCAATCCCCCAGTCCAGCTGCCTGAGACACGCAAGTTGCGGCCTGCGGGTGTATTGATCGCTGTCTCGACGACCACCGACGACCCTCAAGTGATCCTGACGAAACGGTCATCTGCGCTTAAGCATCATCCGGGGCAGATCGCTTTTGCGGGTGGCAAGCAGGACGAAACTGACAGTGATGTTGTTGCTGCGGCCCTGCGCGAAGCCCGCGAGGAAATTGGCTTGCCGACGGACAAGGTTGATGTTTTGGGGGCCTTGCCACCTCATGAAACGATCACCGGTTTTGAAGTGACGCCAGTGATCGGATTGGTAAGTGACCCGTTTGAGATCATCCCAGAGGCTGGCGAAGTAGCCGAGGTTTTCACCGTCCCTCTGTCTCATGTTATGGATCCAGCCAATTACCTGATTGCGTCCCGACGCTGGAAAGGGGCGCCGCGCAAGTACTTTACGGTTCCATACGGCCCCTATTATATCTGGGGTGCCACAGCGCGCATGTTGCGCGGGTTGGCAGACCGGATGACCCATGACCAAGATTAACGATCCCTGGCTGACTGATCCCGCAACGCAAGCTGTGTTTTCTATGCTGGAAAGCTCCGGTGCGAAGGCCTACGCCGTGGGCGGATGTGTACGCAACGCGTTGTTGGGCGAACCGGTCAACGACATCGATATTGCAACAAGCGCTGTGCCAAACGACGTCATGAAGCTCGCTGAAAGCGCCGGGCTGAAAGCCATCCCAACCGGCATCGATCATGGAACCATTACTGTTGTGTCAGATGGCACTCCTTTTGAGATCACAACGTTCCGTCGCGATGTCAGCACTGACGGGCGTCACGCGGTTGTCGCGTACACGGATGATCTGACCCAAGACGCAGAACGCCGCGATTTTACAATGAACGCGATCTATGCAGCAGCAGACGGCACCGTTATTGATCCCTTGAGCGGGCTGCCTGATCTTAAAGCTCGTCGGCTTCGCTTCATCGCTGATCCAGACAAGAGGATCGAAGAAGACCATCTGCGCAGCCTGCGGTTTTTTCGGTTTCACGCGCAGTATGCTGATCCACAAGGCGGGTTTGATCCCGATGCCTTGGCCGCCATTGCGACCCACCTGGATGGTTTGGACCAGCTTTCGGGTGAGCGTATCACCTCTGAATTGATGAAACTGTTGGCAGCAGAAGACCCCGCCGCCAGTATTGCGGCATGTCGACAAACGGGGGCGCTTGGCCGAATTCTGGCAGGTGCGGATGATCGATATCTTGGCCCACTTGTTCACCTCGAAAATGGCATACTGCCTGATCCAATTCGAAGACTTGCGACGCTCGGTGGTGACACCGCACGTCTGCGACTGAGCAAGGCAAACCAAAAACAGCTTTCGGTTCTTCGCGAAAACATCGGTTCCAACTTGTCTGCATCGACGCTGGGTTACCACCACGGCGCGACCATAGCGCAAGACATTCTACTTCTTCGGGCGGCAATGTTCGAACAGCCGATTATGGGATTTGAAGATGCTGAATTCGGAGCTGCGCAAAAGTTCCCGGTAAAAGCCAAAGACTTGATGCCGTCCCTCGAAGGAAAGGCGCTGGGCGACCGATTAAAGTCGCTTGAGACCGAGTGGATAGACTCTGGCTTTAAGCTGACCAAAGCCGAGCTGCTGAAGTAGTCTGTCGCCTCGCGATCAAAAGGTCTATGTGTGGTATACATAGATAGAAAAATTGCACAGATGTTCCGGTTCTTTGAAAATCTGGTGGACCCCTATGTGGACTACCCTGAAAAAGATACCCCGCCGCAAACGCTCGGGGCCTTTTTGGGTGACTACTCGAAACCATTCCGCAAAGTTTTCGCGCTTACCGCGTTCATGTCTATTGTGGTGGCAGCGATTGAAGTCGGGCTGATTTTCTACCTTGGCCGGATCGTCGATATTTTGTCTGATGATCCCCAACAGGTTTGGGCCACATACGGAACTGAACTTATCATCGTGGCCTTGGCGATCATCTTCGTGCGTCCTTTGTTGCAAGTCATTGATGTGGCTTTGTTGAACAATACGATCTTACCCAACTTTGGCACGCTGATACGGTGGCGGGCACACAAACATGTTTTGCGCCAGTCTGTGGGGTGGTTTGAAAATGACTTTGCGGGCAGGATTGCCAACCGGATCATGCAAACACCGCCCGCCGCTGGTGAAGTCGTGTTTCAGGTATTCGACGCGATTTCGTTCTCGCTGGCCTATCTTGTGGGTGCTGCGATTTTGTTGACTGTCGCCGATCCCAAACTGGTTGTGCCGCTGATCTTTTGGTTTGCTCTTTATGCCGCCTTGGTCAGTTGGACGGTTAAACGTGTTGGGCCAGCGTCTAAAGCTGCGTCGGATGCGCGATCGACAGTGACGGGTCGAGTGGTCGATGCCTACACGAACATTCATTCGGTCAAAATGTTCGCGCACAACGAGACAGAGCTCGATTACGCCAAAGAAGCGATTGAGCACACCCGCAAGACGTTCCAAGCTGAAATGCGGATCTTCACGCGGATGGATTTGGCACTTGTCGTTCTAAACGGTTTGCTGATTGTCGGCGTGGTCGGTTGGGCGTTCTATCTTTGGATGAACGGCGCGACGAGTGTTGGTACGGTTGCAGCCGCGACGACGTTGACGCTCAGATTAAATTCCATGACCGCATGGATCATGTGGGCGCTGACCAGCTTCTTCCGTCAGTTGGGGGTTGTCGCCGAAGGTATGGAAACCATCGCGCAACCGGTCACGCTGGTCGATGTGCCTGACGCGGAAACTATGGTTCTAGATAAAGGCGCGATTGAGATTTCAAATCTGTCGCACCACTATGGGCGTGAAACCGGTGGTCTTGATAAAATCAACTTGTCCATAAAACCTGGCCAAAAGATTGGTCTCATTGGCCGGTCCGGCGCTGGCAAGTCCACCTTAGTCAAACTTCTGCTGCGGTTCTACGATCCTGATGGGGGTCAAATTCTGATCGACGGACAGGATATCACAAAGGTTACGCAACACAGCCTGCGCAATCATATCGGCATGGTGCAACAAGACAGCGCTTTGTTGCACCGTTCTGTTCGTGACAATCTTTTGTATGGCCGCCCAGACGCGACCGAAGATCAAATCGTCGCCGCTGCCAAGCAGGCCGAGGCGCATGAGTTCATTCTGGGCCTACAAGATCCCGAAGGCCGGCAAGGGTACGAGGCTCAGGTCGGTGAGCGTGGCGTGAAGCTTTCAGGCGGTCAGCGGCAACGTGTGACCTTGGCGCGGGTGATCCTAAAGGATGCGCCGATCCTGTTGCTAGATGAAGCCACAAGCGCGCTGGATTCCGAAGTCGAAGCCGCCATTCAATCAACGCTTTATGGGATGATGGAAGGCAAAACTGTCATCGCCATTGCTCACCGACTGTCGACCATCGCCAAGATGGATCGGATTCTGGTTCTCGATCAGGGCAAGATTGTCGAAGACGGGTCCCATGACGCGCTTTTGGCGTCCGGCGGGCTATACTCTCAGTTCTGGGCACGCCAATCTGGCGGCTTTTTGAAGACTGAGGCTGCCGAATGATCAAGATCGAAGACTGGATCAACCCTTTTCGCCCCGCTGAGGGACCGCCGCCTGAAACCCTATGGGCGTTTATGGCGTGGTGCCTGTCGGGGGCATGGCCTGCGTTATGGCTCGCCACGTTTTTCTCAGCCGTTGCAGGCGCGTTAGAAGCCGGCACAGCCTATATTCTCGGTCTGGTGATCGATACTGCCGCGAAAGGGTCACCGGAAACCTTCTTCGACGGGTCAAACACAGGCGTTATCATCGGCTCAATCGCTTTCTTCTTGCTTGCAAGGCCACTGCTGTTCGGTCTGTCAGCGTCAACTAACGCGATCATCGTGCAACCCAATGTGAACCCGCTTGTTCTGTCTCGATTGAACCGCTGGACGCTCGGGCAATCAGTCGGGTTCTTCGATGATGATTTTGCGGGCCGCATTGCACAAAAACAGATGCAAGCCGCGCGTGCGGTCACGGATGTTGCGTCTGAGGTCATCAATGTTGTGGCTTTTGCATTAGCGTCTCTTCTTGGATCGGTGTTGTTGCTAACGTCGATCGACTGGCGGGTTTCTATTGCGTTTTTCGTTTGGCTGATCGGGTACTTTGCTTTGATCAACTGGTTCCTGCCGCGAATTCGGTTGAAATCTGCCGGACGGGCAGGGGCGCGCGCGATGGTGTCCGGACAGGTCGTTGATACGATCACGAACATCAAAACCGTCAAGTTGTTTGCCCACGCCGATCACGAAGACCGCGCCGCGCTGGGCGCGATGGATGTGTTTCGAAATCGCGCTGTTGAATTTGGGTATCTGGCCGCTGGGTTTCGGTTCTGCCTAATGACGCTTGCTGGATTCCTTCCCGTTGTTCTGATCGGTGGCACGTTGATCCTGTGGCAGCGCGGGTTGGCCACAGAAGGGGACATCGTCGCCGCCGGTGCAGTCTCAATCCGTATTGCGCAGATGACCGGATGGGTCAGCTTCACGCTTATGGCCATCTATTCCAACATCGGAGAGATCGAAGATGGTATAAAGACCCTCACCCCACGTAATCGGGTTGAGGACGATCCACAGGCCGAGAACGTGAAGGTTTCCCATGCCGAAATCGCCCTGAGAGACATCAGTTTTTCTTACGGGCGAAAGGTCGGCGGTGTGCAAGATTTGAACCTGACCGTCAAAGCCGCTGAGAAAGTCGGAATTGTCGGGGCATCAGGAGCAGGCAAGTCGACGTTGGTCGGGCTGATCCTTCGGCTTTATGATCCTGAGACAGGCACCATTGAAATAGACGGCACTCAAACCCGGCACTTCACCCAAGAAAGCCTGCGTAGGCAGGTGGGGATGGTCACCCAAGAAACAGCCATGTTCAACAGGTCTGCCCGCGAAAACCTCTTGTACGGGAGGCCCGATGCGACCGAAAAAGAGGTGATCGAGGCCGCCAAGAAAGCGGAATCCCATGACTTCATTCTGCAACTCGAAGACCATAAGGGACGCACTGGATATGATGCGCACTTGGGCGAAAGGGGTGTGAAGCTGTCGGGCGGCCAGCGGCAACGCATTGCGCTCGCGCGTGCCATTCTCAAAGACGCGCCCATACTGGTTCTGGACGAAGCGACCAGCGCACTCGATTCAGAAGTTGAGGCTTCGATCCAAGATGCGCTGCATCGCGTGATGAAAGGCAAGACCGTGCTGGCGATTGCGCATAGACTGTCGACCTTGTCTGAAATGGACCGGATCATCGTTATGGATGACGGCCGGATCGTCGAAGATGGAACGCACGAAAACCTGCTCGCGCAGGATGGCCTTTATGCCCAGTACTGGGCCCGCCAATCCGGTGGGTTCATAAAGACGCAAGCCGCTGAATGAGGGCTTTTGTCCACGCGTCCGTGGCTGTATCTGACCGCTATGACATCATATGACATCAATAGACTCGGCCACCAAGGCGACGGGATTGCAGAAGGCCCTGTGTTCGCCCCGCTAACGCTTCCCGGTGAAACGGTATCTGGCACCCTGAACGGGGATAGGTTGGAAGACATCCGCATCGAAACCCCGTCAGACCACCGCGTCAAAGCTCCGTGTCGCCATTTCAAAGCCTGTGGTGGCTGTCAGGTCCAGCATGCGTCAGATGCCTTCGTCGCCGAATGGAAGCTGGACATCGTGCAATCGGCTTTGGCCAGTCATGGCATATCAACCAATCTCAAACCAATCCACACTTCGCCCGCGCAATCTCGGCGTCGGGCCACCATGTCTGTACGCCGCACCAAGAAAGGCGCGACCGTCGGCTTTCACGGGCGGGGGTCGGATATCATTGTGGATGTTCCTGATTGCAAGCTTGTTGATCCCCGGATCATCGACGGATTCCCGATTGCCGAAGCCTTGGCAATCGCAGGATCAAGCCGGAAAGCAGAACTTTCTGTTGCGATTACAGTATCTGAGAAAGGATTGGACTTGGCAGTCACGGGTGGAAAGTCTCTCGACGGACCATTGCGGGTGTCTCTCGCTCAGATCGCGCAAGTCAACGGATTGGCGCGGCTGGTTTGGGATGACGAGATCATCGCGCAAGAAACGCCACCGATCCAGACTTTTGGCCCAGCAATCGTCTGCCCACCTGCGGGGGCCTTTCTGCAAGCCACAAAAGATGGCGAAGCTGCACTGCTGGCTGCCGTTCAAGATATTGTCGGCGACGCGGATTTGATTGCTGACCTTTTTGCGGGATGCGGTACTTTCACTCTACCACTTGCTCAGAATGCCGAAGTGCATGCCGTTGAGTCCGACCCTGAAATGCTGTCAGCGTTAGATCAAGGGTGGCGCACGGCGAAGGGTTTGAAACGGGTGACCCATGAGGCCCGCGATTTGTTCCGCCGCCCACTTATGCCGGACGAATTGCGCAAACTGGATGCAGTGGTGATCGATCCACCTCGGGCAGGGGCGGGCGCTCAGATCGCGGAACTCGTGAAATCTTCTATTCCTCGGCTTGCCTATGTGTCTTGTAACCCAGTGACATTTGCGCGCGACGCATCCGTTCTGATTGCGGCCGGTTGGAGCCTCGATTGGGTGCAGGTTGTTGATCAGTTCCGGTGGTCGTCGCATGTTGAACTTGCAGCGCAGCTGACCGCACCGCATATATCAAAGAAATGATAGAGGCAGGACCAATGCGATCAAAACTGGCGGCATGGCTGGATCAGAAATGGGTGGTGAATGGCGTTGTGATCGTCATTCTCATCAATGCAATCACGCTCGGACTTGAAACCTCTAAATCTGCCATGGCGGTGGCGGGCCCCTTAATCATTCTGATCGACAAGATTTGCCTTGTTATCTTTGTGGCCGAATTGATCCTGAAAATGATCGCGCACGGTGGCCGCTTCTTCAAAAGCGGATGGAACATCTTCGACTTTGTCATCATTGCGATTGCGTTGATGCCATCTACACAAGGCTTCTCTGTTCTGAGGGCACTGCGCATCCTGCGCGTTCTGAGGGTGATCTCGGTCGCGCCAAGCCTGCGTCGTGTGGTCGAGGGCTTTGTCACGGCTTTGCCCGGTATGGGATCGGTGTTCCTTTTGATGGCGATCATCTTCTACATTGGGTCTGTGATGGCTACAAAACTGTTCGGGGCGGCCTTTCCGGATTGGTTCGGTGGCCTTGGTTTATCAGCCTATTCGCTGTTCCAGATCATGACGCTTGAAAGCTGGTCGATGGGGATTGTCCGACCAGTCATGGTTGAGTTTCCCTACGCTTGGGCCTTTTTTGTGCCCTTCATCATGGTCACGACGTTTGCGGTTGTGAACTTGCTGGTCGGCCTGATTGTAAACTCTATGCAAGACGCGCATCACGCGGAAGAGGGCGAGCGGACGGATGCATACCGCGACGAAGTGCTCGACCGGCTTAAGGCAATCGAAAAGCGCATGGACGAGCATCAAAAGTAACGTGATTATCACTTTGCGCCGTTTTGAATTCCCGCTATCCAAGTTGGTATTGGAACGGTGAAAAAACGGGCGCACATGACGTATTTTAGACTTTTGATTGGAACAGTGTTGATCGGTATTCTCGCCAGCTGTGGTGGAAGCAAATTCAAGTCATACGACGGGCCTGAGGTTACCTACATCGTGGTCAAAAAAGAGTCGCGACGGATGTATTTGTTTCACAACGATACTGTTTTGGAAGCCTACGACATTCATCTTGGCTTTGAGCCTGAAGGCGATAAGAAAATTGAAGGTGACGGGAAAACGCCCGAAGGCACCTATCTCATCGATCGCCGCAACCCCGAAAGCAACTTTCACCTATCGTTGGGCATCTCATATCCAAATGCTGAAGATCTGGCAGAAGCCGCGGCATTGGGTGAACCCGCTGGCGGTGACATCTTTATTCACGGACGTCCCAAGATTTGGCGAAATGGGAAAGACGATTGGACTTGGGGGTGCATTGCCGTGACCGATAAGGAAATGGAAACCATCTACGCGATGGTCAAAAATGGAACGCCGATTTCAATCCAGCCGTAAGGGGTCAGTTGCCCATCACCATTGTCCACCAGATCTTACCCTTGGGTTCTTGATAGTAGGCAAACCCCATTTTGGTGGCGCGACGCTCAAGGATCACATTGCGTGTGCTGGGTTGATCCATCCATGCAGCAAGCGTTTCCAATTCGGTTTCATAGGTTTCTGAAATGTTTTCGCCTAACATTTCGCCAGCGTATCCGACGCGTTTTACCCGATCAATCGGGGATGATCCGTCTGACCCGAAATGCCAAGGTCGGTTCTGGTTGGACATGTCTCGTGAATGTGTTGCAGCGGCGGCGTTCAACTTGCTGTCCAGCTGCACTGACCCAAGGCCAGCGGCCTGACGCAGCGAATTAACAGAATCCAGCATTCGAATTTGCAGCTTGCCTTTGTCGCCGACGCCGATCCGGTAGGCTCTTGGCAATGGCTTGCCATCCGCGCCGACCGTGGTCGATGTTGTTGGCGCACAGGCGGCCAATACGAATAGGCCAGTTACAAGAAAAGCAATGATACGAAGCATTTGGTCCACCCGATTGTCGTTTGGAGAGCAATACCGCGCAGAGCGTTGCGTTTCAAACCCACATCCGCGTGATGCCGCAAAATAACGCTGGTTTGATTTGCGACTGCGTCTTTCCCGCCATATATGGGCCAAAGACTTGTTGAATTTCACTCAGGAGAGCTGAAAATGACCAAACTGACGAAATCTCCGACAAACCGCCGCGCGTTTCTGGCAGGCAGCGCAGCGCTTTTGTCGACACCTGCTTTGGCGCAATCCGCCTTTGAAGGCAGCACGGCCGTTGAACGTGATATCACGGAAACGGTTCGGCGGAATATCTCAAGCTTCCGGTCGCTGAACTGGCAGCCCTATTTCAGCAACCTGCGCAACGGCGCTATTCTCGTCGATGTATCATCGCGGGCATTGCACTATTGGGGCGAAGACGGTGAGACCTACAAATTGTACCCGTCTTCGGTGCCATTAACTGAGGATTTGACCCGTCGTGGCCGCACAAAGGTGATTTTCAAGGATCCTGAGCCCGATTGGCGTCCGACACCGTCCATGTTGAAGCGTAACCCTGAATGGCCACCCTACATCGGGCCTGGTCCAGACAACCCATTGGGGACCCGTGCGCTGCATCTGACATGGACCTATTACCGGATCCACGGCACTCACGACACGCGCAAAATTGGGCGTCAATCGTCGAATGGGTGCATCGGTTTGTACAACGAGCATATCGAAGAACTGTACGGAATGGCCAAGGTCGGTACACAAGTGTTGCTTATTTGACGATTTTCTCGGCTTCTAACGCTCATTTTGTGGATAGTCTCTTTGCATCGCCCTTATTTTGATGTTTAGAGAAAATCACGAGTGAAGTCTTGGGAGCATCGTTAGCATGTCGCTAACCGTGCTTAATCTGGAGGTTATTATGAAGAAACTTGTTCTCGCCGCTGCACTGACAGCTGCCGCTTCTACTGGTTTTGCCGGCTCTTTGGCCGACCCAGTTATCGAAGCACCCGTCATCATCGAAGAAGCCGCTGGCTCCTCGACAGGCGTTCTGTTGCCACTGATCCTGCTGGTATTGGTTGCAGCTGCTGTTGCCGACTAAGTCGACGCAGATATGCTAAAGAATGGGCGTCCTTCGGGGCGCCTTTTTCTTTTTGTATTTCACGTCACCCGACGAATGTGCAGTAGCGTTCGACGTAGGTTTTGTACCCCCGCGTAAAGCTCTGAGCTTTTTGATGCACGCCGGGACCCTTGTGAACGATAAAAAAGTCATCTTGCGTATCATAGAAATGAGTTGTGCCATCGCCCCGAGGAGACGGCTCAGTCCCGGATGGTCTGTTTCTCATTACTGACTTTTCGTGTTGTGCTAAAACGCCTTCGCGCATTTGGAACGAGATGATTGCGAGTTGGGTCCGCCCATTCTCGGTTCTGGCATAAGAGTCCAAGAATAAGTTGTCGCTGTTCTTTTTCCAGCCGGAAAAACTGGCATCGGCCATACCAAAAACAAAGGACGTCCAAAGAACCCAGCCTTTGTCTTTTGTGTTTTTCCAACGATACGTCGTCATCACGCAGTCATCGATTTCAGCAGTGTGACGCTCTTCTGCGGTCTCGTTGGTTGCACCTGAAACGATCGTGGCAATCAACGCAGCACGATCTTGAGCGACCACTTGCGTCGACAGCAGCGCAAAAATCAAAGAAGCGAAGTATCGCATGTTCGTGGCCTACCGGTTTCACGTGTCGACAGCTTAGCCCATTGGCGGATTACAACCACCCCTTCAAGTTTTCATCAATGACCGCTGACAAAGCTTCGATATGCGCGTCATTATCATTGAGGCAGGGAATATAAACAAAGTGCTCTCCACCAGCCTCCTCGAAGCTCTCTTTAATCTCTTCGTTGATCTCTTCCAAAGTCTCAATGCAATCGGCTG
>CAZWSE010000001.1:0-23803 GCA_964636575.1 uncultured Sulfitobacter sp. | reverse complement strand
AAGCTCTCTTTAATCTCTTCGTTGATCTCTTCCAAAGTCTCAATGCAATCGGCTGAGAAGGCTGGCGCGCAGACAGCTATGCGCTTTTTGCCCTGCTCAGCAAGCCGCGCCACTTCTTCTACTGTATACGGCTGCAACCACTCTTCAGGACCGAACCGCGATTGGAAAGTTGTGGTGATTTCTGTGTCCGCCCAGCCCAGACGTTCTTTCAACAGGCGCGTCGTTTTCTGGCATTGGCAGTGATAAGGGTCTCCCTCCATCAAATACCGGCGCGGGACGCCATGATAGGAACAAACCAATATCTCAGGCCGATCCTCTTCAGCCGCATAGGCCGTTTCAATCGATTGAGCCAAAGCCTCGATGTACTTTGGATGCTCAAAGTAGGGTTCAACCGTGCGGGTTGTGGGCTGCCACTTTTCTTCCATCAAAGCACGGAAGAACTCATCATTGGCGGTCGCAGATGTCGCGCCAGCGTAATGCGGGTAAAGTGGAAAGAACAAAATCTTCTGGCAACCGGCTTCAACCATCTCACGGACCTTGGACTTGGTCGATGGGTTGCCATAACGCATGCAAAAATCGACCATGACCGTGTCACCGTAGGTGTCGTGCATCGTCTTTTTGATCTTTGCGGTTTGATCCTTTGTGATCGTCATCAAGGGGCTTTCACCGGCCTCGTGGTTCCAAATAGACGCGTAGTTCTTACCGCTGGAAAAGGGGCGTTTGGTTAGGATGACGAGCTGCAACAACGGTTGCCAAATGAAAGGTGAATAGTCGATCACACGTTTGTCGGACAGAAATTCGCTCAGATAACGGCGCATGGACCAGTAATCGTAGTTGTCCGGTGTACCAAGGTTCGCGAGCAAGATTCCAACCTTCGCCGCAGGCACCTTTGGGTGGTCCTCGGGGGCATGCACGGGGCATTGAGCCTTCTTGGTCGAATCCAACATCATTTGGTGTCCTGCTTTCCGCTTATGAGGATCAGATAAACGCTTTTGCCCGCAGGTCAATCAATCGAGGGGTTTTTCGGAAGTTCCAAGCGCATCGGCAAGCCGCTGTTGTGCTGACCCTGGGCGCAACGGTTGGGGTTGGTTTTCAGAGGGAGCCCAGCCCGTCAGAACGATGATTTCAAACGTAGCTGGGATACGTCCGTCTTCTTGGGCAAAGTGGTCGCTGTACAGGGCGTTCGCACGATCAAGCATAGCCTTCCGCGTCGGCGTCTTGATCCGATCGGCAAGTGCGTTTGCCTCTCCCATGTCGCGCAGGTCCCGCATCAAGTGGAATGAGTCCTTGTAACTTGCCTGCGTTTGAAAGGTGTCGGCCACAGGCAAGGCAAGCCCTGCCCGCTGCAACAAAGCGCCCAGGTCTCGTATTTCTGCCATTGGCGCAATGCGGGGTGAAAGGCCGCCGGTCACTTCGATTTCAGCCTGCCCAAGAACACTGCGCAATTCGTGCAAGGTCTGACCGCCGAAAAGCGTGGCAATGAACAGGCCATCCGGCCGCAAAGCGCGTTTACATTGTATCAGCTGGCCAACCAAGTCATTGGCCCAATGCAGCGACATCGCGTGAATCACGACATCGTACTGGGCGGGTTCAAGCTTTAGATGATCCTCGTCTGGAACGATGTCCGCACCTGGCAATCGGTCCTTCCAGATCTGCGGGCACCCCGTGACAACCGCAAACTTTGTAAACTCTCTCTTAACCATCGCTATGCGATCCAGAACGTCGTCTGCTGCTTCATTGTGCAAAAATAGTGCATCCGGCTTTATTCGGGCGCGCTTTTGCGAAAGCGCAATGTGGTCAGAAAGGCGAGGTGCGTTTGACATATGAGGCTTCTACCGTGATCCAATCTGGTGTTCAAACCGCGTTAAAGATAGTCTACCCGCCGCTTTGTCTTGGCTGTGGGGTGCATGTCGAAAGCGACTTTGGCTTGTGCGGGTTATGCTGGGGGCAAACGCCGTTCATTGGCGGCACTGTCTGCGACAGCTGCGGGTCTCCGGTACTGGGGGCGGATGGCGATCAGAGCGTTCAATGTGATGATTGCATGACGACTGCGCGTCCTTGGAAACAAGGCCGGTCAGCGCTGGTTTATAAAGGATCAGCCCGCCGGATGGTGCTGTCCCTCAAGCACGGAGACCGTCAGGAAATCGCGCGCTTTGGTGCTGTTTGGATGGCGCGTGCCGTACAGGACATCGTTCAACCCAACATGCTGATAGCACCGGTGCCGCTACATTGGACACGATTGTTGAAGCGACGATTCAACCAATCTGCGGTTTTGGCGCAGGCGCTCGGTCAGGAACTAGGCTTGCAGGTTTGCCCCGATCTGCTGACACGGCATCGCCGCACGCGATCTTTGGACGGTTTGACAAAAGACAAGCGGTTCGAAGAACTCTCCACCTGCATATCGCTTAATCCAAAACGCAAACATCGGGTTTCCGCGGGACGGTCAGTGCTTTTGGTGGATGATGTTATGACCTCAGGTGCGACGCTTTCCGCCTGTACGGAGGCCTGCAGAAATTCACAGACTGGTGACATTTGTGTCGTGACCCTAGCGCGCGTGCAAAAGGACGCTTAGTTTGCCCTTCAACACATGCGTTGAAAGGCAATCTCATGAACCCTGTCGAAATCTATACATCCCCCTTGTGCGGCTTTTGTCACGCGGCCAAACGGTTGTTGACGCAAAAAGGCGTCAGCTTCTCCGAAGTGGATGTTCTGGCAAACCCCGACCGCAAAGCTGAAATGATGCAGCGCGCCAATGGGGGCCGCACGGTCCCGCAAATCTTCATCGGCGATGTACACGTCGGCGGCAGTGACGATCTGCACGCGCTTGAACGTGCTGGCAAGCTTGATGCCTTGTTGAAGGCTGCATGAAGACCGCATTGATCCAACTGTGTTCTGGCGACGATCCTGATCAGAACTTGGGTATCACGCAATCCTTGATTGCTGAGGCAGCAGGGCAAGGCGCAGGGTTTGTTTTGACGCCCGAGGTCACGAACTGCGTCTCAACCCGTCGTGCACGTCAGAACGATGTGCTGAAGCCTCAGTCTGAAGATCAAAGCCTTGCAGCCTTTCGGGCGCAGGCAGCTGATCTAGGGATATGGCTTTTGATCGGGTCTTTGGCGTTGAAAACGAACGATGCAGATGGCCGTTTTGCAAATCGGTCTTTCTTGATCGGGCCGGGTGGGTCGATTGCGGCTTGGTACGATAAAATCCACATGTTCGATGTGGAAGTCACGCCAGAGGAAACGTATCGCGAATCAGCGGGGTATAGACCGGGATCACAGGCGGTTTGCGTCGATGCTGGATGGGCTAAAGTCGGGATGAGCGTCTGTTATGACGTCCGGTTTGCGCAATTGTATCGTGCTTTGGCACAATCAGGTGCTCAGATTTTGACCATTCCCTCTGCGTTCTCGCCGGTCACTGGCGCTGCACATTGGGAGGCGTTGTTACGAGCCCGCGCGATTGAGACAGGGTGTTACGTGCTGGCCCCCGCGCAAACCGGAGAACATGCTGCCCAAAGTGGAAAACCCCGTCGGACATATGGCCATTCGATGGCTATTTCGCCTTGGGGTGAAGTTTTGGTTGATGCTGGAACCGAAGTGGGAATTCATATATTCGACCTAAATGTTAACGAAGTGGCGGCTGCTCGAAAGAAAGTACCGTCCCTTTTGAATGCCAGAGATTTCGACGGTCCGTGAATGAACGACGACGACAACAGTATCGCGGTTTCGCTGTTTAGCGAGATTGTTATGACAGATCAGTTGATGCGAAATCGGCTGACCAAAGTCCTGCCCAAAGGTATGGAAATTTCGCATTTCTCGGTCTTGAATGCGCTGGCCTACACGTCAGAAGAACGGACCCCTGCTCAGTTGGCGAACCTGTTCAACCTCACTCGCGGGGCAATGACAAATACACTGAACAAGCTGGAATGGGCGGGCTATATCCATATCCGTCCTGATTGGGACGATGCCCGCCGCAAGATGGTTTCTATTAGCCCCTCAGGTCGTGCAGCACGGGATCAGGCAGTTGCAACCATCAGCCCGATCATCACTGAAATCGTGGGTCAGGTCGGATCGGAAAAAGTGCGCTCCACGCTTCCGGTTTTGCGCGAATTGCGTAAGTTTCTAAGCGAAAGCTAGGCTGGTTTAGTGCTAGCCGTGACGTAGTTCACGCTAAGATCACGGTCAGACAGACTCCAACTCCAGGCAATCGGATTGAACACAAAGCCCTTGCGATCAACGGGCGTCATGCCGGACGATTTGAGCAAATTGAAAAGCTCGTCGGGCGTGATGAACTTAGACCATTCATGCGTTCCTTTGGGCAGCCACCGCATAACATGTTCAGCACCTATGATCGCGACAACATAGGATTTCGGGTTCCGGTTGATGGTAGAGCAAATGTGCAGCCCACACGGTTTCAAAAGATCATGGCAGGCGGTCAGATAAGCCAAGGGGTCTGCGACGTGTTCCACCACTTCCATGTTCAGAACCACATCAAATTGTTCACCGGCAGCGGCCATCGCTTCGGCGGTGGTATGGCGGTAATCGATGGTCAGGCCCGATTGCTCGGCATGGACTTGGGCAACGGGGATGTTGCGCTCTGCGGCGTCAGCACCAACCACGGTTGCACCAAGGCGCGCCATGGGTTCCGCCAGTAACCCGCCACCGCATCCGATATCTAAAATGCGCAGCCCTTTGAACGGTAAAGGGCCGCTTAAGTCACGGTCAAACTCACCCGCTATTTGGGATGTAATATAGTCCAATCGGCAGGGATTAAGCATATGAAGCGGTTTGAATTTGCCATTGGGGTCCCACCATTCCGCAGCCATTGCTTCAAATTTAGCAACTTCGTCGGGGTCAACAGTGGTCTGATGCGCTTGCATTCTGGTCTCCATGTGGTCTTGTGGACGGCGTGTGACGAAGCCTGTATATAGATTCCCGACCTTGGGAACCCGCTGTACAGCCCTATATAGGTCAGTAATGGACAAATTCTTGGACCAAAAGCGCGCAGTGCAATATCTGTATCCGCCGATTGACCCGTTCGATCAGCAGATGCTGGATGTGGGTCAGAACCATCAGGTCTATGTTGAGCAATGTGGAAACCCGGCGGGTAAGCCCGTTGTTGTGGTGCATGGCGGTCCGGGCGGTGGGTGCAGCCCTGCGATGCGGCGTTATTTTGATCCCAAGCATTACCGGATCATTTTGTTCGATCAACGCGGATGTGGCAGATCGCGTCCGCATGCGTCCGTTCAAAACAACACGACGTGGGATCTGGTGTCCGACATGGAACTGATCCGCCGCGCCTTGGATATAGAAACATGGGCGGTTTTTGGCGGCAGTTGGGGCGCGACGCTTTCGCTGATCTACGCGCAAACCCACCCCGAACGCGCGTCTCATCTGGTTCTGCGTGGCGTGTTCCTAATGACCAAAGCCGAGCTTGATTGGTTCTATGGCGGCGGAGCGGGCAAGTTTTGGCCAGAAACATGGGCACGGTTTTGCAATATTATCCCCGAAGACGAACGTGACGATCTGATCGCCGCCTATAACCGGCGGTTGTTCTCCGGCGATACTTCACTGGAAACCCGATACGGGCGGGCATGGTCGGCTTGGGAAAACGCGTTGGCCTCTATTCATTCGACCGGCACGTCCGGCGAAAGTCCAGGTGACTACGCCCGCGCTTTCGCGCGGCTAGAGAATCACTATTTCATCAACGCCGGTTTCCTTGAATTTGACGGTCAAATCTTGGCGCATATGGGCCGGATCGCGCATATCCCCGGTACAATCGTGCAGGGCCGCTATGACATGATTTGTCCGCCCGAATCCGCCTATAAGGTGTCCCAGCTTTGGCCGGCAGGTGAATTGAAGATGGTCCGAAATGCAGGTCATGCCTTGTCTGAGCCGGGCATAAGTGCTGAATTGGTGCGCGTTATGGACAGGATTGCCGAAGAATGACCCGCCTCGATCGCCGTGCCTTGTTTGCCTCCGGTGCAGCTGCCGCTTTGCTTAGCGCGTCGGGATTGTCCGCGCAGGCAAAACCGCGGGCAGGGGGAAGGCTGCGTGTCGGGCTATCTGGTGCAGATCGGGCCGACACTTGGGGGCGGATCGCCACCGCTGACGCGGGACTGTTTTTGCGTATGGCAGGTGTCGGCGGTGTGTTTGATACGTTGACCGAAATCGGACCAGACGGCGCATTACGGGGCGAGCTGGCGACCGACTGGCGCGGCAGCTCTGACGCTAAAGACTGGCAGTTTGATCTACGTGATGACGTATCTTTCCACAACGGGTCTGCCTTTGATGCAGATGATGTCGTGGCGAGTCTTTCTGCAAATGCTGACTTGATCGGATTGGACCGTATCGAACGGCTTGGTCGACACAGCGTTTCTTTAAGACTGACGCAAGGGAATCCGAACCTGCCGATGAGACTGTCAAACGCAGCGCATGTTATTGCGCCCTTCGCGCTAGGTGTGGACGCAGGGATAGGGACGGGACTTTACAGCCTCCGTCGGTTTGATGCGGGCCGTCAGTTTATTGGGGAACGGGTCGAAACCCACTACAAAGACGGGCAATCTGGCTGGTTTGAAACGATTGAATTTGTGTCAATTCCAGATGCTCAAGTGCGGATGACCGCACTACGTGAAGGCTTGGTGGATGTGGTCGACCAAACAGACGGCGCCCAGATTTCAACGCAAGTTGCGCGTCCAACACCGGTTGGTCAGTCTGCGCCAATGGACAACCTGCGGATGGCCGAACGCTGGTGGTTCGCCTGAACGCGGTTTGGGGCTTGTAGACTCAGGGGCCTCCACGTATATGGATATCAACAGCGGCGCTTGAGGGTCCAAACCTGAAGCCCACCGAACTTCGATAACGGGCCGCGCGCCCGTTTTTTTGTGTCTGGATGAAATGAACGACCTTATTGCCAAAGCTGCGATTGACCGCCGGATGGCCGAAATCATCACTCCTGTCATTGAAGACATGGGGTATGAACTGGTGCGCGTGCGCTTGATGACCGGCAAAGAAAGCATCTTGCAGATCATGGCCGACAAACCTGAAGGCGGGATCGAGGTTGACGATTGTGCCCAGATTTCCACAGCCGTAAGTGCCGTTCTGGATGTAGAAGACCCGATTGTGGACCCATATGCGTTAGAAGTGTCCAGCCCGGGGATCGACCGGCCTCTGACACGGCTGAAAGACTTTGACATGTTCGAAGGCTATGAAGCCAAAATTGAAACGGATGATCTGATTGACGGGCGCCGCCGGTTCAAAGGCCCCTTGGCTGGTGTCGACGGTGACGAAGTGCTGATCAACGTGGCCGAAGGCACGATTGGCCTGAAATTTGAGTGGTTGTCGGACGCCAAATTGGTTTTGACCGACGACCTGATCAAGGAAATGCTGCGTCAACGCAAAGAAGCGGGCGTGCTGATAGAAGACGAAGAATTCGACGAGATAGAGACGACCGAAGGGTCTGATGAGGAGAACACCTAATGGCGATTACATCCGCAAACCAGCTTGAGCTTTTGCAAACCGCAGAGGCCGTAGCCCGTGAGAAAATGATCGACCCTGCGTTGGTCGTTGAGGCGATGGAAGAATCACTCGCTCGTGCTGCCAAGTCCCGCTATGGCGCTGAAATGGACATTCGCGTGTCTATCGACCGCAAAAACGGCAAGGCGACGTTCACCCGTGTCCGCACTGTGGTCGATGAAGAAGAGCTGGAAAATTATCAGGCCGAATTCACAGTCGAACAGGCCAAGCAGTACATGGAAAACCCTGAAGTCGGGCAGACCTTTGTCGAAGAAGTGCCGCCTGTTGAGATGGGTCGGATCGCTGCACAGTCCGCCAAGCAGGTGATCTTGCAAAAGATCCGCGAAGCCGAACGCGACCGTCAGTTTGAAGAATTCAAAGACCGCGCTGGTACGATCATCAACGCGTTGGTCAAACGCGAAGAATACGGCAACGTCATCGTGGATGTGGGCGCTGGCGAAGCGATCCTGCGCCGGAACGAGAAAATCGGCCGCGAAAGCTATCGCCCGAACGACCGTATCCGCTGCTACATCAAAGACGTTCGTCGCGAACAGCGTGGCCCGCAGATTTTCCTGTCGCGCACCGATCCAATGTTCATGGCAGAGCTCTTCAAGATGGAAGTGCCAGAAATCTATGATGGCATCATTGAGATCAAAGCGGTTGCCCGTGATCCCGGATCCCGCGCTAAGATCGCTGTGATTTCTTATGATGGCTCTATTGACCCCGTGGGTGCTTGCGTAGGTATGCGCGGTAGCCGTGTTCAGGCCGTTGTGAATGAGCTTCAGGGCGAAAAGATCGACATCATCCCTTGGAACGAAGACATGCCAACCTTCCTTGTGAACGCCTTGCAGCCCGCCGAGGTTAGCAAAGTTGTTCTGGACGAAGACGCAGAGCGTATCGAAGTTGTTGTTCCAGAAGAGCAGTTGAGCCTCGCTATCGGCCGTCGTGGTCAAAACGTGCGTCTGGCGTCTCAGCTGACCGGCCTTGATATCGACATCATGACCGAAGAACAGGAAAGCGCGCGTCGTCAAGCCGAGTTCGAAGTTCGCACGAAGCTCTTTATGGAAAAGCTGGACCTCGACGAATTCTTTGCGCAACTCCTTGTTTCTGAAGGATTTACCAACCTCGAAGAAGTTGCATACGTTGAAGTTGATGAGCTTTTGGTCATTGACGGTGTTGACGAAGCGACAGCCGGCGAATTGCAGGCCCGTGCCCGCGATGTACTGGAAGCCGACAACAAAAAGGCCATGGAAAACGCCCGTGCGCTGGGCGTTGAGGACAGTCTGGTTGAATTTGAAGGTCTGACCCCCCAAATGATTGAAGCACTGGCCAAGGACGGTGTGAAAACGCTGGAAGACTTCGCGACCTGTGCGGATTGGGAACTGGCCGGTGGCTGGACAACAGTTGATGGCGAACGCGTCAAAGACGAAGGTTTGTTGGAGCAATTTGAAATGTCTCTGGAAGAGGCCCAAACCATGGTGATGACCGCCCGCGTAATGCTGGGTTGGGTTGATCCTGCCGAACTTGAAGCGGATGCAGAAGCCGAAGATGGCGCAGACGCTGATGAGGAGGCCGAGGCCTGATCTCAGGCCTCGGGGCATCCAGATGGGTCGCGGTGGCGCCTCAAAAGACCGGTCCGACGGTCCCGACCGCAAGTGCATTGCCACAGGCGAGGTGCAGCCAAAGTTTGGCTTGATCCGTTTTGTTGTTGGGCCGGACGATCAGGTGTATCCTGACGTTATGGGTAAATTGCCAGGCCGGGGCATATATGTGTCCGCAGACCGAAATGCGATTGAAACCGCCGTCAAGAAAGGGTTGTTCAACCGCGCTGCAAAGAAACCGGTTCAGGCCCGTGACGATCTGGTGGATGAGGTGGACCGTATACTGATGCGCCGCGTTGTCGATTTGATCAGCCTGTCGCGTAAATCCGGTCATGCAGTTGCAGGATACGAAAAAGTCAAAAGCTGGCTTCAATCCGAAGAGGCGCTTGTGTTGATTCAAGCCATCGACGGATCGGGCCGCGGTAAGTCGAAGTTAAGCACGCCGCACTACGGGCACTACATCGGGTGTCTGACGGCAGATGAATTGGGTTTGGCATTCGGTCGCCAAACTGTGATACATGGGGCGCTGGCCTCTGGTGGACTCACTCTACGTGTTGTAGAGGAAGCCCAACGGTTAAAAGGCCTGCGCAAGAAAGATGAGGGCAAAGGCCCTCTGGAAGGATAGACGAGCTTCATGAGCGAAGATGATGGCAAAAAGACACTTGGTCTGCGTGGCGGTGCCCGTCCCGGAAATGTGAAACAAAGTTTTTCTCACGGGCGGACCAAGAATGTTGTGGTCGAAACCAAGCGCAAGCGCGTTGTGGTGCCCAAGCCGGGTGCTGCTAAACCTGCATCGACTGCTGGTCCTATTGTTGGGGATCCGGCCCGTCGCCCTGCGGGAATTTCTGATGTCGAAATGGATCGGCGTCTGAAGGCTGTTAAGGCTGCTGCTGCACGTGAAGAAGAAGATGCCGCAGCCCGCGCCGCCGAAGAGAAAGCTCGCGCCGAAGAACGTGAACGCCGTCGTGCCGAACAGGAAGCCAAAGAAGCGGCTGAACGTGAGCGCGAAGAAAAAGCCAAGCAAAAGGCCGAGGATGATGCAGCCCGCCTGCGCGAGGCCGAAAACGCGTCCAAAGTTGCAGCTGCACCTGCGCCGGTCCAAGAACAGCGCAAGTCCGCAGCCCCTGACGCAGCCCGCAAAGCGCCTGAACGTCCCAACAAAGAAGACCGCAACAGCCGCGGTAAAGGCGACGAAGGTCGCCGCAGCGGTAAGCTGACGCTTAATCAGGCTTTGTCTGGTGGCGAAGGCGGCCGTCAGCGCTCTATGGCGCAGATGAAACGCAAACAGGAACGTGCTCGCCAAAAGGCTATGGGCGGCTCTGTCGAGCGCGAAAAGGTTGTGCGTGAAGTGCAGTTACCTGAAGCGATTATCGTTTCTGAACTGGCGAACCGTATGGCTGAACGTGTCGGCGCCGTTGTGAAATCGCTGATGCAGAACGGCCTGATGGTAACGCAAAACGAAGCGATTGATGCTGATACAGCCGAACTCATCATCGAAGAATTCGGCCACAAAGTTGTGCGTGTATCTGATGCTGATGTGGAAGACGTCATCGCGCCTGTTGAAGAAAACGAAAAAGACCAAAAGCCACGTCCGCCCGTCATTACTGTGATGGGTCACGTAGACCACGGTAAAACCTCGCTTCTTGATGCGATCCGGAATGCCAAAGTTGTATCTGGCGAAGCGGGTGGGATCACTCAGCACATCGGTGCTTATCAGGTGAATCAAGACGGTCAGATGCTGACCTTCCTCGATACACCAGGTCACGCGGCCTTTACGTCTATGCGGTCTCGCGGGGCGCAGGTGACAGATATTGTTATCCTAGTTGTTGCGGCGGATGACGCTGTGATGCCTCAAACAATTGAAGCAATTGCGCACGCTAAGGCCGCCGAAGTGCCGATGATCGT
Organism: uncultured Sulfitobacter sp.; assembly: GCA_964636575.1. GTDB lineage: Bacteria > Pseudomonadota > Alphaproteobacteria > Rhodobacterales > Rhodobacteraceae > CAZWSE01. The sequence goes on along the minus strand of CAZWSE010000001.1, from coordinate 12,783 downwards.
TGCCATTAACAAAATCGACCGCCCGGCCGCGAATGCGGACAAGGTGCGGACCGATCTGTTGCAGCATGAAGTCATCGTTGAGAAAATGTCAGGCGATGTGCAGGACGTCGAAGTCTCTGCGATCAACGGAACCGGTTTGGATGAACTGCTAGAAGCGATTTCTTTGCAGGCCGAGATTCTCGAACTGAAAGCCAACCCTGATCGCGCTGCCCAAGGCGCCGTGATTGAGGCTCAGTTAGACGTTGGCCGTGGCCCTGTTGCGACTGTTTTGGTTCAGACAGGTACCCTGCGCAAAGGCGACATCTTTGTTGTAGGCGAACAGTACGGTAAAGTGCGTGCGCTCGTTGATGACAAAGGCGACCGTATTGATGAAGCTGGCCCTTCCGTGCCGGTTGAGGTGCTTGGTCTGAACGGTACGCCCGAAGCTGGCGACGTTTTGAACGTGGTTGAAACCGAAGCCCAAGCCCGCGAAATCGCGGAATACCGTGCCAAGGCTGCCAAAGACAAACGCGCCGCCGCTGGTGCTGCGACGACGTTGGAACAGCTGATGGCGAACGCCAAGGCCGATGAAGACGTCAGCGAATTGCCAATCTTGGTGAAAGCCGACGTCCAAGGCTCTGCCGAAGCGATCGTTCAAGCGATGGAAAAAATCGGCAACGATGAGGTCCGCGTTCGCGTGCTGCACTACGGTGTGGGTGCGATCACGGAAACAGACGTTGGTTTGGCTGAAGCCTCTGGTGCGCCGATCATGGGCTTCAACGTTCGTGCAAACACATCTGCGCGTAATACGGCTAACCAAAAAGGCGTCGAAATCCGCTATTACTCGGTCATCTATGACCTTGTGGATGACGTGAAAGCGGCTGCCTCCGGACTGCTTAGCAACGAGATCCGTGAAAACTTCATTGGCTACGCAAGCATCAAAGAAGTCTTCAAAGTTACAGGCATCGGCAAAGTGGCTGGTTGCCTTGTGACCGAAGGCGTCGCACGTCGCTCTGCCGGGGTGCGTTTGCTGCGGGACGATGTTGTGATCCACGAAGGCACGTTGAAGACCTTGAAGCGCTTCAAAGACGAAGTGCCAGAGGTCCAGTCGGGTCAGGAATGCGGCATGGCGTTCGAAAACTACGACGATATTCGTCCAGATGATGTGATCGAAATCTTCGAACGAGAAGAAGTCGAACGCAATCTGACATAAAGCCAGAAGTCAGCAAGACATGAAAAAAGGGGACAGTGTGTGAACTGTCCCCTTCTCTACAAAGGTGGTTGGCTTAACCGTTCGTCAGCGCGTTGCGTTGACGGGGATACCAGCATATTCCGTCGAGCCAACTTTGACTGCAATTCGACCATCAGGCAAATTGCGGACATAGGTGCCTTGTACGGATACACAGGAGCCGAGTGTGATTGTGCGAAGCATGTCATTCCTCCCCAAAAAAATAACACGTTCAACATACCCAGTGTTTGATTAATGAAAACTTACAAAATGTCGTGATTTCCTTAATTTGTTACATTCTGTAGCAAACGAAGCGATTTGAGCAAAAAAATGCCGAAAACACAGTCAGCAATACTGACTCTGTTATGCACATACTCACAACCAATCTCTGAGAATCGGGATAAGCGGAACGTCTGCCGCTGGCATGGGGAAATTTCGCAAGTCTTTCGCATAAACCCATGTCAATTTTTGATTCTCGCGCGATGTAGGTGTGCCTTCCCACTTTCGGCAGGCGAACAGCGGCATCAGCAAATGAAAGTCGTCATAGGCATGGCTCGCAAACGTCAAAGGCGCGAGGCAAGATGCCCAGGTGTTGATCCCAAGCTCTTCCTCCAACTCACGGATCAGCGCCTGTTCTGGCGTTTCACCACTTTCAACTTTTCCGCCTGGAAACTCCCACAATCCGGCCATCGACTTGCCTTCAGGGCGTTGTGCCAAAAGGATGCGTCCATCTACATCGATCAGCGCCACTGCTGATACCAGAACGACTTTCGTCATGATCTATAGTCCGCGTTGATCTCGATATAGCCGTGGGTCAGATCACAAGTCCAAACCGTGGACGTTCCGTCCCCCAAGCCAAGATCAACTGCAATCACGATGTTCTCGCCCTTCATGTGTGCAGCGCAGGCCCCTTCCGAGAATGAGGGACTGACCCAGCCGTTCTCAGCAACCAAGTTATCCCCAAATCGAATGGAAAGCCTGTCTCGGTCCGCTGCGGCCCCCGATTTGCCGATCGCCATCACGACACGGCCCCAGTTCGGGTCTTCTCCGGCAATTGCGGTCTTGATCAAAGGCGAATTTGCGATTGCCATGGCGTGAGTCTTGGCATCCTTGCCGTCGGCGGCACCTGTGACGTTGATTTCGACAAACTTGGTCGCGCCTTCGCCGTCTTTGACCACTTGGTGCGCCAGATCCAACATGACGCTATACAAACCTTCTGCGAACGCCGCATCGCCGGTGACATCCACGCCAGAGGCACCCGTTGCACCAACCAGCAGTGAATCCGACGTCGATGTGTCGCTGTCGACGGTGATGCAGTTGAACGTCTGATCAGCACAACCCGCGACCAATGATTGCAACGCAGGCTGTTCAATTTTTGCATCGGTGAACAAGAAGACCAGCATCGTGGCCATATCGGGCGCAATCATGCCCGAGCCCTTGGCAATCCCGACAATCTTTACAGTCGCACCGTCTACCACGACATCTGCGCTTGCCCCTTTCGGGAAGGTGTCCGTCGTCATAATGGCCTGAGCGGCTTCAGCAATACCAACTGGGGTAAGACTGTCATACAGTTCTGCCAGTTTGGCGGTGATCCTGTCGTGAGGCAGCTGCTCACCAATTACGCCCGTCGAATTGGTGAAAACACGACTCTCTGAAACACCGGTTTGCGTCTCGACCTCGGACGTAATGGATCTGACGGATGCCACACCCCGCTCTCCCGTGAACGCATTGGCGTTGCCAGAATTCACAACAAAGGCCGCAGGTCCGTCGGACGACATTCCAATCTTGTCCTGACAGTCCAAAATAGACGCAGATCTGGTGCTGGACTTGGTGAACACTCCAGCAACAACCGTGCCTTCATCCATCTGCATTAGGGTCACATCCGAACGACCCTCATACTTCACCCCCGCCGCAGCCGAGGCAAAGCGAACGCCCTCAACTACAGGAAGCTCAGGGAAGGCGCTTGGGGCCAGTGGCGATACTTTCGTTATGCTCGCCATTTTGGCTTATTCAACCAGATCAAGCTGTTTGAGAACGGTTGGATCAATCGCCTCAGACGCGCTGCGATCGACTTCAGCGCCTTCAACGACACCGTCGATGTGCAATTCAACAGCGGCCTTCTGAACCTCTTGGGTCAGCTCTTCGCGGACTTCATCCAAGCTCGGGGCGGATGTCTTGCGGGTCTCGTTCAAGGTGATGACATGCCAGCCAAACTGCGTTTGCACGGGGTCGGACACAGCACCAGGGGCCAAAGCGATCACGGCAGCCTCAAAGGCGGGGACCATCATGCCAGACCCAAACCAGCCTAATGCACCTCCTTGAGGGCCAGATGGGCCGGTCGACTTTTCTTTGGCCAAGGTTGCGAAATCAGCGCCACCGTCCAGCTGGGCCTTCAGGGCAAGGGCCTCTTCCTCGGTTTCAACAAGAATATGTGAGGCGTTGTATTCCTCAGCCTGTTCGACGTTGCTGTATTTCTCATCATATGCGGCCTGAATGGCGGCTTCCGTGGTGATCTCTACAAGAACACCCTCAATGGCTTCACCTGCCATCAAAGAACGACGCTCGTTTTCCAGTGACAGAGCGATACGGGCAGGCAGTTCGCTGTCCAAAGTCTGAGATAAGGCAGTTTGCTGCACCAATTGATCCAAAATCCCGCGGAACAAGATGTCGTCCGGCAGTTGTTGGTACTGCTCTGGGAGGGTCGCGCGGGCCACGATCATGTGGCCCAATGTGATGTCAGTGCCGTTCACAGTCGCAACAACAGTGTCAGCGGTTGGTGTGTCTTGTGCTGCGACCGGGAAAGCCATGACCAGCCCAACGGCAGCCGCACTAAGGAAGTTGAGACGTTTTTGCATGGATTGGTCCTTGATTTTATAGCGCGGGGACCCGCGACGTTGACACTATATACACGGCCCCTTACATGCCCTTAAGGCCTATTTGTGCCGTCTTCACCCTCGTATCTATGGGCTGCGTGCAGGACGGGCAAGCGGATCAGGCCAAAGAAACGAAAGATCGGCTGGAGAGCGCATGTTCGGTATCGGAACCATTACGAAAAAAGTGTTCGGAACACCGAATGACCGCAAGATCAAAGCGGCGAAACCCGTTATCGACAAAATCAACGCTTTGGAGCCTGAATTTGAGGCACTCAGCGACGCAGGACTGATCGAAAAGACCCGCGAATTGTCCGAACGTGCAAAGGGTGGCGAAAGCCTTGATGACCTTCTGCCCGAAGCCTTCGCCAACTGTCGCGAAGCGGCCAAGCGCGCGCTGGGCCTGCGGGCGTTTGATGTGCAACTTATGGGCGGCATGTTCATGCACCAAGGCAACATCGCCGAGATGAAAACAGGTGAAGGCAAAACCCTTGTGGCGACCTTGCCTGCGTACCTAAACGCATTGTCCGGCAAAGGCGTGCATGTCGTTACCGTGAACGACTATCTGGTGAAGCGTGATGCCGATTGGATGGCAATGGTGTTCTCGGCACTCGGTATGACAACAGGCACAGTCTATCCTCGCCAGCCAGATGACGAAAAGCGCGAGGCATATGCCTGCGATATCACATATGCCACCAACAACGAGCTTGGGTTCGACTACTTGCGCGACAACATGAAGGCCGACCTGTCCGAGATGTTCCAGCGCGGCCATAACTTTGCGATTGTAGATGAGGTGGACAGCATCCTGATCGACGAAGCACGGACACCGCTGATTATTTCCGGCCCCGCGCAAGACCGGTCCGAAATGTACAAAACCATGGACGGTATCATCCCGCTTTTGCAAGAAGAGCACTACGAACTGGACGAGAAAACAAAGAACGTCACCTTCACCGATGAAGGCAACGAGTTCTTGGAAGAACAACTCACGGCGCGCGGGATGTTGGAAGAGGGTCAAACGCTCTATGATCCTGAAAGCACCACGCTTGTGCACCACGTCAACCAAGGTCTGCGCGCACACAAGCTGTTCCAACGCGACAAAGACTACATCGTACGCGATGGCGAGGTCATGCTGATCGACGAATTTACGGGCCGCATGATGCCAGGTCGCCGTCTGTCAGATGGTCTGCACCAAGCGATTGAGGCCAAAGAAGGCACCAACATCCTGTCCGAAAACGTGACGCTCGCCTCTGTGACGTTCCAGAACTACTTCCGGCTATATGACACGCTGTCCGGCATGACGGGTACAGCCAGCACAGAGGCTGAAGAGTTTCAGGAAATCTACGGTCTTGGCGTTGTTGAGATTCCGACCAACCGCCCGATTGCACGTCTGGACGAAGACGATCAGGTCTACCGGACGGCTGGTGAGAAATATCAAGCTATGATCGTCTCGATCAAAGAGGCGCATGAACTGGGTCAGCCCGTGCTCGTCGGGACCACGTCGATTGAGAAGTCTGAGATGATTTCGGAAATGCTGAAGAAAGAAGGCGTGGAACACAACGTTCTGAACGCCCGCCAGCACGAACAAGAAGCGCAAATCGTCGGCGACGCCGGCAAACTGGGCGCGGTCACCATCGCGACCAACATGGCCGGTCGCGGGACCGACATTCAGCTTGGCGGCAATGCCGAGATGAAAGTGTTGGCTGCATTGGCTGCCGATCCAGATGCGGATCCCGAAAAGCTACGGGCTGAGGAAGAAGCCAAGCACGCCGCCGAAAAAGAGAAGGTTCTGGCTGCGGGTGGGCTTTTCGTTCTTGCGTCCGAACGCCACGAAAGTCGCCGTATCGACAACCAGCTGCGTGGTCGGTCAGGGCGACAGGGCGATCCGGGCAAAACGTCGTTCTACCTGTCCCTAGATGACGATCTGATGCGCATCTTCGGGTCAGAGCGTCTGGACAAAGTGCTGTCTTCGCTTGGCATGAAAGAAGGAGAAGCGATTGTTCACCCTTGGGTCAACAAGTCACTCGAACGGGCACAAGCGAAAGTCGAAGGTCGCAACTTCGACATGCGTAAGAACGTGCTGAAATTCGACGATGTGATGAATGACCAGCGCAAAGTGATCTTCGGCCAACGTCGTGAGATCATGGAATCGCAAGACATCTCCGAAATCACCAGCGATATGCGCGAACAGGTGATCGAGGATATGGTCGATACCTTCATGCCGCCCAAAACCTACGCCGAACAATGGGACGGCCAAGGGCTCTATGCTGCGACCATCGAAAAGCTGGGCGTGGATGCGCCGGTTCTGGAATGGATCGAAGAAGAAGGTGTCGATGACGAAATAATCATCGAGCGGCTGACTGAGGCGTCTAACGGTGTGATGGCCGAAAAGGTTGAGATGTTCGGCGAAGAGAACATTCGCATGATCGAAAAGCAGATCCTTTTGCAAACCATCGACAGCAAGTGGCGGGAACACCTGCTGACGCTGGAACATCTCCGATCCGTCGTGGGCTTCCGTGGGTATGCGCAGCGCGACCCGCTGAACGAGTTTAAGAACGAAGCGTTCCAACTGTTTGAGGGCCTGCTCGACGGGCTTCGGGAAACAGTAACGCAGCAGCTTGCGATGATCCGACCTTTGTCTGATGAAGAACAAGCACAAATGCTGGCACAGGCGCGTGGACAAATCGCAGACTCTGCCGAGGCTCAAGACGAAGAGCTTCCACCTGCGACGAACCCCGAAAACGGGTTTGACGAAACGGACCCTTCAACGTGGGGAAATCCGGGCCGAAACGATCCGTGCCCCTGTGGATCCGGCAAAAAATTCAAACATTGCCACGGACGACTTGCCTGATCTTCGCCCTATTCTTGACCCAATGACTCCGCTTTAGGGCCATAGCGCTGCCTTGATCGGATGCAATTCTGACCGTCAAAGAGTGTGGTCAGGAGAGAAACATGTCGCAAGTCAGACGTATTGTGACCGCGGGCGGGACGTTGGCCTGTGCGCTTGGAATTGGATACATCATGCAAAGCGGTGAACCCGCGACGCAGCGATTGAGCGAACCAACGCAAAGCCAGTCCAGCAGAGAGCTTAGCAACATCGGTCAGTTTGTAGATGTTCAAGAAATTGAGCTGACCTCGGCATCGGTCGTTCCAAACATTCTCCGATCCAAGACTCCGGCGGAACTGGAATCTGAATCCATTGCGCAGGTGGCCTACGATGCAGGCAAGCCAGAAACCGTGACCCAAGACACATCGCTTGAGCCATCATGTGAAATTTCAGTCTCCGCAACGCCGGTCGCTGCTGCGATGGTTGATATCGCACTGGATGCACCGTGTTTTTCGAACGAACGTCTGACGATCTTGCACGAAGGCTTGATATTCACACAAACGACAGATGACGCAGGACAGATGGATGTGACCGTCCCGGCATTGCAAGAACAGGCCGTGTTTATCATGGCATTCAGCAATGGCGACGGTGCAGTCGTGAAATCGCATGTGTCTTCCGTATCCTTCTACGATCGCGCCGTGGTCCAGTGGAAAGGCGACAGCGGGTTCCAGATGCACGCACGTGAATTTGGCGCTGACTACGATTCTGAAGGCCACGTTTGGGCCGGTACGCCTCGCAATGCTGAATTTGCAGCAACAGGCAAAGGCGGGTTTTTGACCAGCCTTGGCGATGAAAACGCGCCTGACCCCATGCTGGCAGAGGTTTACACATTTCCAAGCGGGATGATGTCCGGAAACGGCGAAGTTGATCTCAGCATTGAGGCGGAAGTGACCTCCTCAAATTGCGCGCAGGAAATCGACGCTCAGTCCTTTGAAGCGATCAAAGGCGGCGACATCGTTTCCCGCGATATAACCCTGACTGTCCCATCCTGTGATGCGATTGGCGACTTTCTTGTGTTGAATAATCTTCTCCAAGACCTGAAAGTCGCTAGCAACTAAGCGACCACGGGGAGAAACTCTTTGTATAAGTTGAAATCTGCGGCCCTCTGGGCTGCATTTTTCGCGTTTGTTTGGACCGGCTCTGTATGGGCCGAACAGGTAACGCTGCAAGGAACTGACAGTGCAAACTCCGTAACAGGAGAGCTTTTGGACTTCGACGGGGACCTGTACCGGATCGAAACCAAATATGGTGTGCTGACCGTCAATGCAGATCATGTGACCTGTATCAGCGAGGCCTGTCCAAGCCTTGATGCCATTGATCAGTCCTTTCGGATCAGCGGCTTGGAAGGCATACACGATATACTTTTACCGGCGTTGATACAGGCCTTTGGCCAGCGCAAAGACTATAGTGTGCGTCGCAGCGGCGATGGCAAAGACATCATCCAGTTTGAAATGACAGATCAAACAGGACGCCGCGTGGGCGTTATCGAGCTGGCCCCAATGGCATCGGCAGGGGCCTTTGAAGACCTGATCAACGGAGGTTCGGAAATCGTATTGTCTCGCCGTGAAATGGTGGAAGGCGAACGTCAGGCGGCGATGGAAAACCATATCGGCGATTTTCTGACGCCCACCAGAAGCTCCGTGTTTGCATTGGATGCGGTGGTTCCAGTCGTACGCCTTAGAAACCCCGTCAGAGCAATTTCAATTCCAGACCTGCGGCTTGTTCTGTCCCAGGGGATTACAAATTGGGCAGACCTTGGTGGTATCGACACTCCGATTTTGCTGCGGGAACCGACTGAAAACAGCGGCCTGCGCCAGCCCGCTCGTGCTGCACTTGGGCTAGAAGAAGGGTCTACTGTTAGCGACAGTGAGGCGGTCAAAGACGTGAAGGATCTTGCCTTGTCTCCGTTCTCAATGCTCGGGCAGGGCCAGTCACTGACCCTCAGCGGAAGCTGCGGATACGCCTCCACGGCGACGCGGCGCAGCATCAAAACCGAAGACTACCCGTTGACGATGCCGCTGTATCTTTACACGCCCGGTCGACGTCTCCCGCCCCTCGCGCGAGACTTTATTGCTTTCACAAAAACCGTTTCCGCTCAGACAATTATCAGACGATCGGGGCTGGTGGACCAGCTTCTGGAAGAGATCAAGATCAACGAACAGGGTGTTCGGTTTCTGAACGCGATTCGGGTGATTGAGCCGGATCTTGGTGTCTCAGTCGCCCGCCGCATGGTCGGTGTGCTTGAAGGCAAATCCAGGCTAACCGTCTCGTTCCGGTTTGAAGACGGATCAACGCAGTTGAACGCCCAATCCAAGTCGAATGTCCGTCTGTTGGCACGGGCCATCAAGGCGGGGCAATTCGCAGAACGAGAACTTCTTTTTGTCGGGTTCAGCGACGGTGTCGGCTCTGGCACAGCCAACCTCGCAATTTCGCTCAAACGGGCTGAAACCGTGAGAGCAGAGGTTGAATTGATCGCGGATCGTACAGCCTTGGCCCGTGTCGACATGCAAACGGATGCGTTCGGGGAAGCCATGCCAATGGCGTGTGACGACAGTGATCTGGGGCGGCATGTGAACAGACGGGTAGAGGTCTGGGTCCGCTAGATCAGGCCTTCGGACTTAAAGCTAAGCTCGTTCGATTTTCCGATGATGAGATGATCGTGAATGGTGACACCAATCGCACCCAATGCCGCTTCTATCTGAAGGGTCATATCAATGTCGGATTGGGATGGGGTCGGGTCGCCCGACGGGTGATTATGCACTAAAATCAATGCACTGGCGTTCAGCTCAAGCGCCCGCTTGGCGACTTCGCGGGGATAGACGGGTACATGGTCGACGGTGCCCTTGGCCTGTTCTTCATCGGCGATCAGGGTGTTTTTACGGTCAAGATACAGTACCCGAAATTGTTCCGTTTCGCGGTGCGCCATCGTTGTGTGGCAATAGTCCAGAACGGCGTCCCAACTGGAAATCACATGGCGTTGCATGACCCGAGATCGGGCAAGACGTTGGGCGGCAGCTTCCATCAGTTTAAGCTCTATCACCACGGCGTCACCGACACCTTTGACGTTGCGCAGCCTGTCTTCTGCGGCAGAGACCACGCGGTTGAAATCCCCAAAAACGGTCATCAATTCGTGGGCCAACGGCTTCACGTCGCGGCGGGGAATGGCGCGGAAAAGGACGAGTTCGAGAAGCTCGTAATCGGGCATTGCATCAGGCCCGCCGGCCATAAAACGCGCCCTCAAACGGCTGCGGTGGTTGGCGATATAGGATGGCAATTTGCCAACGGGAATCGCCGCGGTCCCAGTCTCATTCACATCGAATGGCAGGGACTGTTCCGCAAACTCGGAGGAGCGTTTCACCGTCATAGCCATAAGGTTAACGCGGCAGAGTTACCCAAGTGTTAACAAGCACAACCCGTACACAAGCTGTACACAACCCGTACACCGAAAATTCGCAATCTGGCGGCCGTTGCAAAAGGTTAACGAAAAAGGCCCCTCGTTTCCGAGAGGCCTTTCTGATGGTCTGATCTGGATGGAAAGACTAACCCTTCATCGAATCCCAGAAGTTCTTCACTGATGAAAAGAAGCTGGACGATTCGGGATTGTTGTTCTCGGCCAGTTCTTCAAATTCGTTCAGCAGTTCTTTCTGTCGGGCGGTCAGATTCACTGGTGTCTCAACGGCCAGTTCAATGAACATGTCACCGGTGCCGCCGCCACGCAAGGCAGGCATACCTTTGCCGCGCAAACGCATTTGACGGCCGGACTGACTGCCCGGCGGGATTTGGACCCGACCGCGACCGCCATCAATGGTCGGCACTTCGATGCTGCCCCCCAAAGCGGCAGAGGTCATCGACACAGGCACGCGGCAATGCAGGTCCACGCTATCGCGTTCGAACAATTCGTGATCCGCGACCTCAACAAAAATATAGAGATCACCGGCAGGTCCACCGCGCAGACCGGCCTCACCCTCGCCGCCCAAACGGATACGTGTGCCCGTTTCAACGCCGGGCGGGATGTTCACCGACAAGGCGCGGTCTTTTTCAACGCGGCCATGACCGGAACAGGTTTTGCAGGGGTTCTTGATGATCTGACCAATGCCGGAACATGTCGGGCAGGTACGTTCGACCGTGAAGAACCCTTGTTGCGCACGGACCTTGCCCATGCCGGAACAGGTCGGGCAGGTCTGTGGTTCGGATCCGCCTTCGGATCCGGTGCCGTTGCACGACCCACACCCGACGGCTGTGGGCACGTTGATCGTCTTTTGCATCCCGTTATACGCGTCTTCAAGCGATATGCGCAGGTTGTACCGCAGGTCGGACCCACGGGTTGCGCGTCCGCCGCCTTGGCCGCCACGTCCGCCCATGAAGTCGCCGAACAGATCGTCGAACACATCCGAAAACGCGCTGGAAAAGTCACCCTGTCCACCGCCGCCAAAGCCGCCACCGGGGCGACCACCGCCACCCATGCCACCTTCAAAGGCTGCATGGCCATAGCGGTCGTAGGCTGCTTTCTTGTCGCCGTCTTTCAGGACTTCGTAGGCTTCGTTCGCTTCTTTGAACTTGGCTTCTGCGTCTGGATTGTCGGCGTTGCGATCGGGATGAAGCTCTTTGGCTTTGGTGCGGTAGGCTTTCTTGATTTCATCAGCCGAGGCGCCTTTGGCAATGCCTAAGGTCTCGTAGTAATCACGTTTTGCCATTGGAATATTCCTTTATGCGGAAATGAATGAGGCCGGTCCGGTTAAAGCGGACCGGCCCTGTTCATGTTTCCAACGGAGCCTTAGCTACGCTTGTCGTCGTCCAGATCTTCGAATTCAGCGTCGAGGATATCATCGTCGCCACCTTCGTCAGCGGCCCGAGGCTCTTCGCCTTCTTCGGACTGGCTGGCCTTATAGATCGCTTCGCCCAGCTTCATCGCGGCTTCCGTGACGTTCTGGATGCCCGATTTGATCTTCTCAGCCGAGTCTGTTTCCAGATCGTCTTTCAGGGCTGCAATCGCCAGCTCAATCGCCTCAATCGTCGTCGGATCAACCTTGTCCGCGTGCTCTTCCATCGATTTCTCGGTCGAGTGGATCAAGCTTTCGGCTTGGTTTTTCGCTTCGATCAGCTCGCGGCGATCTTTATCCGCCTCTGCGTTGTCTTCCGCGTCTTGAACCATTTGTTCAATATCCGCATCAGACAGCCCGCCCGAGGCTTGGATGGTGATCTTCTGTTCCTTCATCGTGCCTTTATCAAGCGCGCCAACCGATACGATGCCGTTGGCGTCGATGTCGAAAGTCACTTCGATTTGCGGCAACCCGCGTGGTGCAGGTGGGATGTTTTCAAGGTTGAAGGCCCCCAGAATTTTGTTGTCTGCTGCCATTTCGCGTTCGCCTTGGAACACGCGGATGGTCACAGCGTTCTGGTTGTCTTCCGCCGTCGAGAAAATCTGCGATTTCTTTGTCGGGATCGTTGTGTTGCGGTCGATCAGACGGGTGAAAACCCCGCCGAGCGTTTCAATACCCAGCGACAGTGGTGTCACGTCCAGCAGAACAACGTCTTTCACGTCGCCTTGCAGAACACCGGCTTGGATCGCGGCACCCATGGCCACAACTTCATCAGGGTTCACACCCTTGTGCGGCTCTTTTCCGAAGAACTTGGTGACCTCTTCGATGACCTTTGGCATCCGTGTCATACCGCCGACCAAGACAACTTCGTCGATGTCAGACGTGGACAGGCCCGCGTCTTTCAACGCCGCTTGGCATGGCTTCATCGAGGCTTTGATCAGGTCGCCCACAAGGCTTTCCAGTTTCGCCCGCGTCAGCTTCATCACCATGTGCAGCGGCTGG